>CAYZVY010000035.1:18632-22241 GCA_964481675.1 uncultured Verrucomicrobiota bacterium
GTGGCGCGATTCAGAAAAAGAATGCGCTTGGCGGCCCGATGCGCTAGCATGGATGGAACGCGGGAGGCTTTGCATGAAACGCCTGTCAGGGCTTGTGCTCGGGTTGATGCTGCTGGTTTGCGGGGTTGTCCGGGGGCAGGCCACCAACGCCGTCGACGGCATTCTCTCCGGCCTGCTCGAGCAGCCGATGAACCCCGTGCTGCTGCGCGAGCTGAAGGCCGCCATTCCCGGTTCCACCGATACGGTCCAGCGCTGCCGGCTCGGCGTGCTCCTGACGCTGGGGACGCTGGCGTCCGGCAATACGGAAGAGGGGCTGCTCCTGCGCGCGCGCGCGCGGAAGGCGTTCCCGGGGAACGACCTGTTGCAGGATCTTGCCGATGCCCGCCTGTCCCGGCCCTGCACGGACTGCGAAAACGGCCTCGTCCTGGACCCCTGCGCGGCCTGCAACGGGTCGGGCCGCTGCCCGATCTGCAAGGGGACCGGGCAGCAGGATGTTCCTGGAATGGGAACGGAGCCCCGCCAGGTCAAATGCATGCACTGCGCGGACAACCCCGGCAAGTGCAAGACCTGCGCCGGCACCAAGGGCCTCCGGAAGGCCTGCCCCGCCTGTTCCGGCACGGGGCTGATCCTGGCGGCCGGCAAGGCGAACGTGCTGTATATGCGGATGCTGAAGGCCCTCGCGCCGCCGGACGTCAAGGGGCCGGTCGTGATCGTGGTCACCGCCGCCCCGCCCGCCGCGGTGCAGGAAGATCCCGCCGTGGCGCGGGCGGCGCAGGTGGCGCGGGCGGTGGAGTCCGCCCGGACGCAGGCGGCGGCCACGCCGCTGCTGCAGAAATACCCCATTACGGCTGACGACATGCGCGGCATCGCCAATCCCGACCTGACCGCGGCGCAGCGCGAGGCGGCGGTGGCGGCGCTGATGAAGAAAGGGATGGCCCATCCCACCCGCGGCCGGTTTTTCTTCATGCCGGTTCCCGCGGGGCTGAGCTACTGCGTGGCGGATGTGGTGAAAAACCCGTACGGCGGCTATTTCCTGAAACTGACCTCCACCCCGCCGGCGAAGAAAAAGGGTCCTCCGGTTTCGTTGACCCCGCGCGACGTGCTCGACGAGACCGCCCGGACGCTTTGCGAGCCGCTGGGCAGTTTTCTCAGCGACCCCACCGTGTGCGTGCCGGACGGGGATCTCAAGACCGGCTCCCTGCGAAAGGGGGAGGTGATGGAATCGGGCTCCTGGCTGATCCCGGTCCAGCTGAGCCAGTGGGGCTCCATCCAGAAGGTGGGCACCTGCTACCGGTCCGCGGATGAGCTGCTGGCCCAGATGGGCTTCAGCCGCTAAAGCGGGGCTTCGGGCCGCAGGACGGCGTCGAGCCGTTCGCGCAGGTCGCGCTCAAGGTCTTTCCCGTAGCCCATGTAAACGTCGCGCACGATGCCCGCCTTGTCGATGATGATGATCTGCGGGATCCCCAGCACCTGGTAGTTTTCGGCCACGTCGCTGGTGCGGTCCAGCCCCACGCGCAACGCCAGTTTTTCCGCCTTCAGGAACTCGCGGATGACGGCCTCGGGCTCCCGGGGGTTGATGGTCAGCACCAGGACCTGCTTGTCCTGGTAGGCGGCGGCGAGTTTTTCAAGCACGGGCAGGGTCTGGCGGCAGGAGCCGGCCCAGGTGGTCCAGAAGCAGAGAAGGACGACATGCCGGCCCTTCTCGGCGGCCAGGTCGAACGTGCCGCCGCCCAGTTCGGGCAGGGTGAACAGGGGCGCGGGCTTCAACCGAAGCAGTTCGCCGGGATCGGGTTCCTCGTCGGTCTCGCCATCCATTTCGCCCATGCCCGGAATCAGCGATTCGGTTTGCTGGGCCTCCGCCGGCAGGTTGATCGTGAAGAGGGAGTCCGGCATGTTGGTGGGGAAATCCCATCCCGTGAGGGTCAGGAGGGCGTCGGCTTTCATCCCCTGGGGCAGTTTCCCGGAGGCCCCGAGCTTGGCGAGGCTGGGCTTGATGCTTTCCAGCAGCGGCCGGTCCCCGACCCGGATCCAGGCGTCGCAGTCAAACTCGTCGTGCGTGAAGGTGAGGCGGTGGCACAGGACGTCACCCCGTTTTTCGCGTCCCGCGTAGCGGATGCGCGAGGCCTGCTGGAGGAGCGCGGCATAGGGATCGCGCTCGATCAGGGCGGAGATGACCGGCAGGCAGGCGGGGGAGGAGGCGCCCATGTCGCGCGACATTTTTTCGAGCGAATCGGGGGCCGGCTTGACCGTGTATTTGTTGGGTCCGGGCAGGTAGGTGGTGATGGTGGAGCCGTCGCAGGCGAGGCGCATGGTGCCGATCATGCTGTTGCGCACGTCCAGGGCCAGCTTGTCCGGCTTCTTGACGGCCAGGGAGGCGTGCGTCGTGAACTGCTGCTTCATGTCTTCGGATTCGATGCGGGTGTCGGCCTCCATGTCGACCTTGAACGCCGGCGCCTTCCGGTAGAAGTCGGCCAGCGCCCGCAGCACGGGCTCGGCGTCGGGATCCACGAGCGTATTGGTCTGGCCCAGGGCCGGCAGGGCTGCGAGAAGCAGAGACAGGGCAAAATGCGCGCGCATGGGATGCTCCTCTTGTTGGTGATCCGCAGTATAATTTTACCAGGCCCGAATGTAAAGAGCCGTCAAGGGCAGGGGGGATGGAGGCCGGACGGGCAGCGTCATGCGCCCGGGACGCTGTCCTTTTTCCGGTACACCATGCCCTGGAAGCTGGCCACCAGGTCGCCGCGCTCGTCCTTCACCTCGATCAGGTACGTGGCCAGCTTGGGGTTGAGCGAGACTTCCCGCGCCTCGGCGGTCAGGACGGCTCCGGTTGTCACGGCTTTCATGTACCAGATGCTGGCGTTGATTCCCACGGCCACGGTCCCGTGCGAGTTCGAGGCGGCGGCGAAGGCGAAATCCGCCAGCCCGAACACGGCGCCGCCGTGCGCGATGTCCACGCCGTTCAGGTGTTTTTCGGCGACCGTCATCCGCGTCACCGCCCGCCCCGGCGCCACCTCCACCAGCGCGATCCCGTTGTGCTCCGCAAACCGGTCCCTGGCGAGCATCCGCTTCACATTTTCCATGGCATGCCTCCCATTAGCGTTTCGGTACGCCCCTCATCACCGGGTCGGCCTGACGGGCTCGAATTCCACGCGGGCCTTGCTCCAGGTGGTGTCGACATCGCCCGCATTGACACCTTTTTTGTCGACGACCCCATCCCCGTCCCGGTCCTGGTACTGGACCGTCATGTCCTCTGTTTGGATGACGGTCGTCTGGGCGAAATTCGTGCCGTCGCAGAAGAGGACATGCTGTTTCCAGTCATCGGGGGTTGCCATCCGCTGGATCAGGGTGGTCTTGCTTCCCTCGCAGGTGATTTCCATCACCTGGCTTCCGTCGTTCGCCATGTAGGTGAAGCGGATGGCGCCATTGTCCGCCAGGTTGACGACCGCCCGGTGATCGGGCTGGCAGGGCAGCTCGTAAGCCTGGCCCGTGACAAAGCGCTGCCCCTTGGTGGGCGAAACGCAGCCCGCTCCGGCCAGCAGGATCAGGATCACGCTTGAATAAAGGGCTTTTTGCACATCGTCTCCAAAGGTTGAAAGGCGTTCCGTTCAC
>CAYZVY010000035.1:22341-24746 GCA_964481675.1 uncultured Verrucomicrobiota bacterium
GCCGATCATTTCCGCTCCCCCTGGTACCAGCATTACAGCCTGGGCAAATCCGGCGGCTCCGCGTCCACCGCCGTGCGCCAGCAGGAGATGCTGACGAACGGCCAGGCCACGGCCTGGTGCGCCATTACACCGCTGCTGTACCAGGACTCCGGCGCGATGCTGCACATCACGGCGCGGCATGCCTATACCAACTGCGCAACCCGGCTGAAGGCGCGGTTCGACTTCGCCACCGCGCCCGACGAGTCGGCTATCGTTCGCACGCTGGACATCGACAACACCCCCGCCGGCCTTTCCCTCTTTGTCCCGCCGAACCTGCTGACGAAGGAGAATCTCGCGCTGATGAAGACGGATCTTGAGATCGCGGAGGAAACCGGCCGGATTGCCGACGCCGTGGCTTGGCCCAGGCATGGAAAAAAGCCGGAACAGTTTCCCTTTTTCGTGACCGAGCTGATCCAGAACGCGTTCACGCCCCGATCCGATGCCGTGGTGGCGCGCGAACGCAAGACGCTGGATAACTTCGGGTTCACGGACGATTTTTCGCGGCACATCGGCGGAGCCTGGTACTCGATCAGCAATTCCTACTGCCGGCCGGACATCGGGAAAATGAAGGCGGCCATCGCATCGAAGTCCGCCCTCTTCAAGGCGGAGGGCGGGAAGCCTGAAAACATCGTGTTCGCCGAGCTGATGGACGAGCCGACCGGTCAGCCGTTGGATTTCATGGCCGCCGACGCGGCTTATGGCGACGCGTTCCGGGCCTGGCTGAAAGGGAAGGGGCTGTCGCCCGCCGATCTTCTCGTGGCCGACTGGGCTGCGGTCCGGATCGTCACGGCGGCGCAGAAAAACGAGTTTCCGGCGCTGTATTATTATTCCCAGCGGTTCCGAACCCGCGCGCTGGGCGATTTCATGGCCGTGCAACGATGTCTCCTGGAGGCGGCCTACAGAGTCTGCCTGCCGACCGTCGTGAATTTCAGCGACGGCGCCGTCTATGCCGGCAATTTCTATGCGCAGGGCGTGGATTATTTCGAGCTGCTGGACGACATCAACCAGAACGCCATCTGGGGCGAGGACTGGGCGAACGGCTCATCCACGTATCAGTGCGGCTCCTATAATGTCGACCTGATGCGCGCCGCCGCGCGGGACCAGGGCCAGGTCATCGGGCACCACCTGATTGCCCATGCCAACCGCAAGGGGTGGGACGTCAAACTGAAAGCGACCAGCGAGCTGGCCCGGGGCGTCAAGATCCTCAACAACTTCTGCTACGGCCCGAGCTGGGCCACGCACGAGGGCGGCCCGTATTGGCGCAGCCATGTCTGGTACGCCAAGCCGGAAACCTGGACGGCCAACGCCGCGATCGTCCGCGAGGTGGGCGCCGTCGAGGATCTGCTGATGGAGGCCATGCCCGCGCCCGCGAAGGTGGCGCTGCTCTACAGCAGCTCAAGCGACATCTGGACGGTCGACGGCAACCTGGCTTACGGCTTCGACCGGATGCACACCTGGCTGGCGCTGGCGCACGCCCAGGTTCCCGTGGATATCCTGTCCGAGCGGCAGGTCGCCAGCGGCGGGCTCAGGGATTACCAGGTGTGTTATCTCAGCGGCCCCAACCTTGACCGCCAGGCGGCCGAGGCGCTTCAAAAATGGGTACAGAGCGGCGGGTCGCTGTGGATGACAGCCGGGGCTGCGGCGCGCGACGCCTTCAACCGGCCGCTGCGGACGCTCGAGGCGGACCTGCCGGTCGTCCTTTCCAGCGCGTGCAGGGACCTGGCTGTCTTTTCCTCGTCCGGCCGCGGGATTCGTCTGCTCAATGCGCTGGACCAGGTCCAGTGGGGCGGCGGCCGCGCGGAGGTGCTGTCCGTCCGGCAGGCGCTCGAGCCCTGCGCCGGCGCGGCGATCGTGGCGACGTTTTCGAATGGGGCCCCCGCGCTCGTTATGGCTTCGGCCGGAAAGGGCCGCGTGTACTACGCCGGCTTCCTTCCCGGACTGGCGTATATCAAGACGGCGCTTGCGGCCCGCTATGCGCTGGAGGAGAAGAGCAAGGCCGATCCGGGCGCGCTGGCGGCCGACGCGAAAGACATGCTCGCGCGCTCGTCCAATCCCTGGGCGTACCCGGCGGAGATCCGCGACCTGCTGCTGACGCCCGTTCGCGAGGCCGGCGTGACCCCGCCCATTCGCTGCTCCGCTCCGCTCGTGGATGCGGTCTACATGACTCACGATAAAGGCATCCTCGTTCCGCTCGCGAACTATGCCAACCGGCCCATCGACCGCCTTGCCCTGACGGTACTCGCGACGCAGCCGGTGGCGCGCGTCGAATCCGCCCGGCTTGGGCCACTTGCGTTCACGCAGCGCGGCCAGGCGGTGGAGCTGTCGCTGCCGCTGGACAATAACGATTTCGTGAAGCTATACTACGG
>CAYZVY010000036.1:0-1961 GCA_964481675.1 uncultured Verrucomicrobiota bacterium
CCAACCGTACTGACGGTTTTCGCCATCTGTGACTCATGTGGAGCCCTCCGTGTTAACGCTTAAATACGCAGCTTGATATATCCCAAGATAGTTTGATTTAATACCGATATATTTGAATAGAACTCAACTGGCCGTCAACTAAAGAATGATCAACCGCAATCCCATGACAACCCCCCACGCCAGCAAGCCGCCGTTTCAAGCACAAGGCCCCGTTCCCGTCCTCCGCGTTTCCGGAACCGCCCTCGATTGCGGGCTCCGGCTCGGCGAACTCTGGGGGCCAGCCATCCGGGCACGCGCCGACAAGCCGGATACCGGAACCGTTCCGATCTTCAAAACCCCGCTGATCCTCCGGCTCTTCGAGCAATATGTCCCGAGCCTGGTCGACCTGCACCGCGGCATAACGCGCGGAGCCGGCATCCCCGAAGCGAAGCTGTTCAGCGTCTTCCCGGGCGGCTCCGCGATCGGCGACGGCTGCACCTCCTTCGCCGTCCACCCCTCCGCCACCAAAAACGGCACCCCCCTCTCGGGCCAGACCAAGGACACGGGCACCGAACGCATCGGACAGTACCAGGTCCTCGCGCTCCGCATCGAAAAGGGGCTCCACCTGCTGACCCTCACCTACCCCGGCTGGCTCTTCGGCCACGGCTTCGCCGCCGGCGGCTGCTCGGTCTTCCGCAACTCCCTCAGCTGCGGCAATCCGGGCGGCAAGCTGCCCTACGACATCTGGGGCCTCCTCGTCCACGCCTGCCCCACCGTGGAGGAGGCCCGCAAGCTGACCCTCGACCACGGCGTGATGGACGGAGCCCACTGCGCCATCGCCGACGAACACGGCGGCATCCTCGGCGTCGAGTCCGGCTCGGCCGGCTACGCGTTCCTTCCTCCCGTCAATGGCATCTACACCCACACCAACCACGTGATGTCCGGCCCCCCTCTTTCCACGGTGGAAAAACCTCCGGCCCTCGGGCTTGACGACTCCGAGCACCGCCAGAAACGCCTTTACGAGTTGCTCGCTAACGAAAAAGGCAGCCTGACAGGCCTTTCCGCCTTCGCCGCCCTTGGCGACCACGCCAAATACCCCACCAGCATCTGCAGCGATGCCCGTGCCAACTGCGGCATGACCACCGCCGCCGTGGTTGTGGAACCCCTCCGGCGCCTCATGCACGTGTGCCGCGGCCTGCCCTGCGTCAATCCTCCCGCCACCATCCACCTGGACGAAAGAGCGTCATGATCATCCGTCTGGCCGTGTTCTCCCTCCTGCTGTCCGGCTTGTCAACCGCCCTGGCCCAAACCGCCCCCACCGCGGATCCCGCGCTGTGGTCGCCGCTCGTGCCCCGCATCCCGGAGGCCAAAACCTATTATGTGGCCACCAACGGCCTGGCCACGCAACCCGGGACCCGCGAACGGCCCTGGGACCTGGCTTCCGTCCTACAAGGCGCCCACCCGGTTGAACCGGGCAGCGTCGTGTGGCTTGCCGGCGGCCGCTACGTCTACCCCATCCGCAAGGGGGGCGGCAACGGCTTTGCCGTCTCCCTCTCCGGCGCCCCCGGCAAACCCATCCACCTCCGCGCCGTCCCCGGCGAGCACGCCATCATCGACGGCGGCTTCGAGATGCGCGCCAACCACCTCTGGCTCTGGGATCTTGATTTCGAAATCGGGGACGACTGGCGCCCCAAAACCCCGGCTCCGGACGGGCAAAGCACCCTCTTTCCCGTTCCCACGGGCGTGCTGAACATCGGCAGCGGAACGGATATCCGGATCATCGACTGCCTCTCCCACCACAACACCATGGGCATCGGGTTCTGGAAGTCCGCCGTCAGCGGCGAGGTTTACGGCTGCACGATCTACGACAACGGGTTCCCCGGCGCCGACCGCCCCCACGGTCCCGCCATCTACACCCAGAACGAAAGCGGCACGCCCCGCCTCATCACCGACTGCATTATCGGCGGCAATTTCAGCCTGCC
>CAYZVY010000036.1:2061-22450 GCA_964481675.1 uncultured Verrucomicrobiota bacterium
GCGGCACGCCCCGCCTCATCACCGACTGCATTATCGGCGGCAATTTCAGCCTGCCTCTGCAGTTATACGGCTCCCAGATCGACCGCATGGTCAACCACTTCACCGTCGAAGGCAACATTCTCTTCGCCCCGCGCAAGGAAGCCACGGGCCGCACCTATGCGCTGCTGGGCGGGCCGAACAGCCGCAACATCGTCTTCCGCCATAACCTGGTCTGCGGCTACCAGGTGAACATCGGCACCAAAGCCGGCCAGATTGCCGAGAGCAACATCATCATCCGCGGCTCCTACCCAGGCCCCACACCCGAACGCAACACCCTCAGTCCCACCCCCGACGACAAGACAAAGCCCGTCGTCCTGCTCCGGCCCAACCGCTACGATCCCCGCCGCGCCCTCCTCGTCATGGCCTCCTGGCCCGCCGCCAACACCGTATCGGCCGACCTGTCCGCCTTTCTCAAGGCCGGCGAGGCGTACCGCGTCCTGGCGCCCTTCGATTTCCACGGCAAGCCGCTGGCCGAAGGCGTTTATGACGGCAAGCCGGTCACCCTTCCCCTGCCCCTCATCCCCTGGGACCTGATGTCCGGCGACCCCCGCGAAGTCGGCGTCTTCGTGATCATGAAAAAAACCGGATCCACCCCGTGAAAAATCCGGCCGCCTCGGTTAAAACACGTGCCGACGGAACGGTCGAACTCGAAAACGACCGTCTCCTCATCCGCCTCGACCCCCGCCAGGCCGGCAGCGCCTGGTCGCTTCTCGACAAGAGCAGCGGCAAGGACGTCGCCCTCTGCCAGGGTTACGGCACCCGCATCCATCCCGCCCTCGTCGAAATCCTGGCCGGCCAGCCGATCTCCGAGGGACGTGTTGACGCCATGCCCGCGCCGTTTGAGATCCAGGATCTCCGGGTGGACGAAACCGGCGCGGCCAGCGTCACCTTCAGCGGCCATCCGGTCGCCGCGCCCATCGGCAACGCGCCGCTCCACCGCGTGCGGCTGGACAAAACCTGCCGCCTGGTCCCGGGCCGCCCCCAGCTGCGGGTGGACCTGGCGTTCGTCAACGAGTCCGACACCGCCCTCCCCCTCGCGGCCTGGATCTCCAGCGGCGTGCGCCTTCCCGAAGAAGATTGCGATGTCTTCGCCCCCTCCATCACCGGAACGGTCCGGACGCTTTCCCCCTGGCACGCGCCGGTCTCCCAATACGTCAATATCCCCCGCGCCACGGCCGGCTGGACCGCCGCCGTTTCCCAACGCGCACCCCATCATGGCCTCTACCTGGCCGCCGCGGACTCCCGGGTCGACGCCATCTGGAACTGGCTCGGGAAGTTCCCCGGATTCACGCTCGGCTTCGGGACGCCGCAGTCCCTCGTGCAGCCGGGCGCCCGCCTGGCCGTTTCCTATGTCCTGGGGCTCCTCCGCGACCTGCCCCGCCTCGACGGCGTGTCGGCCGCCCTGGCCGGCGCCCTGGAGATGGATGACGCGCCGGCGGAACCCGGCCAGACCCGGCGCATCACGGTCCGCCTGACGGCTTCCGAACACCGGATCGCCACCGTGCGCCTGACGCGCAAGGCCCTCGGCGCAGGCGGAAAAGCCATCAGCGCGGGTCCCTCGCAACGCGTCGAAATCGGGCCCGACGGCGCGGCCTCGCTCGCGTTCGACGTTCCCTTTGAAACGGCCGACACCCATGTCCTGGCCGCCTCCATCACCTCCGGCGCCGACACCCTGAGGCTCGAGCGGCCGGTCACGGCCGGGCTCCCCCGCTTCCTGTACCGGCGCACGCCTCCCCGCGTCGAGGGAAAACGCTTTTGGGGACAGCTCGTCGGCGACCGTCCGCTCCAGCCGCGCACCCAGCGGTGCGACCGGACGGTCAGGCACCCGATGGTGCCGTGGCTGGCCCCGGCCGCGGGGCGCCGGCTCCGGGTATTCTACATCGGCGAGGTCAGCTTCAACACGGCGATCTACCGCGACCTCAGCCGGCGCGGCGATTTCGACTGGGGCTTCGTCAACATCTGGGGCACGGGCGACATGCGCACCGGCCCCTACGGCCGGACCGAGGTCGAGCGCGCCCGGCGCAAGCTGAAGCGCTTCAAGCCCGACTGCGTGGTCACCGCCGGCGTGCGGTTCGAGGACGCCCCCGCCGAGCTGATCGAGGATCTCTGGCGCTACGCCGCCCGGGGCGGCGGGCTGCTGATCGTCGGCCGCGACGAGCCCCACTGCCACGGCGTCTGGCCGGGGCGGCTCGCGTCCGCGGATTCCCGGCCGGACCCCGTTGACCTGGCCGCCGGCTTAGCCGGCCTGTTCGACGCCGGGATCGCGCCCGGACCCATGGGAACGATCCGGCCCTACGCCGTCGGGGCGGGCCGGATCATCCTGCTCGACAAGCAGCTCGACTGGCCCGTGCTCGGCCCCTGGGGCGACGAGGGGCCCCGCAATGACCTGCTGCCCCGGTACCGGGGGAAAACGGAGCTGCCCGACTGGGAATATCACTTTGCGCAATACCTGCAGCTGATCCGCCATGCCGCGCGCGCCGAAACGGCGGCGACGCTATCGGACATGAAACTGGCTGCCGACGGGCTGACGGTCCATTACGGGAGCGGACGCGCGCAAAAGGCCTGCCTGGAATACGAGATTGTCTCCTGCGATCGCCTGCGGGCATTCCGAGGACAGCTCAACGTTGACCTTGCCGCCGGAGGCGGCCTCCTGAGCGCCACGTTCCCGCCCTTGCCGGCCAATGACTATGTGTTTCATGCCTGGCTGCTGGATGGACACGTGGACACCCCGGCGCTGGAGCAAGGCAATGATCGGATGATCCTGCGCGAAGGCCACGAACGGCCGGTTCTCGATTTCGCGGCCGGTTGCCAGTCACTGGCCGGCGAACCGGGAATTGGGAAGATCGACATCGAAAATCGCCGCCAGGTGATTCCGGGCGCGGTCACGGTCGCCGTGGTTGCGGCTCACGGGGACATCCGCCTTCCAGCCCATGCTGAATTGGAACTGGAATGGCGCAATGGCGCGTTCGACCGCGTGGTCTGGCGCCGGCGCGAGCCCCTGGCTGGCCGGACCGAAATCCGCTTCGAGGGAATCGCCTTCGCGCCGGTGTCGCACGAGGGCGCCGTGGCGGTTCGCCTGTGGGAGGGCGGCCGGCTGCTGGCCGAGCGGGCGGAACCGGTCCAGGCCTGGAAGCCGGGCAACGTGGCTGAAGAGGAAATGGCCTTTCTCACGGCCGCGGGCGGCGAGTATGATTGGTATGGCACCCGCATGATGCGCCCCTGGGCCGAACGGGAAGCGGGTTTCGACTTCACCTACCTGTGCTACGGCATGAAGGGCGGCGGCTTTCCCTGGAAGCGCGGGCGGGACAACAAGCTCGATCCGCCGATCGTGGACGAACGGCCGCTGCGCGAATCGCTGGCCAGGGAACTGAAGCACCAGTTCGCGGACCTCGGCAACGCCTATGTCAACATGAGCGACGAGTTCCGGCTGGGCGGCGAATACGACTGGTCGGAGCCGACGCTGGTACTTTACCGCCGTCATCTGGCTGGACTTTACGGAACGATCGAAACACTCAACAGCCAGTACGATGCCGCTATCGCGAGCTTCGACGACGTGCTGCCGGTCCTGCTGGAGCAGGCGCGCCAGACGCCGGACAATCCCTCGGCCTGGCTCGATTTCAGGCTTTTCATGGATGGGCGGGTCAACCGGCGTTACGAGATCGCCACCGAGGAGGCGGCGAAGCTCTCGCCCCTGTTCAAGGTGGGCGACAGCGGGGCCTACGCGCCCGGCGTGGGCGTCGGCGTCAACTTCTACTCCATGATCCGCGCGAGCCGGTTCACGATGACCTACGGCGGCGTGCGCAGTGACTGGGTGCGCAGCTTTCTCAAGGAAGGCGATGGGGTGGGCGTCTGGCTGGGGTACGGCTGGGGAAGTCCCGTCCTGCCGTGGGAGACTCTGTTCCGCCACTACAACATCCTGGCCTGGTGGGGCTATCTGCTGCACAAGCGGCTGACCGCCCACTCGAACATGTCCATGATCCACCTGGACCTGACGCCCGCGGAGCCCTTCCGCGAGATCGGCCGGCAGCAGCGCGAAATCCGGAACGGGCTGGGCCGGCTCATCCAGCACGCCCGCATCGCCCCGCCCCGGGTCCTGCTCCCCTACTCCCAGTCGTCAGTGTATGCCCTGGCCGTGATCGGCGAATCGCATGAGGAGGGCGCCAATGCGGCGATCGGCCTGCTCAACGAGCGGCGGCTGACCTATCGTTTTGTGGCCGATGAGGAGGCTTGCGCGCAAGGTGTAGGGGCGGTGCTTGCGCCGCCCGCCATGTCAAGCGACTTGCCCGGCGCGGGCTCCGCAAGCGATGCCCCTACACCAAGCGCCGGTCTTTTGCTCCTGTTCAACACGGACGCCCTTCCGCTTGAGGCGGCTACCGCCTATGCGTCCGCCATCGATCGCGGCGCTTCCGTGCTGGCCGACGCCGCGGTGGGCATGCGCGACGGCCACGGCAAGCGGCTGACCGCCAGCGCGCTCGATGCCGCATTCGGGGTCGATCGCGGGAATGCAACACGTCTCAAGGGCGACCGATTCGAGCCGATCCGATGGACTGGCGACGCACCGTCCGAATGGCGGAACGGCAGCGGCCAGATGGTGCGGGCTCTGCGCGGACTCAACATTACCAAGGGGACAGCCTGGGCACGTTTCGAAGACGGGGAACCCGCCGTCATCGTGAAGCGTGCGGCGGCGGGATCGATGGCCGTGATGCTGAACACGCGCCTTCCCTGGATGTCGTCGAACAAGGTGGCCAAGGCGCTCAATCCCGAGGACCGGCCCGACGAGCTGTCGCCCAACAAAACCATCGGCATGCTCTTCGACCATCTTCTTGCGCATGCCCGGCTGGAACCGTTTGCGGGAGCGGAGTCCGGGACGGTCAAGCCAACCATGATCACGCGGTTCGACGATGGCCAGGCGCGTTATTATGGACTGGTGACCGGCACTTCGGCAGGGCTTATGACTGTGACGCTGCCCGGGACGGCGCACACGTATGATGTGCGCAAGGGCCGCTACCTGGGATTCGTGAAGCGGTTTGATGATGCGGTGGAGTCTTCGGATCTGGCAATGGTTTATGCACAGCTGCCCTATGCGGTGAAGGGCATAGGGACAAAAAGAACGAAAGGGACGGCAAGGCCGGGGGAAACCGTGACGATCCAGGGTCGTGTTATAACGGAAGACGGAGCGGAACCGGACCAGTTTCATGTGGTTCACGCGGAGGTGATCGATCCCGCCGGACATCGCCCCGCCTGGCACCGGGTCAACCTGAACGCCCCCGCCGGCCGGTTTGAAATGACGATTCCCCTCGCCCTCAATGCGTTGTCCGGAACCTGGCGAATCGAATTGCGCGAAACGGTCAGCGGCAAGCGCAAGACGGTTCGATTCTCCGTTGAGGAAGCTGTTAAACGCTCGACCTGAACGATCTGTGGCCGGGAGCTACGAGCCCGGCACGGCTACGCGAAACCGTATGATGTATAAGCGGACTCAGCCGAAGGGCCCCTCCGTCACGGGCTGGGAATGCCCAGGGCGGGAGCGGCCGCCTTCTTCGCCTCGTTCGCCGGATGGTAATGCACATACACCCGCTTCACAAAATCCATGTTCTCATACAGCTGGCGCTCCACCCGCGTGGCGATCCGGTCGCCCTCCGCCACCGTGATGCCCCCGTCCAGCCCGATCGTCAGATGCATGATCAGGTAAGGCCCGAACCGGTGCGCCTGCACCTCCTCCACCTGCTTCAGCCCCGGCACATCCTTCAGCGCCTCGCGCGTCTCCGCCTCCAGCGACGTGCTCGGCACCGCGTCCATCAGGTCGGCCGCCGCTTCCCGCAGAATCTGGATGCCCGTGCCCAGCACCACCAGCGCCACCGCCGCGCCCAGCAGCGGATCGCCCCAGACAAAGCCCAGCCGCGAAATCACAATGCCGATGGCCGCCGCCGACGCCGAGAAAATGTCGTTCCGGTGATCGCGCGCCAGCGCCATGATCGCCGTGTTCCCCGTCGTCGTCGCCACGCGCTTGGTATACCAGGCAAAGCCCAGCTTGCAGATCACCGTGAACAGCGCCACCCACAGCGCGATCAGGCGCACCGGGCTGTTGTCCACCTGCCCCGCGAAAATGTCATACACATTGTTGATGGCGTCCCAGAACAGCGCGATCGCCGTCGTGATGACGAACGCCCCCACCGTGAGCGCCGCGATGCTCTCCAGCTGCCGGTGCCCGTACGGATGCTCGTGGTCCGGCGGCTTGTGCGCAAACACCACGCAGATCTTGACCACAATGTAATAGGCCACGTCCGAGGTGGAGTTGACGCCGTCGGCCAGCAGCGCGTTCGAATGACCGAATATGCCGACAAAGGTCTTCATCAGGGCCAGCAGGATGTTGCCCCCGAGCCCCAGGTTGATCGCCCGGTTCGCCGCGCTATTGTGTGAAATAACCATTTGTTATATCTACAGGATTTGCTTACGCAGGAAAAGCATAAAAGAGGGTTCAGGGTTCGGGCCAGATGCCCAGATGGAGCAACGATGAGAATCGTTGCGCGCAGCAGGTAGGGCGACGCGTCCCCGCGGAGCCGCGATGCGCATCGGCCCGGCGGGCGGCTCACCCGGAGGGTTCGCCCTACCCGAAACGAACCGGTTCTCAGATCAGTCCAGCCGCTGGGCGCAAGGCGCCAGATGGGATGGCTGAGGAGAAACGAACGTCGAACATCCAACATTGAACGTCCAACGCCGAAGTAAGAGTCTCTTGTGTTGGAAGTTCGAAGTTGAGCGTTCAATGTTTGACGTTCGGTTTCTCAGATCAGGACGCTTGCCACCGCCGCCCACACCGCATCCTCCCCGACCGCAGCCAGCGCGTCGGGCGTGGGTCTGGCGGCCCGCACCAGCCGGACGCCGGGCGCCCGGGACGCCCACAGCGCCGGGTCGGAAGGCCCGAACACCGCCGTCACCGGAATGCCGACCGCGGCCGCCACATGGGTCACGCCGGAATCGTTCCCCACATACCCTTTGCTGGCGGCCAGGGCGGCGGCCAGCTGGACCAGGCTTCCGCGCGGCAGCACGGGAAACGGCTCGTTCCGCTTTCCGAAGTCCGCGCGCACCTCGTCGTCGGCCTCGCCGAAGCTGAACACCGGATCCCAGCCCGCCGCGCGCGCGCGCCGCGCCACGGCCAGAAACCCCTCCAGCGGCCAGTTCTTCGTCCGGCTGCCGCTGCCGGGATGAACCACCAGCGGCGCCTTCCACGCGGCCATCCGCGCCCGCCCCTCCTCCGCCACCGCCTCCCGCAACCGCAGCCGCGGATAGGGCTCCCCGTCCGGATACAGCGCCAGCGCCTCCAGCGGCTTCATCAGGTGCCGCGCCGCGGGCGCCTCCGTCAGCCGGGGATTCCCCGCCAGCACCTGCCGGGCTCCGGCCTGCCGCAGGCTGGCGGTCACCGAGTCGTCGGGATCGTACAGATAGCTGATCACCGTGTCGAACGACCGCACATACAGCGCCTGCTCGGCCGGCAGC
The DNA here is from genome assembly GCA_964481675.1 of uncultured Verrucomicrobiota bacterium. Taxonomy (GTDB): domain Bacteria; phylum Verrucomicrobiota; class Kiritimatiellia; order CAIKKV01; family CAIKKV01; genus CAIKKV01. Next base: position 9,592 of record CAYZVY010000036.1, read on the forward strand.
GGCTGCTCGGGCACGAACAGGAGCGCGGCGGAGGCGCGGTCCAGCGACCGCACGTGGTCCGCCAGCCCGCCCGCCACGGCCAGGGCCGCGATGTGCGGATAGCCCAGCACCTCGACGTGGCTCTCCGGCCAGCGCCGCTTGAGCGCCTCGAGGGCGGGCAGGGTCATGACAAAATCGCCGATCGCCCCGCCGCGAATGACTAAAAAGCGCGGATTCCCCACCCCGGCCTCCTTAATACACGCACAGCCCGAGATACACGAGCACGAGCCCCAGGACCACCCCGACCGCGGCGCCGAGCTTCAGCCAGCCCGGGCGGTTCACCAGGGGGGTCACGGCCTTGCGGAACCACCAGGGGCTGGCGACCAGCAGCATGCCGGGAAACACCCAGGCATACGCCATCACCACCAGCACCAGCCGGGCCGGCGAGTCGTGGAACCGGGCCGCTTCCAGCACGGGCGCGGCGACCAGCAGCATCAGCCCGCCCAGCGCCCGCGGGGCCAGCAGTTCATCGATGAACGTGATCATCAGATAAAAGGCGACGGGGCACGCGAGCAGCAGGGAGGCCCGGTAGGGCGTGAACCAGCTGGTGGGCAGCGTCCAGACCAGGAGGGAGACCAGCACCAGGTCCAGCGCCGTCAGCCCCCAGGCCCAGTTCCGGCTGCGCGGGAACGTCTTCAGGAACTCCGCCGCCTGCCCGGGAAACACCAGGCCGGCCAGCTTGCCCAGAACCGCCACCGCCCCGATCAACACCGCCATCATCGCCAGCTCGCTCATGATCCGCTCCTTTCCACATCGCCATACAACGTCTGGGGCAGCACCCGCGTGATGACCACCCGCACCTCGTCCCCCGCCTTCACCGCGCCGGGGTTGTCGAAAAACGCAATCTTGTTCGTCCGGGTCCGCCCGCTCCAGAGCCGTTCCCGTTTCAGGCTGGCCCCCTCGGCCAGCACCTCCACGGCGCGCCCCACCAGAGGCTCGTGCAGCTCCATGCCGCGCCGGTCCTGGTCCTCCAGCAGCACCTTGTTCCGCTCCGCCTTGACCGACGCCGGCACATCGTCCGGCCACGCCGCGGCCGGGGTTCCCGCCCGGGGCGAATACTTGAAAATAAAGGCGTTGTCGAACCGCATCTCGTCCATCAGCCGGCGGGTGCGGTCAAAATCCTCCTCCGTCTCGCCGGGAAAGCCCACGATCACGTCGGTCGTCAGCGCAAAGTCCGGCATCGCCGTCCGCAGGCGGCCCACCGCCGCGCGGTAATCGTCGGCCCCGTAGCCCCGCCGCATGCGGAGCAGCACGGCGTCGGAGCCCGACTGCACCGGCATGTGCAGGTGGTTGCAGACCGGGGGCAGCGTGGCCATGGCCCGCGCCAGCTCCTCCGAGCAGCCGGAGGGATGGCCCGACGTGAAGCGCAGCCGCGCCACGCCCAGCGCGCTCACCGCCTCCAGCAGCCGCGGCAGCGGCTCGCCGAACCCGCCGGGCGACCGGGCCGCCTCCGGCCAGACCGGGTTGGCCACGCCATAGCGCATCACGCTCTGCCCCAGCAGCGTCACCTCCCGCACCCCCGCGTCCGCCAGGCGCCGGACTTCGTCCAGCACGGCGGCGGCGGGCCGGCTCCACTCGCGCCCGCGCACGGTGGGCACAATGCAATAGGCGCAGCGCCGGTCGCAGCCGTACAGGATATTCACGAACGCGATCGGCGAGCCCGGCAGGTGCCCCTCCAGGGCGTCGCCCTCCGTCCGCTCCTCGCCCACGTCGATCACGGGCCCCTCGCCCGCCTGCGCCTCCTCGATCGCCTGCGGCAGCCGCGCCAGCCGGTTGGGACCCAGCGCAAAATCAAGCCCCTTAACGGATTTCAGCAGCTTGGGCCCGAGCCGCTGCGCCATGCAGCCGATCGCGCCCACCAGCCGACCCGGCTTCTCCCGCTTGCTCACGACGAGCAGGTTCAGCTTGCCGATGGCCTTGTCCTCGGCCTTGCCGCGCACGCTGCACGTATTGACGATGACGATGTCCGCCTCGTCCTCGCAGTCGGTCAACCGGTAGCCGCGCGACTCCAGCAGCGCGGCCGCCGCCTCGCTGTCCCGCACATTCATCTGGCATCCGTAGGTGCGGATGTAGACCAGCCCGCTCATGGCTCCGGCCCTCCCTTCTCCGGCCGGGCGGACTCCTCCGCCGGAGCCGCCCCGGCTTTGGCGCCCTTGCCGCCGCGGGACAGCCGCTCAAACACGTCGGACGAAAAATTGACCGGATACCAATGCGGCGCCTGGGGCGTGCCGCGCAGGCGCAGCTCGAAGAGCTTGCTGACCGGCATCGTGATGGCCCGGACCGCCATACCAAGCAGCGAATCCGTGTTCATCAGCTTGAGCTGGATGTCGTAATTCAGGCTGTTCGTCAGCGCGTAGGAGCCGCGGCCGCTCAGGCTGACCTTGTCGCCCCCCACCAGAATCGACTCCGACTTGACGCGTCCGTCCTCCAGCCGCCAGTCGGCCGTCCCGTCGGTGAGGCTGGCCCGGGGGTCGAGCCCCGGGACCAGGCGCGACAGGAAATCGGACAGCGGCCCGAAGACCGGAAGCCGGAACAGCCGGCCCTGGCTGACGCGCACCGTGCCGGCGCCGGACAGGCCTTTCCAGTCCTCGGCGCCCAGCATGCCGCTCACGCGGCCGGCCACCGCCAGCTTGCCCTCGTAGCGGTCCGGCGTTTTCGAGCCCAGCGCCACGGCCAGCATGCGCCCGTCGGTATTCTGGCAGCCGCCCTGCGCGGCGAACTGTGCCTGCTCGAGCTGCCCGTCGGGCGACCAGGCCGTCACCAGGTCGACCATCCCGGTGAACGAGCCGCCGTACACCTCGCCGGCCACGTCGTGAATTTCGCAGGAGGTTCCGGTGAGGCGCGCCGTGAAGGCCAGCCGGTCGACGAGGAACCGGTTCATCCCCAGCTTCTGCCCCTCCATGAACAGGGTGACCGCATTGCGCGTGCGATCGCGGGCATTGGCCGTGCCGCCGGCGTGGATCCGGACGGGCCCTTCCACGCGCACGGCGGCCAGCCGTTCGGCGACATCCGGAGCCACCAGCCGCACGAGGACGCCTGGCGGGCAGGTGGAGTAGCCGTCGAAGCGCACGTCACCGTTTGTAAAATCCACCGAAAAGCCGCCCGCAGCCAGGCCGTCCTGGCGGATCAGGACCACCGGGTCGAACGCCAACTCCGTCGGCTTTTCCGCGCCCGTGCTGAATTGGAGGTTCATGAACAGCTGGCGGATCTCGACGCCCCGGTAGCGGCAATCCCGGGCCGCGCCCGAAAAGGCCAGCGAAAACAGCCAGTCATCCCCGTAGCAGCCCTCCATCTCGGCGTCGCCGCTGGGCAGGCGGGCTCCCGGCTTGAACAGGCGGATATAATCGAGCGCCCCGGGCCGCCCGAGCGCCGTCAGGAACGACTCGATGGCCAGCGGATCGCCGCTCCAGTTCACGCTGGCGCGATACAGGCGGGCCGCCATATCCATGGTCAGGGCGCCCGACAGGGTCGCCCGCGGGCCCGCCTCTTCGCCGATCTCGCCCTGGATCCGGGTCACCCGGAGCTGGGCCCCGCTCAGGGACGCCTCGGCCTTGCCCCGGACCACCCGCTCGCCGAAGAGGCGCGTGTCCTGCACCTCCACGTGGACGTTCCAGTTCCCAAAATCGGTTTTTCCCGTCCCCTTGCCGGCCGGGCCGCCCTCCAGCGCGCGGATGGAGCCCCCCGAAATCCAGACATCCCGCAGCCAGTCGCCGCCCGTCAGGAGCGCCAGCGGATTGACGGACAGCCGGACCGTCTCCGCCGCGACCAGCGGCAGCCCGGCGTCCCCCTTGTAGTAGATCCGGGCGTCCTTGAGCGTCACGCCCCGGATCAGGTCATAGCTGACCGTTCCCGCCTCGGCGGCGAAGGGCGTATCCGGCAGGCGCTGCTCGATCAGCCGGATCCAGGACGAGGGGATGCCCATGGCCAGCACCAGCAGCAGCCAGCTGAACGCCAGAAGAAGCAGCAGCAGGAGGCCGCGGAACAGGGCGCCCGCCAGGGAGCGGCCCCGCTCGGGGCGGGGGAAATGAAAGGTCGGGCGTTTGAAGAAAGGGGCCTTCATTGCAGCAGGTCACGCATCAGGAGGGCCGTCGTTTCGGGAGACAGCACGAACACCAGATCCTGGCCCTGCACCCGGGCGAACCGGTTGCCGTCCGTGTCGGCGGCGCCCAGGATGACCGTTTTCTGAATGCCCGCGCCGCCTTCGAGCCCGAACTCCAGGCGGGCGGCCGGCACGTCGAAACCGTACGCCTTGCCGTCCCCCTCGGGCGGCAGCAGGCGCACGGCCCGCAGCGCCGTCACCGTCCTCAGAAGACCCTCGACCGCCTCGGCGTTGACCTGCCGGCCGTCATGCGTCAGCCAGCGCCCCTTGTCGTCGCGCTCGGCCGCCTGCTCCACCTCGCCGCGCATCAGGACAACCCGCTTGACCGCGCCCGTGGACAGCGCCAGCATCTCCCGGTCGTGGAACCGGAGCGGATCCCAGAACGGCTCCGCTCCCAGCACCTGGCGCACCGCCTCACCCTCCAGGAAAAAGACGCCGCCGGTGCCGGTGTCGGCGCGATAGCGGTCGCCCTCGGCCGCGGCCAGCACGCGCAGCCGGTAATCCGGCGCCACGGGCGCGCCCGCCGCCGCCACGGCTCCGGTCCAGAGGCACACCTGCACCAGGGGCGGCGTTTCGGGCGCCGGCGCCTCGTCAAACCCCGAGGTGGCGAGCGACGGCAGCTGCATCAGGAACGACCGGACCCGCTCCACATCGCCCCGGGCCTGCAGGGGCTCGGTGAGCCGCCAGACCAGAACGCCTTCCCGGGCCGCCGCCATGCGCCGTTCTCCGGCTTCCAGCGAAAAGCCGCGGATCGCGTCGGGCTGGAAGCGCAGCCGCATCCGGTCCCGGAGATCCTGCACCCGGAAGGTCAGCAGGCTCAGCACGTTCGTGTCGACCGCCAGGATGGAACCGGCCCCGCCAATGCGCGCGCAGAGGCGGTCGCCGGCGGGCCCGGAAAGCCGGCCGAACTCCACCCGCGTCGGCGCGGGCTCGCCGGCCAACCACAGCGTCAGGACGGCCTCCACCGAATCGGGCCCGAGCCCGTAGGCCACGGGATCCGCGTGCTCGTCGGACATCACCTCCCGGACTTCCGCGGCCAGCAGGTCGCGCAGCAGCGCCTGGAACCGGGGCGTGTCGGCCCGGTCGACAACCGGCTGCATCAGGCGCCACTCCCCGTTCTCCTGGACCAGCTGGACAAAGGCCGACGAGCGGCGCTCCAGTTCGAAGCGGACCACCGAGGCGGCGTCCCCTTCCAGCAGCCGGCGGTCGCGGAAGTCGCCGGCCTGGGCCGGCAGCGCGGCCAGGATATTGGTGCGGGTGGTGACCACCACCTCCTCATCGGTGCGCTTCACGAAAACGGAGGACGGGAACGGGGCCGGCGCGCCCACCAGCAGGGTTACCGGGGCGGACGCCCCGGAGCGGACGGTGATGGCGACATCGGGCTTTTCAAGCCCGTAGCTGTCGAGCGTGAGCTCGCGCAGCTTCATCTGGGCCGGGGTGGCGACCTCCTCGCGGGGCAGCAGGGCCAGCTCCCCGATGATGCGCTCGATCACGCCGACATCGGCCGCGCCCTGCAGGGGTGCCAGCATGCGCCAGCGGCCGCGGACCTTGCGGCACTCCACCTTCCAGGCGGGCGTCCGGATCGTGAGCAGGTCGGCGGTTTCCGGATCCAGGTCCAGCAGCAGGGCGCCCTCGGGGGGCGCCATGCCGCCGGAGCGGTCGCGGGCCGTCACAAACAGGTAGAACGCGCCGGTAAACAGCACGGCCACCAGGAGCCAGAAAAGGGTGCGCATATGCATAAGGTCCCGCTTAACGCCTCCGTATCAGGGCCACCCAGCCGGCCAGAAGCAGGGCCGCCCCCGGCAGGCCCGCCACGACCCAGAGGAAGAGCCTGTTCCTCTGGCCGGGATCCATCTCCACCTGGATCTCGTCTGGCACGCGGGGCGACACCGCCGCCAGGTAATCGCGCTCCAGCAGCCAGTTCAGGGCGCCCATGAAAAAGTCCTCGTTCCCCCCGGCCAGCGCGCCGTTGGACACGAAGTCCGCGTCGCCCACCACCACCAGCCGCGTGGGGGGAAGCGAGACCTTGATGCCGGCCGGAAGGCCGCGCTCGACCGCCACGGCGACGGGCGCGGGGCCGGGCGGATCCTCCTTCACGTTGAAGCGGGGCGGATCCTCCGCGGGGTTCGTCTCGATCCAGCTGTTGGCGGCGCTGATCGCGATGGGCGTGACGCGCAACCGGTCGGCCTGGCCCCCTTCGGTCAGCGGCCGCACCTCGTGGGGAAAGTAGAACGAGCACGCCATGTTGCGCAGGCCGCGGGTGGCGGGATGATCGCCGAAGTCCATCACCAGCAGCTCGCGGCCGGGCAGCGCCGGGCCCGCCACGCGGTTGTTGTTCACGCGGGCGCCCCAGTCCTCCAGCAGCGGCTCCAGCCCGGTCCCGCGCCCCTTCTCGAGGCAGAACAGCACCCGCCCGCCCCGCTCCATGTAGGCGCGCAGCGAGGCCAGGGCGACAGCCGGAAAGGGGCGCGACGGGCCCAGCACCACAACGGCGGCGCAATCGGCCGGAATGACCTCGGTCGACGGGAGCTTGACGAAGCGCAGGGCGTCGCGGCGCAGCGCCATGCCCAGGTGGGAATAGCCGGCGGGGGTGAAATTCTCGATATCGCCCTCGCCTTCGCCCGTCGTGAACGCCACGAGCGGCAGGCGCGGCTGGAGGAGGCCCTGCAGCGCCGTCGACAGCATCTGCTCGCCGCGAAAGGCCACCCGCGCCTTCTTCCGCCCCTGGATCAGGGGCCAGTAATTGTATTCCATCATCTTGCGGGCTTCCACCACGGCGAAGCGGGAGCCGGCCTCAAAGACCAGGTAATTGGCCTCCGGGAGCCCGTAGCGCCGGGCCAGCGTGCGGGTCTCCCCGATCTCGCGCTCGGGGTCGACGAACCGGATCACCAGCTTCGGGCAGGCCGCGGCATATTCGCGCAGCAGGCTGCGGATGTCCTGGTAGAGCTCGAAATCGGTTTCCAGCAGCACGGTGACGGTGACGGGCGCCTTGACCTCCGCCAGGATGGCGCGGGTCTTGTCGGACAGCGCGTAGAACCGGGAACGGCTGATGTCCAACCGCACCGGGAAGCGCGCGGCCAGGGCATTGACCAGGACCACCAGCAGCAGCGCCAGGGCCACGGAAAAGCCGGCGCTCGCCGCAGCCGCCGTCCGCCAGGCACGCCGCTTCCAGATGTTTTTATGTGAAGCCCTCTCGGCCATCCCGCCCTCCCTACCGCCACCGCTTGGATTCAACCACCTTCACCGCCGCGAACAGCATCAGCCCCGTGCCGGAGACGTAATAGCACACGGCCCGGGAATCGAGGATGCCCTTCGAGAAGTCCATGATATGCTGGATGGCGGACGTGTACTCCAGGATCCGCTGCATGGCCCGGGACGGCCCGGCATACCAGAAGGCATCCAGGAAAAACAGCAGGCTGAGCGCCGCGAAGATGCCGATCCCCGCCAGCACGGGCCCGCGCGACAGGGCCGAGATCAGCACGCCGATCGCGATGTAGAAGGCGCCGATCAGCACGACCCCGCCCAGCCCGACGAACACCTGCGCCTGGTCGATCGACCAGCTGCCCGAGGTGCACGCCGCGAGAATCCAGGGGTAGGCGACCGTGGGCAGCAGGATGAACACGAACAGGGTCAGGGCGGCCAGGAACTTGCCTCCCACCAGGTCGACGTCGCGCAGCGGCGCCGTCATCAGCAGCTCCAGGGAGCCGGAGCGATTCTCCTCGGCAAAGCTCCGCATGGTCAGCGCCGTGATCAGCATCAGGGTGATGATCCAGAAAAACATGGGGCCGAACAGCAGCACGCCCAGGGAGGTGGGCGTGCCGGCGCTGTCCGCCGCCAGCTTCCAGAAATTCAGGCCCGTCACCGCCAGGAAGACGGCGGCCGTGCCATAGAGCGACGCGGTGACGAGCTGCGAGGCCAGCTCCTTGCGCCAGACTGCCAGGAGCTTATCCATGCGGCGCCTCCTCCCGGATCAAGGACATGAACACATCCTCGAGCGTGTGGTGATCGGCCCGCAATTCCCGGAGCGTCCAGTTCTCGCGGACCGCCAGGTTGAAGAGGTCGGGCCTCAAATCGGCGTCCGCCCGGCTGGTGACGCGCACCTTCACCCATTCGCCGTCCGCCTCGACTTCCACCGCTTCGGCGAAAAGAAGGGTCGAACATTTTTCCCGGACCGCCTCCAGCGGGGCCCGGATCTCCGCGGCCACCCGGAAGCAGCCCAGGCTGCGGCGGCGCAGCTCCGCCGGCGTGTCGAGAGCCACCAGACGGCCGTGGTTCAGGATCAGCACGCGCCGGCAGAGGCTCTCGGCCTCGGCCAGCGAATGGGTCGACATCAGAATGGTCCGCGCCCCGCCGAGCGCGCGGATGACCTCGCGAATGGCGCGCGCCTGGACGGGATCCAGCCCCGCGGTGGGCTCGTCGAGGATCAGCACATCCGGGTCGTGCAGCAGCGCGGCGGCCAGCCCCACCCGCTGGCGGTACCCGCGCGACAGCTGCCCGATGATGCGGCCCGCCGCGTCCTCGAGCCCGCAGGCGTTCAGCGCCCACTCGATCCGCTGGAGCCGCTTGCGGATGGACATCCCGAAGAGGGCGCCCATCAGGGACAGGTGCTCGCGCACGCGCAGCTCGGGGTACAGCGGCGCGTTCTCGGGCAGGTAGCCGATGTGGCGCCGGATTTCCAGGGCGTCCTTGTCCATGTCCAGCCCGCCCACGGCCACCGTGCCGCCGGTCGGCTGCAGATAGCCGGCCAGGAGGCGGACCGTGGTCGTCTTGCCCGCCCCGTTGGGCCCCAGCAAAGCCGCCACCTCCCCGGCCTCCACGGAGAAGGTCAGGTCGTCCACCGCCGTCACGCCGGCAAACCGGCGCGTCAAATGGGCTACGTCAATCATGTCACTTCAGCTCGTCGGCGTAAGGCACCTTCAGCCCGTAGGCGGAAGAGACGCGTTTGATTTCCCGCACCACGGCCGGATCACGGGTGCGGGTGTGCTCCCCGATCAATCCGTAAATCTTGTGCCACGCCCACTCCTCCCGGATCCCGGCGTCCCCCTTGACCGCGTCGGCCATCTTCAGGTCGAACACCATGTCGCACCCCTGCTCGCCCGACCGCCCGACCACCTGGAACACCACGCGGTCGGCGTTTTTCGGAAACCGCCCGTAGAGAACCAGCGAGCGGTCCAGATACAGGTTCGGTGTCAGGGACGGCACCATCTCGGCGCCGGGCGACGAGAACCGGAACTGCATGTCGCTCAGCACCGGCCGGCTGACGCCCGTGAACTGGCCGTCCATGACGTCCGGAATCGAGAAGCGCCCGCGCCGCGCGGCCACCGAGTCGCCCCGGTTCATGTAGCTCAGCATGTCCAGCAGGTACAGGTTCGCCTGGTCGAAGGTGGCCATGGCGAAAATAGAAACAGCGCCCCGGTTTTCGCGGGTGAAGGCGGAGATGATCTCGGCGCTGTCGCGCAGGCCGGCGGTGGGCAGGCCGTCGCTGACCAGGATCACGATGACCGGGCGGACCGGGCGGCGTTCCATGGCCAGCAGCTCGCGCAGGGAGGCGTAGATGTCGGTGTAGCCGCGAGACTCCATGGCCCGGACGAACGCGCGGCCGGTTTCAAGGTTGGCGGGCGTGGCGGGAGCCCAGTCGGTAAAGCAGCGGCGCGGGGCGTCGCGGAACTCGACGAGATTGAACCGGTCGCGCGGCGCGAGCTGGGCCAGGCAGCGCAGGAGGCCCTCCCGGCAGAGGGCCAGGCGCTGCTCCGTGATGCTGCCGGAGGTGTCCTGGATGAACAGGATGTCCTTGGGCAGCACCGGCATGGCGTCAGCCCCGGCCCGCTGGATGTCCACGCGCCCGTAGGTGTAGTCGGGATCGGACCGGTCGGCGTAGACGCTGAGCGTCGCCTTCAGCATCCCCTCGATGGGCTTGAGCGGCTCGCCGGTGGACGGCGGCAGCATGGCGACGGTCTCGGGCGCCCGCCGCCCGCCCCCCGCCTCCGCCGCGCCCGAGCCCAGCCGGGGGCCCGGCGCGGGCCGGAGCAGATCCTCCAGCCGGTCCCACTGGGTGTCGGCCGCGCTCACCGACGGAGGCCGCGCGTCGGCCACGCTGCGCTTGGCGGCGTCGGACAAGCCCTGCCCGTCTCCCACCTTGCGCGGCGCCTCCACGGGCAGCGTCACGTCCGCCGCCCCCTTGATGCGCGTCACGTCCGGAATCAGGCGGCGCGGCCGGTCGGGAATCTCCTCGCGAACCAGCCGGTCCTCCACCTTCAGAATCTCCTCGCGCGGCGACCAGGCTTCCATTTTCGGCGCAAGGGGGGTCGGCGGCGCCCCCGCGAGCGACTCCAGCGAGCCCGCCGGCAGCGGCTGCGGCGCCAGCTTGACCTCGTCGACCATGCGCTTCAGGGTGATGGCGTCGGACTGCACGTTGAAGCCCGGCCCCGGCTTCAGGGAGGTGGAGGCTTCGGGGCGGGTCGGCTGCGCCGCGCGGGGCGCCGGCGAGACGTCGTTCACCTTGAATGTCTTGTGGATCTCGGCCTTCACCGCGTCCACATGGGGCAGGATAATCGCCGGCAGCCGCATGGCGATGAACACGTGAAAGGCGATCGACAGCACGGCGGCGGCGGCTCCCAGCCACACGCGGCGCTGCTGCAGGCGCTGGCGGAGGGCTTCCACGTCCGCGAAGCCGTCGCCGTCCAGATCCGGAAGGATTTTATGTCGCATGCCGAAGCTCCCTATTCCTTCGCCGCCCAGGGGCTTTTGGGGTACAGGTTCTTCAATTCCGCCAGCAAATCGGCCGCCTCCTTGCCGCGGTTCTGCTTCTTGAATCCCGCGGCGGCCTTGTACAGGCTTTCCGGGGTCAGGTCCGGATCCTGGTACAGAAGCGCCACGTTCAGGTAAAAGCGCACGGACCCCTCGGAGTCGCCCGCGGCCTCCAGGGCCCGGGCCGTCCCGAACGTGGCGCGCGCGCGGATGCCTTCGCTGGAACCCGCCAGGCGGGCCGCCTCGCCGTAGGCCTTCCCGGCATCCGCGGGGCGGTTGTCGGCCAGGGCCATCTCGCCCATGTTCAGCCAGGCCCGGGGTTCCGAGGGGGTGTCGGCCGCGGCCGCCACCGCAGCCTGGAACTCGGCCAGCGCCTCGCCGTTCTTCCCGAGTTTCCGCAGCGCCTCGCCGGCCAGTGTCCGGCCGATCTGCACCCAGGCGGCCTCCCGCGTGCCGGAGGCCAGCAGGCGGCCGGCCTCCAGCGCCTTGTCCGGCGCCCCGCCCTTCAGCCGGTATTCCGCCAGCCACTCGAGCAGGCCGGGCGGCAACTCGTCGCGGACGGGCGTGGCGATGATGGCCTGGGAAAGTTCCGCCGACTCCGGGTACTGCGCGAGCCGGAACAGCACGATGGCCAGGCGGAGACGCGCCTGGCGGGCGGTGTTGTCGGCCGGGTCGGCCGCCAGGGCGGCGCGCAGCTCGCGGGCCGCGTCCTCGAACTTGCCGGCGCTTTCCAGCAGCACGCCGCTCCAGAACCGGGCCTCCGCGGCATACTGGTTTTTCGGAAACCGCTTCAGCAGCAGTCCGTAAGTCTCCAGCGCCTGCTCGTTGCGGCCCAGCTGGGACTCGGCCACCGCCTTCTGGTAGAGCGCGTCGATGGCCAGCTCATGGTCGGGAAAGGCGGCCAGGAACCGGCCCCAGTCGCGGGCCGCATCCTCGCGCTTGCCGGCCTTGGCCGCGCCATAGGCGGCGGCGAAAAGGCCGCGGGCGGCCAGGGGCGAAGCCGGGTAGCGGGTGAACACGGCCCGGTAGCAGTCGGCCGCGTTCCACTCCTCGCCCCGCTTCTTGAGCACCTCGCCCAGCCGGTACAGCGCCTCGGGGGCGAGCGCCGACTTCGGATAGGTGTCGGCGATCAGGCGGTAGTTCTGGATCGCCTGGTTTTCGTTCGTCAACGCCACGTAGGATTCCGCCATCAGCCAGCAGACCTGGTCGGCCATGCCGCTGTCGGGCGGAATCGCCCGTGCCTGGATCACCGCCTCCTGGAACTGGTTGCCGGCAAAGAGCGCCAGGGCCCGCTCGTAGGCGGCGCGGGCGGCGTAGGGACTCTCGGGAAACTGTTTCATCAGCGTCTCGTACCGGGCCGCGGCGGGCGCGTACCGCTGGAGCTGCCGCTCGCTGTTGGCCGCCAGGTACAGCCAGCCGTCCATCGGCGCTTCCCTGGCCGCCAGCACCTCGTCGGCCAGCTTGACCGTGTCCGCGTGGCGGCCGGCGCGGTGATAGGCCCAGGCGGCCTGCAGGCGGGCGGGCGCCACCCGCACATCGCTCCCGTAGCGGATGAAGAGCTGGTCGAACGCAAAGGCGCTCCGGACATAATTCGAGCCGCGATAGTAAAGGGCGCCCAGCTGGTACCAGGCCTCGGCCCCGACGCGGGGCTCGGGCGCCTTCTCGGTGGCTTTGATGAACAGGGGCTCGGCGCGGCTGTCGCCCCCCTGCCCCGCCACGGCCAGTCCGCCGAGCGCCAGCAGGCTGTAGGGGTGGAACGGGGACGCCGCATAGTCGCGTACCACGCGCTCGTAAGCGGCGGCGGCGGCCTCGGGCTGGCCGATCTTTTCCAGGGCGGTGGCGAGGCGGAACGTGGCGTCGGCCGCGACATCGGCGGGCGGGCTCTCCGCGAGAAGGCCGCGGAGCATGCCGGCGGCGGCCTCGTCCTGCCCCGCGTCCATGGCCAGCTCGGCCCGGCGCAGGACGGCGCGGAAG
>CAYZVY010000036.1:22550-24660 GCA_964481675.1 uncultured Verrucomicrobiota bacterium
CTCGTCCTGCCCCGCGTCCATGGCCAGCTCGGCCCGGCGCAGGACGGCGCGGAAGCGGTGGGCGCTGCCGGGCATGGCGGCGACGCGGGAATAGGCACGGTCGGCCGCCAGGCGGTTGCCCATGGCGCGGTAGCATTCACCGCTGCGGAACCAGACCGCGTCGGCCGACGCGCTCTCCGGGTACTTCTCCATGAACACCATGTACTCGCGGATCGCCATGTCGTGGATGCCGCGCCGGAAGAGGCCGTCGCCGAACTGGAGCTGGGCGGTTTCCTCCGGCGACGCGGCGCGCAACGCGGCGGCGATCAGGAGGAGGCATGCCGTGGTCCAGCCGAACTTCATGGAGCGGGCTTCTCGTCTTCCGAAAGGGCCGTGGCGAAGGAGACGTTCCAGACGTCGCAGCGCCGGCAGATGTCCAGCACGCGCACAACCGCCTCATAGGCGGTCTTGCGGTCGGCCCGGATCAGCACGGGCTGCCCGGGGAACACCAGGACCAGGCGCTTCAGCACCGTCATCAGCCGGTCGTCGTCCAGCGTCTGGCCGCTGACCACCACCGTGCCGTCGCGCGAGACGTTGATGATGATCTCGCCGGGCGCCCGCGGGTTCTCCTCGGCCGTCTTGGCCGTGGGCAGGTTGATCCCGATCTCGGATTCCCACTGCGCATAGATCTGGCTGGTGACGAAGAAGATCAATAACAGGAACACCACGTCGATCATGGGCGCGATCTGGAACCCCACGGGAGCCTCTTTGAGCTTGCCCGTGAACTTCATACGTTCCTCTTCCGGATGAGGGCGGTGAGCACTTCGGCGGAGGCCGCCTCGAGCGTGGCGATCAGCCGCGCGGAGCGCGAGCGGAAGTAGGCGTAGAACATCATGGCGGGAATGCCGATGATCAGGCCGAAGGCCGTCGTGATCAGGGCCTCGGCCACGCCGCCGGCCAGCAGGATGGGCTTGGCCTTGGCCAGGTCGAGGGCCACCACCTGGAACGACTTCATCATGCCCAGCACGGTGCCGAAGAGCCCGAGCATCGGGGCGATGACGGCAATGTCCAGCAGGTACTGCGCGGGGCCGGTGACGAACAGCGCCTGCCGCTCGCCCTCGCCCTGCATCGTGTCCTTGAGCATGCCGATGTCCAGGGTCGGGTTGGCCTCCAGGAAGTCGATGGCGCTCAGCGTCACCTCGCCCAGCGGGTTCGGCTTGTAGTTGCAGGTCTCGCGCACGCCGTCGAAGTCGCCTTCATGGATGCGGGACAGGATGTCCTTGCGGAACAGCCGCGGCACCACCTGCTCCTGGCGCAGCACGGCGAACAGGTAGAGGGTGAAGGCCACCCCCAGGATGGAGGTGAGCAGCAGGATATACATGGTCCAGCCGCCCTTCTGGAAAATTTCGCCGAGCGACATGGTCAGCTTTTCCGCCCCGGCCGCGTCCCCCGCGCCGGCCTGGGCCAGGCAGGTGCCCGCCAGAAACAGCAGCGCCGCGGACCCCGCCAGCATTCCCGACCAACTCCGTCGTGTCATGGATACCATGCAACCTCCCGCGTATTGAAAACAACCAAAGTGGGTATCCCTTAAGAATACGGCACTAGCGGCCGCAAGCCAAGCAAAAGCGGTGTACAACTTGCCTGCCGTACGCCATGACCCTTAAACCGCTGCTCTCCCTGTCAAACCCTATCGTACTCGTACGTCGTACGCGTACGCGTACTCGGTCAGCGCGGGTTCATGGCGACATAATCGACGATTTTTGAAAGCCATGTCCAAACGCCGATCGAACTAGCCTACCCGTGTAGACGCTTATTATATTACTTTCCCGATCATTGGGACCGGCTCCTAGAATAGCTTAGACATCGCCTCGTTCCTGATATAGCTTATGCTGAAATCGGGCACCGTGTGGCACCGGAAGCGGCGGCAGGCGGAGCATGCGGATTTGACGATGACGGGCCTGTATAACGTGTTGGAAAAGCTGCGGACGGGCGAGGCGTTGTCGGCGGGCGACAAGAAGATTCACGAAGCCGGCCTGGTATCCGTTCTCAAGCAGCTTCACGATGACCTGGATGCCGCCGTCTTCGCCGCCTACGGCTGGCCGCCCAACCTGACCGACGCCCAGATCCTCGA
>CAYZVY010000037.1:0-9335 GCA_964481675.1 uncultured Verrucomicrobiota bacterium
ATGCAGCTCGACTATGCGAGCTCGGCGCGAAACGACGCTATTCTGAAGATGTGGCAGGCGCAGGCGGAGGGGCGGCGCGCAGCCCCGCCCGTCCGGTTTCTCATCTCCAATTTCCCCCAGGAGGTCATCACCCCGCGCCTGCAATGCCAGGGGGAGCAGGCGCGGCGGATCGAGAGCGCGCTCCTCAGCCGATTGGCCGGGCGAGAACTGTTCGACGACGACACGCCCGTCCCTCCGACATTCAACATGAGCTGGCACACCTATGTGAGCCCGTTCGGGCTCGCTGCCAAGGTCACGCGCGCGGGGACCGGCCAGGGCTTTCACATCGACCCCGTCATCCACAACCTCGCCACCGAAATCGACAAGCTGCGGAACGGGTCTTTCGGGGTTAACCGCGAGGCCACGGCGAATCAGCGGGAGCAGATCGAGGCTCTCTTCGGGGACATCCTGCCGGTGCGCATGGTCATGGGAAGCCTGCCGGGCTCCATCACCAACCAGCTCGTACACCTGATGGGGATGGAAGCCTACTACCTGGCCCTGTTCGACTGTCCCGACGCCGTGCACGAGATGATGGAGATGGCGACCCGGGTCTACGAACGGTACTACGATTTCCTCGAGGCGGAGCAGTTGCTGGCGCCCACCAACGGAATGGCTCCCCTGGCGCAGGAGTCCTTCTCGTTTACCGACGAACTGCCGGCGGATGCCGTGACGCGCACGAATCAGTGCTGGGGCTTCCTCGAGTCGCAGGAGACCACGGCCGTTTCGGCGGCGACCTTCGGCGAGTTCGTCTTTCCCTACCAGCAGCGCCTGGTCGACCGGTTCGGGCTGCTCTCCTACGGCTGTTGCGAGCGCGTCGACGCCATCTGGCCGGACTACCTGTCCAAGTGGCCGAACCTGCGCAAGCTCTCCGTTTCCCCCTTCAACGACGAACCTCGCATCGGGGAGCTCCTGCGCGGCAGCCGGGTCGTCTACTACTGCAAGCCGCGCGCGGAATTCGTGACCTGCCAGGGCCCGCTGAACGATCAGGCCATTACCGCATACTTCAAGGGAGTCTGCGAGGCGGCAAGCGGCTGTCTCTTCGAGATTGCGCAGCGGGAGGTCGGGACGATCTTCGGCGATTCCGAGCGAGGCCGGCACTATGTGCGCCTGGCCAAGGAAGCCGTCGACTCCTACTGGCGCCCCTGACCCGGGGCGTCGGCATTCTTCAGGTAGGGCGAGGCCTCCGGCCGAGCCGCCATGCGAATTGCTGGAAATGGCACGGCGCGCGGCTCGGCCGGAGGCCTCGCCCTACCTGCTGCGCGCGACGGTTCTCACGCCAGAAACTCTTCCGGTGTCGACGCACGAACGGATGACTTTTTGAAATCGCGAACATTCCGGGTCAGGATCACGTCGCATCCGTGCGGCACGCCTGTCGAACGCTCACCAGTCGTCAGTGCGGAACGGGGAGGCCGGGAGACCGTCCCGGTTGTAGAGCTTGTTGCCCTTCGGGTTCATCGAATACGCATACCTCACCCTGGCGGGAGCCGGCACCTTGTCGCTTCGGACCTCGACTGTCTTACCGACAATCCGTGCATCGGCCCAGTGCCACACGCCATCCGCTCCCGCGATCGAAAAGAGCCTGGTAATGCCATTTGTTATCTCGCGGACTGACTCCAGGCCGTCCTTGTCGCCGATCATCAGACCGCTTCCGATGTGGTCAAACTGCAGGACCACGGTGTCGCCCTTGATGCGGGATGAACGATAGAGCGGGCCTGAAAAAGGAACATTCTGCTGATAGGTGTCGGCCCGTGCGCACAAGGCAAGCCGTTCTCCGACATCCCTCTTATTGCGCGGATGGCCGCTTGCGTCCTCGCCAAGATCGATCGCAACGGCCATCCCGGTACGGGGCAGGTCAAGCGCGCGTCGCTGCGCCTCACGGACCGGCACATAGCGGAACGTTTCCTCCTCCATCGGCTGGATCACCGTGTTTCCCTCGTTAGCGAGCTGGACGAAGTAGAACGGGAAATCCCCCTGGCCCCAGGCGGTCCGCCAGCCGGTGATCATGGCCTCCAGCTTCTGCTCATAGAGCTCTCCCTCACCCGGGTTTGCCTCCCCATGATACCAGACGGCGCCGCGGATGGCGTAAGGCACCAGCGGGTGAATGATGCCGTTATAGGTTGTGGTCGGGCCCGGCACCTGGCGGGACGGAACGGGCAGACGCGGCTCGGGTGGCACGGGCTTGCCGCTCAGGAGCGCCGCCTTCGCCAACGGTATCCAGGCTTCGATATCGGCAAAAGCCTTGTCGTGGGCCTGTCGACCGATGTCACTCCGCGGATCCCAGCTCGCCGCTTCGCGGTACATGGCCTGCAGAGCCGGCACGGTTGAGTCCTTGTAGCCCGCCAGCGGCACCCAACCCTCGATGCCGGTCGCGCCCCGGTCGAACTCTATCAGTCCTATGGGCACCTGCAGCTCGCGATGCAGGGCGCGCCCGAAAAAATAGGCTGTGCCCGCAAAATCGGCCGCCGTCTGCGGCGTACACACCTGCCATTTTCCGCCCCCGATGTCCGTGACCGGAACAGGCGCACCGCCGCCGGGGACGACAAAGAAGCGGAACTGCGGATAGTCGGCCGCGGCAATCTCCTCGGGAGCCTGGAAACAGTCGCGCAGCGCCAGCCCCATGTTCGACTGGCCGCTGCAGAACCAGACCTCGCCCACCAGAACGCCTTCGATCGTTGTTTCCGGGTTCCCGGCCCTGGACCTGATTGCCATGGTGCGGGGCTCGGGAGAAGCGGGCATGCGCTTCAGGGTGATGCGCCACGCCCCGTTCGTGTCGGCCCGGACCGTTTTGGTCTGGCCGGCGAAGGTGACGGTAACCTCGTCGCCGGGATCGGACCATCCCCATACGGGCACCGGTTGATTGCGCTGCAGAACCATGTTGTCGCTGAAAATCTTGGCGGTTCTAACCTTGGCCCACGCGGGTGTCGCGAGGGCAAGAAGCCCGAGGCACACGGTTACGGTCAGCGCAAGGACAGTCCCTGAGTTCCCGTAAGGGCTCTTTATCGTCCTGTTCATTGTTCCCACGCATCCGTCCGGAATGGCACGGCAGGCAGGCCATCACGGTTGTACAGGTTCGCCGCCGCCGGGTTGGAGCTGTAAGCATAGCGGACCGCCGCGGGGGAGGTGACCTTGTCACTGCGCACGACCACCGTGCCGCCCGAGATGCTGGCGTCAGCCAGGACCCACTTCTTGTCCTCGCCCGCAAGGGCAAATCCCTTGAGCGCGCGATCGTTCGCCTCCACCATGGGTGAGAGCCCTCGTTTGTCGCCGGCAACCAGCCCGCCGCCAACATGATCGAACTCGATCACAACCCGATCACCCTCAACACGGTGGCTCTTGTATAGCGGTCCGCTGTAGATAACGGGACGGCCGTATTCCTTGGCCAGCGCGATTCTGGCAAGTCGCTCGCCGGCGTCCTGGCGGTTACGGCTGTCGGCCACGTAGTCGCTGACGTCAAATGTGACCGCCACTCCGGTGTTCGGCAAGGCAAGGCACTTAACCTGTTCTTCACGCATCCGGGTCCAACTGTCAATCGGGACCGGGTTCAAGGCAGGGGCACCCACGCCTGGCAGCAGCTCGAGGTAGAACGGAAAATCGCCCTGGCCCCAGGCCTGGCGCCAGCTCTGGATCAGTCCCTTCAGATAGAAAAAGAACTTGTCCGGTTCGAGGCAGGAACTCTCGCCCAGTGACCAGACAACACCGCGGATCCGCATGGGGATGAGAGGATGAATCATGCCCTGGTAATGGAGAGAGAGCTCTCGGATGGAAAGGTAGTTCTTGTCGGTGGCGACCAGGGGCGCGGGAAGAAGCGGTTGCGCCGGGATCGGCTTTCCGGCGGCATAGGCCGCCTTCGCGGCGGGGAGCCAGGATTCCACGCGGGCGACTGCCGCGGAGAATGCGGATTGACCGACGGGCGTTGTCGAATCCCAACTATCCATCTGATCACGCGGTTTCTTCAGCTCCGGGATCATCCGGAAGGCCGCGGGGGGCATCCATCCCCGGGCGACCGAGTAGCGGTAGGACGCGTCGATCACGCCAATCGGCACGCCGAGTTCACGGTTGAGCGCACGCCCGTAGAAGTAGGCAAGCCCGGAGAATCCGCGGACGTTTTCAGGTGTACAGACACGCCATTCACCGAGGATATCGTCCAGCGGGTCGTTACTGCTCTTGGACCACACCTTCAGCAGGCGCAGGTCCGGGTGGTTTGCAGCTGGAAGTTCCGCGGAGGCGTTTGTGCAGGCAAACATTTCAAAATACGCTCCGAAGTCCCCGCTGAGCAGCCAAACCTCGCCGACGAGTACGTTCGCAATCTTCCATTGCCGGTTTTCAATCCTTGCCCGGACGACGAGTTCCCTTGGCTCGGCGGAGGCAGGCATGGAATCGAGGATGACGCGCCACGATCCGTTGGTGGCGACTTGAGCTTTCCGGGCCTGGCCGGCGAAGGTGACGGTGACCTCATCGCCCGGGTTGGCCCATCCCCAGACAGGGACCGGTTGCTCGCGCTGGAGAACCATGTTGTCGCCAAAGAAGTTGGGCAATCGCACGGCGGCCGTGGCGGTGACGGTCAGCCAGGCGGTGCAGATGAGCCACGCGAGAGATCCTGTCGCTCGATATCGCACTCGATACCTCCAGATGTCGCGTACATGTGCCGGCACCCCTCTGGCCGGTGAGTGGTGTGTAATCGCTTTTCAGAAGGCAACGGGTATACGCTGATTGTAACCGCCGTGAAAAAGTGCTCTTATGAAGAGTACGCGGTTCCTCGCATGAAGTATAGGCAGAACCTCTGGGAGACCGCCCCCCGCCCTCCTCTGACGCCGATAGCTGACCAATCACCGTCCTCTCACCCTGACGCTGGACAGCCTCACGGGCGGGGCGTAGATGATGCTGGAGCGGACATGACAAGCAAGCAGGTCTGGAACATCGTCCAGTCAGAGATCGGCGACCGGTGGGACAGCTCGAACCTGCACGTCATTGTGCTTCGGCGCTGCTTCATAACGTCCAGAAACTGCTCGTTTTAATCAAAGAGTCTCGCGAATCGCCAACAGTTGTTCGCGCAAGTCAGGCAAATTCCGTGTGATGATCGTTCAGACCAGGGCAAGGTCGATCCCAAAATAAGCATGAGCAATGCGATTTCGTAAACCGCGAATTCGGGTCCATTCCGTCTCCGGGTGTTGTGCCCGAAATGATTCAGACAACCGTCCAGCGGCTTCCCCGATGATTTCAATATTTCGAATTGTGGCGTCAACCGTTCGATCGTCGCCGACAAACTGCTCCTCGCTCATGCCTTTCGTATACCGGGCGATTCTGTCGAGGGCTGTCAGGATGTCGTCGATCAATAACTCTGGAGAACGTTCAGACATACATCAGATCCGCTTCTATTTTCTCCCGATAAGCCGGCTTGACCGCCCTAGAGGAAACCAGATCAACGTGGGTGCCCAATAGGTGTTCAAGGTAATCCGCCAAATCGATGAAAGCCAGGCCGATTGCAGGATCAACATCGACCAGAATATCGACATCGCTGGAAGATGTCTGTTCGTTGCGAGCATACGATCCGAACAACGCAAGGGAACGAACCCGGTAACGGGTTGCAAGTTCGCCTTTAACCGCTTTCAACTTGGAAAGAATGACGCCCTTCTCGTTCATGCGTGTAAAATAGCATGAAGCCGGCGCTTCATCAATGATTCAATCCTCCTTCTCTTCCCCCGTATCCGCAACCTCGGCCGATGCGGCGGTAAACGAACGACCTTGCCTTCCGCCACCCATTTGCTATTCTCTTTCACAAGACTCCGGACGATCCCTGCCAGGAACACAGTTACGGAAGTCTATGCAAAACAAGGCATTGTCGTATTTACGAACCGCTCTTGGCAGGGCCGATATCACCTTCAGGCCGGGACAATGGGACAGCATCGAAGCCATTCTGAACAGGCAGCGGCTTCTGGTGGTCGAACGCACGGGCTGGGGAAAGAGCATGATCTACTTTCTCGCCACCCGCCTGCTACGCGATGAGGGAGCCGGCCCCACGCTCCTGGTCTCGCCCCTGCTATCCCTGATGCGCAACCAGTTGGAGGCCGCCGCCCGGCTCGGCATCCGCGCGGAAACGATCAACAGCTCCAACGAGGAGCGCTGGCCGGCCATCGCGCGGAAAATCCGGGAGGACGCCCTGGATGTCCTGATCGTCTCGCCGGAGCGGCTCGGAAATCCCGGTTTCCAGGCGAGCGTCCTTTCCGCCCTCCAGGGCCGGATCGGCCTGTTCGTGGTCGACGAAGCCCACTGCATTTCCGACTGGGGCCACGACTTCCGGCCGGACTACCGGCGCATCGTCCAGGTGCTCCGGGAACTACCCGCCGACACTCCCGTCCTTGCCACCACGGCCACCGCCAACAATCGCGTGGTGGCCGACATCCTCTCGCAACTGGGCCAGGAAATCCGGCTCATCCGGGGCCCCCTGATCCGGGAAAGCCTCAAGCTCCAGACGCTCATCCTGCGAAGCCCGGCCGCCCGGATGGCGTGGCTGGCGAAAACCATTCCGTCCCTGCCGGGGAGCGGGATCGTCTACACCCTCACCCAGCGCGACGCGGAACGGCTGGCGGAATGGCTGACGCTGAGCGGAATCTCCGCCAAGGCCTATCACTCCGGGTTGGGAACAGGGGAAAACGGCGCCCTGCTGCGGGATGAGCTGGAACAGCAGCTGCTGAAAAACGAGATCAAGGCGCTCGTGGCCACGGTTGCCCTCGGCATGGGATTCGACAAGCCCGACCTGGGCTTCGTGATCCACTACCAGCATCCGGCCTCCGTGGTGCACTACTACCAGCAGGTGGGCCGGGCGGGGCGCGCTCTCGAATCGGCCTACGGCATCCTGCTGGCCGGGGAGGAAGACGATTCGATCGCGGATTTCTTCATCGAACGGGCCTTTCCGCCCCGCGCCCATGTGGAGAACGTCCTCAAGGCCATGACCGGCCGCAAGGGCGCCGTCTCGATGCGCGAACTGGGAGACCGGCTCAACCTGAAGCGGACACAAGTTGAAAAGACCCTCAAATTCCTGTCGGTGGAAACGCCGCCAGCCGTGGCCAAGACCGGCACCGGATGGATCACCACCGCGTCAGGCGCGACGTATCGCCTGAACGAAGCCTATGTGAACGCCATCACGGCCATCCGGCGGCAGGAGCAGGCGCAGATGCGCGCCTACCTCTACCACTCCGGCTGCCTGATGGAATTCCTGGCCCGGGCGCTGGACGATCCCCATGCCCGCCCCTGCGGCCAGTGCGCCCGGTGCCGGAACGCCCCGCTCCTCGATCCCGCCTACAGCGTCAATGTCGCCTCCAAAGCCCAGCGCTTCCTGGATGACAAAGAGGGGCCCCGCATCGCCAGCAGCCAGGACCGCCTGACCGAGGCGGCGATCTAAAAACAATTGGTGTAGGGGTTCACTGCGCAAGAGTGATGGCCCGGCGGTTACGCGGCCGGCGGCCGCATCCACAGAAGAAACGACCGGCACATGTTTCTTTGTGGCCGCCATGTTTTTCTGTGGCCGCCCCCGGTGGGGGCGGTAACAGGCCCGCGCATGGAGTGCTGGCCCGGCGGTTACGCGGCCGGCGGCCGCATCCACAGAAGAGAAGGCCGGCACAACCCACCGGGGAGAGCCCGTCATATCCATTGGCATGGACAACAATTTCGCCTAAGATGCGTTTGATTGATAGACCCCTTTCGGCCCGGCCGAAAACGTTGCCGAGGAGTTCCATGCCTCTTCCCATCTGGAAGCAGATCGAGCACGCCAGGCGCCGCCTGATCCACGGCGATGTGGCCCGGGGCGCGCTTTTCGCCCTGCGCCTCCTGTTCCTGGCCGGCCTGGTCCTGTGCCTGCTCGACACCTTCATCCGCCTGCCGGCCGGACTGCGACTGGCCGCCCTGGCGTCGCTGATCGGAGCGACGGTCGCCCTCGTCCACACGCGCATCGTGGCACCCATCCGCCGACGGAAACGGCCCGAGGCCGTGGCGGTGGAACTGGAGCAGCGGTTCGGGGTCGACCAGAACAAACTGATCAACGCCTGGCAGTTCGAGCGCCGGGACCTGGCGCCCGCCGAAGCGCCGTTCGCCGGCGAAGTGGGCCGGGAGGCCGCGGACGCCCTGCTCGGTATCCCGGCCGGCGAACTGATCGGCATCCGCCCGCTTCGTCGGGAACTTCTCCTGCTCGCCGGGGCTGTTCTACTCGCGGCCGTGTACGGCTTCGCGGCGCCGCGCTATGCCTGGAACGCGCTGCAGCGCCTGCTGCTGCCGCTGGCCGACATCCCGCCCGCCGGCCGCGTCATCCTGACGATGCGGCCCGACGCGCCCGTCGTCCTCGACGAGGGAGAGCCCCTGTCCGTTTTCGTGCGGGCCCAGACGCCCGGCGGCCAGCCCCTGGCCGAGCCTCCCGTCATCCGCTTCCGCGAGCGCGTGGCCGTCCTGCCCCCCCAGGAGACGGCCGGCGCCGCCCCCGCCCTCCTCCCCCTGACGAACAACCCCTTCGGCTGGTCCTATTCGTTCCCAAAAGCTGAACGCTCGTTCGCCTTCCGCGTCTTCGCCGGCGACACCTGCACCCGCTCGGTGGCGGTAACCGTGCGGCCGGCCCCGCGCCTGACCGCCTCCGCGTTCACGGTGGAGCCGCCCGCCTACGCCGGCCTCCCGCCCTTCACCCGCCCCGGCCCGCCGGCCGCGCTCTCCGCGCTCCCCGGCGCGCGGGTCACCGCCGCCGTCAACGCAGAACCAGCGGCGCGGCTGATCTGGGTCGACGACTCCGGCAAACGCCCTTTTGAAAAGGCGAAGTCCGGCTATGCCGCAACCTGGACCTTCACCAACGCCGGCGCCTACCGCATCGTGGCGGAGCGGGAGACGCCCGGCCCCGAGCGCATTCTCGCCGAGGGCCGGATGACGCTGGAGGAAGACCAGCCGCCCGCCGTCGACTTCGCCACCACCGACCGCAACCGGTTCGTCAACCCCGGCGCCACGATCGAGCTGCCCGTGGCGGCGGAGGACGATTACGGGATCCGGCTGATCGGCGTGCGCGCCCGGAACATGGAAGACAAGGCCGGAGCCACCGGCCGCCTGCTCCGGGTCTGGACGTTCATGGGCCCTCCCGGTCCGCGCAAGCCCGCCCCCGCCCTGTTCACGCTGACGCTGGATCCGGCCGTCTTCCCGCCCGGCACCGTCTGGGCCCTGGAGGCGGAGGCCGCCGATTTCGCGCCCGGCGGCCGCCTGGGGAAATCGGCCCCGGTCCTGCTCCGCATCCGGGAGGCCCGCGACGTGGGCACCGAAGAGGGCCAGCC
>CAYZVY010000037.1:9435-16314 GCA_964481675.1 uncultured Verrucomicrobiota bacterium
CGGCTCAACATCCTCCGGGACCGGCAGGACGCCATCCTGTCGGCCCTGCTCTCGCTGCTGGGCCGGGGCGCCGACCAGGCGGTCGGCACGAAACAGGCCAAGCCGGAGAAATCGGAGGAGCCTCCCGTCCAGGAGGCGCGGCGCACGGCGGAGGAGCTGCGGGAGGACCTGCTGGATTTCATCGACAGCCAGAAGAAGATGATCGAGAAGTCCAAGAGCCTTCTCGACAAGGCCCCGCAGGACCTGACCGCGGAAGAGGAGAAAATCCTCGGCGAGCTGGCGCGCGAAGAGGCGAAGTGGGCGACCTACTTCGAGGAGAAGCTGACCGACTTCAGCAAGCTTCCGCTCCAGGACTTCGCGGACGGCGCCATGGCGGACGAATTCAACGAGACGTTCATGGAAATGAAAAAGGCAGCCAAGGCCCTGTACGAAAAGAAAGTCGATCTGGCCGTGCCGCACGAGCAGTCGGGCCTTGAGAATGCCGAGGAGCTGGTGCAGAACCTGGAAAAGTGGCTGTCCGACAAGCCCGACAACCTGAAGTGGTCCATGGAGGAGCCGATGGCGCAGGCCGACATCGCGATGGCCGACCTGCCGGCCGAGCTGGAGGACATCATGGGCGAGCTGATGGACAAGGAAGAGGAGATGACCGAGGAGGTGGAGGATGTCACCAGCTCGTGGCTCGACTCGATCGACAAGGGGGCCGGCTGGGACGCCGCGGACGGCCCGATTTCCAGTATGAGCGCGAAGGGCGTGACCGGCAACATGCTGCCGAACCAGATGGAAATCGGCGGGCGGGCGGGCGAAGGCCGGACGGGCCGGAGCAGCGGGCAGATGGTGGAAAACACGGCCCAGGGCAAGGGCGGGCGGGAAACGCCCACGCGGCTGAGTCCCAGCCCGTTTGAAAGCGGAAGCGTGGAGGATTCGTCCAAGGAAAGCCCGGGCGGCGCGACGGGCGGCGGCAAGCTGTCGGGCTTCGCGGGTGAAGGGTTGCGCGGACCTGTTCCGCCGCCCCTGCAGCAGAAGATGGCGCGGCTGGCCGGGCAGCAGGCGGCCATCCGCCAATCCGCCGAAGCGCTGGCCCTGCGGCTGCGGGCCTGGAACGTGCCGGGCGCGGATTTGGAAACAGCGGTGCAGCACATGCAGGCCGTGGAAGCCTCCGCCGCCAAAGGCTACGGCCCGGGCGTGAAGCAGGCGTTCACGAAAGCCCTCGAGACGCTGGAGGAGGCCAAGCGGGCGGCCGGCGGAACCGGGGTCTTGCGGCGCGAGCAGTCGGCCCTTCCCGAAAAGCAGCGGCAGGAAATCACGACCGGCCTGCAGGACGGCATCCCGGCGGGCTACGAGGAAATGGCGGGGGCCTATTTCCGCGAACTCGCGGAGCCAGTCCGATGACCCGCCTCGCCCCCATGATCCGGCGCCTGCTTGTTCCCGCGCTCCTGGCGGCGGGGCTCCCCGCCCTGGCGCAAACCAATCTTCCGCCCCTGCTGGCGAACGGCGGGTTTGAGGAAACCGATCCCACCAACGCGGCCCGCCCGCGGGGCTGGGATACGCTGGACAGCCTGGGGGTGCGCTGGGAAACGGAGACCAACGGCAACCGGATCATCCGGCTGGACACGGCGGTTTCCGAGAAAGCCTATGTCGACAGCTGCAAGGCCGCCGGCCTGGAGAAGTGGGTGTTCCCGAACGCCAACGAGGGCCCCATCGCGGGCACCTACGGGCTGTCCTATTATTCCGATTGGTTCCCGGCGGCCACCGGGCAGGCCTACCGGCTCACCTTCCGCTGCCGCGGCTCGGGGGGCGCCAAGGTGTGGGTGCGCGGGTACGGCCTGCTGCGGAACGAGGAGCGGCGGCTCTACGACACAGTCGTGAACTGCCATGGCCTGCGCCGGGACTGGACAACATTCTCCCAGTGCTTCCATCCCACGAAAAACACGCCCCGGGTCACCCGCCTGCGGATCATGCTGTATGCCTACTGGCCGCCCGGCGTGTATGCATTCGACGATGTCACCGTGACGCCCGTGACCGACGCGGAGTGGCTGGCCGACCACCGGGAGAATGAATAGCACAGGGTCTTGAAATAGGACCTATAGGCCCTATAGGTCCTATTTCTCCAAAGGCTCTTCAACGAGCCGGAAACTCAACCGCCTTCAGCAGCCGCAGTTTGTACAGCTTGCGGACCATCTGAACATCGAGCGTATGGCCGGCCTTGTAGGAATAGATTTCGCCGCAGAAGCGGCCAGAATCGATCAGGGCCACGGCGGCCAGCAGGTCCAGCGCCATGCGATGCCAGACGGCCTCGAGCGATTTGCCGTTGTGCGGCATCTTGGCCTCGTTGACATAACGCTTGTCGCCGGCGATCAGGATGTTCTCCGGCGTATAGCCCAGGTTGCGGGTGTCGGCAAAGACCTGCCCGATGGTCTTCGCATACAGCATCTGCGCCTGCGAGCAGTTCGTCCGCGCCTGGGCGGCGTGCCGGAACAGGGCCGGATTCAGGTCGATGCGCAGCCGCTGCCGGCCGATGGCGTTGGGGAAATCCACGGCGCAGTCGATCTTGAGGGAGGGCCGGACTCCCGTGCAGGGCTTGAAGGTCAGAAAGCTGCCGTTCGGACCCGACAGGGTGACCGGCTCGGTTACCGTCACGAAAACCGGAGCCAGGGTCTGCCGGACCGTGCCGGCGGCCTCGAGCGCCTCCACCAGGTCCATGCTCCCGCGGTCGAACAAGGGCGGATCGCCGGAGTCCATGTGGATCACCATGTTGTCGATGCCCATTCCCGTCCGGAGGGCGACGATGTGCTCGACCATGCGCATGTAGTTGCGGGGCGATCCGCTGCACAGCACGATGTTGCGCAGGGTGTTCCAGACGGTGTGAACGGACACGCGGATCGGAAGGAAATCGGGCAGGTCGGTCCGGTCGAACCACCAGCCTTCGCCGGCCGGGGCCGGCGTGAAGGTCAGCGTGCGGCGGGCGCGCCGGAAGAAGGTGCCGGGGCCGGTGACCGAAATTTCGCGCGCCAGCGTGGTCTGGCTGGTCGGATCGCCGGGCAGATCCCCCTCGCCCGACTCGAAATCCACGGGCTGGTCCATGAATGCGTCATAGGAACGGAGCAAGGCGTCGGACTGGCCGGACAGGATGCGGCCGAGTTGGGCGGAAATCATGGCAAAATCCTCAAAAGGGTTGAATTTCATCCTAGCATGAGCGATTCCCGAAAGGCAAGTCCGGGCAATTCAGGGGTTCGGGGTTCAGGGTTCGGGGTAATTCAGGAGATTGAGGGGGCCGCCGAAGGGCATGGACCTATCGCAACGCGAGAGAATCGCATTGTTCATGCTTGCAATTACCCTATTTAATGTGCATAACTTGCTTTAAATAACCCTCAATAAAGTGCATATGAAGCGAAATGCTCTAACTTATCTGGTGGAATGGAAAAATCGCTCGAAACGGAAACCGCTTGTGGTGCGAGGCGCTCGCCAAGTTGGAAAATCGTACTTGGTCGAGGATTTTGCCAAACGTGAGTTCTCGACTCAGTTGACCGTCAACGCCGATCGCGATCGGGAATTCCTGCGGAGAATCGTCCAGGAACCCCCAGCCCGAATGTTGCAGTTGCTGGAACTGGAGTACGACCGGCGGCTTATTCCCGGCGAAACGCTGATCTTTTTCGACGAAATCCAGGCGGTTCCCGAACTGCTTGCACGACTCCGTTACTTCTACGAGGAAATACCCGACCTCCACGTCATTGCGGCCGGTTCGCTTCTGGATTTCGTGCTGGAAGACCATTCGTTCTCCATGCCGGTCGGGCGCATCGAGTATCTGCACATCGGTCCCATGACGTTCGGCGAGTTTCTTGACGCAACCGGCAACGAACGATGGTCCGGCTTCCTCCTTGCCTTCGGCTGCGGCGGGGCCATTCCCGATGCCGCGCACCACACGCTCTTGCGGTTGTTCCGCACCTTCCTGGCGCTGGGAGGCATGCCCGAGGCGGTCGAGACGTATGCCCGTACGCATTCTTTGCTGGAGGCTGACCGGATCAAAGAGTCGATCCTCAGCACCCTTCGCGACGATTTCACCAAGTACAGCGGAAGCGTGACCCACGAGCGGTTGCTCAAGGTGTTTGGGCGCTTGCCGGCTCTGGTCGGGCAGAAATTCAAGTTCGTCAATGTATCACGGGAGGACTCGGCGCGGGAAATCGGGCGTTGTATCCACCTGCTGGAACTTGCGCGGCTCGTTTACAAAGTCCGCCAGTCTTCGTGCTCAGGGCTGCCGTTGGGGGCGGCCGCCAAGGAGAATGCGTTCAAACTGCTTTTCCTCGATTGCGGCCTGCTCCTGCGCGCTTGCGGTCTGGGATCTGCCATCGTGGAACTCGAGCCCGAACTCATGCTGGTGAACGCCGGCGCCGCAGTCGAACAAGTGGTGGGGCAACACCTACTTTACGCGAGACCGTCCTGGGAGGAACCGGAACTCTTCTACTGGGCGCGGGAGAAATCCACGTCCTCGGCGGAGGTGGACTATGTGATCACCTGCGGCGGACAGATCGTTCCGGTGGAGGTCAAGGCGGGCAAGACGGGGCGATTGCGGTCGCTGTGGCAATTTGTGGCCGAGAAAAAAACCCGTTTGGCCCTGCGTTTTAATGCCGACAAACCCTCCCTCCTGGATGAGACCGACACGATGTACGACGGAGCCAAAATTTCCTATCGCCTTCTTTCCCTCCCCCTTTATCTGATCGACCACGCTCACCGGCTGGCGGACGAAGCGGCCGGCCGGTCTTGAAGGGGGGGCAGCGTCAGCATGGAAGGCCTGTTCAGTCGTCGCTGAAGGGACCGCCGAAGGGCATGGAACCGTGTGCGGACTACCTCGGACAGAGGTATGGGTGGGCGGAGAATATCCGCCGCTGGGATTGTAAATCCGGCTCATGGTTTTGACCCCGCTATTGTGACTCCGTGACTCGGTGACTCCCGGATACATTTACCATTTCTTCAACCCGTCGTCACGATGTCACGAAGTCATGAAGACACTTCTCCGGTTCTTCAATCCTCCGCCTGATGGTTGCCGTTATCCCATCATCTTTGGCGTCAGCGGTCATAGTGGGTGAGTTCCTGCCTTCCATCTACCACGACCATACGCCGATCCGTTCCTGATTCAAGCCCCGTGTCAGGAGCCTTTGCTGGCTAAGTGTCTTTTCAGCGAGTCCAGGCCAGGGTATCGGCTGTTCGGTTCAATCATTACCGCCTTCTCGATCAACACCAAGCCGTTCCTGATGTCAGGCTCTCCCGTTGGACGAAGATACCATTCGGCTTGAGTGAAGGGTGTGTGCCGACCCACAACGCCAGCGTACCGCTGTCCCCTATCATCGCAGAATGAGTATTTCAAAGCCACCTGGCCCGTATGGCGAAGGCCGTCTGTGATACTGCCAGTCGGGACTTGCTGATGGCGCCCGCCACTAGAGGGGCCGCAATCGCCACGAACAAGCACAGCGCGGCGACGGTCGCCGACCGGCTGCCTCAGAGACAGAACCAAGGCAGGGCCATAATCCGATCATCTAGTTGCATAGGTCGCGGACAACGGCAGATGACCCATCCGCGTTCGGCGCGCCCGGGATGTTCATGCAGAAACCCACGCAGGTGCCGTGCATCCTGCGGGGAGGGCCGCTCGGTCCATTTAACCTCCACCGGCATGAGTTGTCCGCCGTGTTCCACGATATAATCCACCTCGGCACCGTCTGCCGACCGGAGATGGTGCAGGCTTCCATGCCCCAGATACCGCAGTCTCTTCCAGAGTTCGATGCCCACCCATTGTTCGAAAAGCGACCCGGCTTGGGCCTGAACCGTAGCGCGTCCTGGCGTCAAATCGGCAGCGGCATTCCGAAGGCCGAGATCGATGAAGAAAAAACGCGGCGTGGACAGCAAGTTCTTGCGCGAACTTCCGCTGAAGGCGGGCACGCTGAACCCGATGAACATGTCTTCGAGTAATTGATAATGGGATTTTACCGTGGGCAGACTGAGGCCGGTTTCACGGGAAATGGCGGCGTAGTTGGTAATGCCGCCCGACTCCCGGGCCGCCAACTGCAGGAACCGCAAAAACGCGCCCCAGTCCCGCACCAACGCCTCGCGGCGGATTTCCTCCTCCAGATAGACAGAGGCGAAGGCCTGTAGAAGGTCAACGCGATCTCTGGCATCGGCCGTCACGATGCCAGGCAGTGCGCCAAAAGCCAGGCGATCTTCCAGATCCCAGGGAGGAAACAAGGACGCCGCCGGCGTGGATCCCGGCGGAAAAGCCAAGGGAGATTCGGCCTTCGGCGGCACCGGTTGCGGGGCGGGCTGTTCCGCTAGGATCAAGGGGTACAGGTGATGCAGGAAACATCGACCGGGCAGGAGATTGGCGCCAAAACGGCGCAGGCGCCGAGCGGAACTCCCGCAAAGCACGAAGCGCCAGCGTTTCTTGTTCGCGTCGTACAACGACTGGACCGCATCAAACACGTGGGGCGCGTTTTGCGCCTCGTCCACAAATACGGTTTGCGGTGAGGAGGACGCGGGAAGGGCAAGACACATGCGACTGAAGGCATCCGGCTTGGAGAGATGGAAGCTTCGCTCCCCGGGATCGGCGAGATTGATGCGCAAGGTATCCGGCGGAAGGAGACTGTTCAACAGCGTGGATTTGCCCGTCTGTCGGGCGCCAAAAAGGATATGCACGAACGGCCTCGCCAGTTTTTCACGCAAGGTCTCCCGATACCAGCGGTGATAAAGGGGGGAATGCGCCGCATCAGCATTCATAAAGGCTCCTTTATAATATAGGCGTAAATATAAAGAGACATTTTCGTTCTGTCAATGGATCAATAACATGACAAGAGCCGTCAGGTTGAACAACGGTTCAGCGGTTCAAGACGCCCGGCG
>CAYZVY010000037.1:16414-22411 GCA_964481675.1 uncultured Verrucomicrobiota bacterium
CACCAGCGCAACGGCAACCAGCGCGATCCCCGCCATCCAGAGGCGAACCCCGTTCACGCTCTCCCGCTTCAACAGGTCGTGCTGCACGATCGAGGCGGTCACAAACAACGTCGTGTCCGCGGCGGACATGATGGCCGTGAAGATGCTGATCCCCAGCAGCAGGGACCACGGAAAACCGGCCAAAGCCGCCAGGGTGGCGAAGACCGGCTGGCCGGGCTTGACCAGGCCGGACGCCGCCGCGCCCGAACCGATGAACGCAATGATCACGCCCGCCAGCGCCATCAGGGGGGCGGCGGCCAGCACCGCGCGCCGGGCCGTCCGGGGATCGCGCGCGGCAAAGCACCGGCTGAACAGGTTGGGGCTGATCACGTAAATGCCCCCCACGATCAGCAGATGATACGTCAAGTCCTGGGCGGTGAACCGGTCGTTCAGCAAATCAAAGCGGACCTGCCCGGCCACGCCCGGCGCCCGGATCAGCACAAAGACCAGCAGGCCCGCGATCCCGGCCGCCAGCATGCCGAATTGAAGGGCATCCGTGCGGATCAGCGCGTGCTGCCCCCCGGGCAGCGTGTAGCACACGATCGCCACGGCCGCCAGCACCACGCCCGCCCGATAGCCCACATGGCTGCCGGACAGCCCCTCCACCAGGCTTCCGGCCGCCTTGAACTGGGCGGCCACGATGGCCGTCCAGCCCAGCACGATCAGCAGCGACACCACCCGGTGCACACGCGGGCCGAACTGCCGCTCCACCACCTCCGAAAACGTGCGGGCGCCCGTCGCCCGGATGCGCCCCGCCACGGTCAGCCCCTGAACCAGCAGCCCCACGCCGGCCGCGCCGAGGAACCAGAAATAGGGGAACCCCTGCGCCGCCGACTGATCCATCAGCCCCACCGTGGCGGACGCCCCGATGGCCGTGGCGAGAATGGATACCGTCAGGGACACGACGCCGTGCGACCGGCCCGCCACCAGGAAATCGTCATAGGTATGGGAGCGGGACGCGGCCTTGACGCCGATCCACAGCATCATCGCCGCAAAAAACGCAATGCCGATAAGCAGGGGAATCATGTCTGGCAGTCTGCCCCAACTCGCCGCCATCGTCAAGGATGGCGGATCGCGAATAACGGATTGATCCCCGCCCCCCGCTGTGTTTGAATGATCCGCATGACCGCCCCCAACATCCTGATCATCCTCACCGACCAGCTCCGCCGCGGCGCCCTGGCCTGCCACGGCGACCCGAACGCCTCCACCCCGAACCTGGACGCCCTGGCCCGCGAAGGCGTCCGCTTCGACGCCGCCTGCTCCACCTACCCCGTCTGCGTCCCCTACCGCTTCACCTTCATGACGGGCCTCTACCCCCACAGCCGCATGATCCCCGCCATCCTCTGGCGCATGTCCCCGGCCGAGCGCACACTGGCCGACGACTTCAACGACGCCGGCTACGAGTCCATCTACGTGGGCAAGTGGCACCTCTACGGCGGCCTGGGCCCCGGCTTCATGAAGCGGCCGGTCCCCCGCGAGCACCAGGGGCGCTGGCGCAAATGGTTCGGTTTCGAATTCAGGAACAACTACTACGATACCACCGTCTTCGAGGACGATGACCCGACCCCGCGGCCCCTCCCCGGCTACCAGACGGACGGGCTGTTCGGCATCGCCGGCGACTACCTGTCGCGCCGCGGCCGGGATAAGCCGTTCGCCATGGTCGTCTCGGTGGAAGCGCCCCACCCGCCCTTCGAGGCGCCCGAGGCCTACGAAAAGAAATGGCTGGCCCGCGACATCACCCTGCCGCCCAACTTCATGGTCCTCACCGAGCACGACGACAAGGTCACCGCCGATTGGAGCCGGCCGCGCCCCCCCGAGGAGCGGGACGACATGATCCGCCGGCGGAAGCTTTACTATGCCATGCTGGAAAACCTCGACGACAACGTCGGGCGGCTGATGGCCAGGCTGCGGGAAACGGGACAGGACAAGAACACGATCATCGTCTTCACGTCGGACCACGGCGAATTCGGCGGCAGCCATTCCCTGCAGGAGAAGCAATACGCCTTCGAGGAATCCACCGGCGTGCCGCTGCTCGTGTGGGGGCCCGGCATCCCCGCCGGCCGCGTGGTGGCGGACCCCGTCTGCACGGAAGACCTGTTCCCGACCTTCCTGGGCCTGACCGGACTGCGGCCGAAAACGGCGGAGCCTCTATACGGAACCGACCTGGCCCCGCGCATCCGGGGAACGGCCGGGCCGCTCGAACGGCCCGGCGTGATGCTGGAGTTCGTGTCGGAAATCCGGCCCGGAGTCACCTTCTACCAGCGCGGCTACCGCGCCTTCCGCAGCGAGCGCTACAAGTACGTGGCCTTCGGGGGCGGGCCCGGGGGCATGACGCCCTGGCAGTTTTTCGACCTGCAGGCCGATCCCGACGAGCTGCACAACCGGGTCGGAGATCCCGCCTGCGCCGGCCTGCTCCGGCAGCATCACGGCTGGCTGCGGGACCGCATGATTGAAACCGGCGACGACGCGTCGCTGGCCCCGGCGTTCGGCCACGACTGGCTGAACCGCTGGGCGGACTGCTCCGTGAAGGCCCACAAGGGCGAAAAATTCTGACCCGGCATCAGCCCAGGCCGGCGCGGCGGATCTCGTCGCGCGCCAGGGCCACCCAGCGGGCCGTCCGGGCCGGCTCGCCGTTGACGGTATGCACGTCCTTCATGACCAGCTCGACGCGGCAGCCGCGGGCGGCGTCCAGGGTCTTGCGGATGTCCCGGCGGATCGCCGCCTCGTCGAACACCGACGTGCTGATCAGCGCCGGATTCGGCTTGCGGGAATAGACGATCGCCTTGCCGCACTCACGGGCCATCACCTCTTCGTCGGCCCAGGGGGACACCGAGATGCGCTCCAGGTTGGGCAACCGCTTGAGGATGCCGATCCGGTTGTTCACCGGCTCGCAGCAGCCGTAGTAGCAGAAGCCGAATTCCTTCGCGATCCGCTCCTGGTACGGGAAGATGAACTCCTCGAACTGCTCCGGCCCCACGCCCACCGTTTCCTGCGACTCCAGCAGCACCCAGAGGTCCTTCATCTTCGCCGGGGCGCCTTGTTTCCATGATGGGGACGGAAGGCGGCGGGTGAAGCCGCGGCTGCCGGAGCCGATGTAGTCGTTTCCGTTGTTGAGGGTCAGCAGCCCCTCGCGCTCCAGCCAGGTGGCGAAGGCCAGGTGGTCGTCGCACAGGAACTGCATCAGCCGCTTCAGCCCGGCGGGGTTGTCGTACATGAACAGCATGAGGTTATCCAGCCCGATCAGGTCGATGGCCACGATGGTCATGCCCAGGGTCCACCAGAACGGGCCGCGGATGGGCACCTCCAGGATATCCCGGAACACCGCCTGGAACCGGGCCTGGGCGGCCAGCGTCCCTTCGCGATCCAGGCGTAAGGTCTGCGCCTTCAGCATATCCAGGTCGCGGTCCAGGTCCTTGATGGGCGGATCCCACCGCTTCGCGCCCAGCCGGCCGTCGTTGTCTGCCCGGTGCGGCGTGGACTGCACGCCGTAGCCCGAGCGCTCCACGCGCCAGTTCACCGGCCAATAGGGCGACACCACGCTGTCGTCCTTCACCGTCTCGAACTGGAAAATCTCGGCCCGCAGCCCCTGCTCGATCCCGCGGGCCCACTTGTCCTCGCACTGGAGGGAATCGGGGGCGATCACGCCCGGCTGGATGCCGCCCGTTTCCAGCAG
This sequence comes from uncultured Verrucomicrobiota bacterium, assembly GCA_964481675.1. Classification (GTDB taxonomy): domain Bacteria; phylum Verrucomicrobiota; class Kiritimatiellia; order CAIKKV01; family CAIKKV01; genus CAIKKV01. The sequence goes on from CAYZVY010000037.1 coordinate 20,127, forward strand.
CACCATGGGGCCCGGATCCGCGCCCTCGTCGAACGCGTACCACTTGTCCCTCTTTTCGGTATTCGCCGGATCGGCTGCCATCTCCGCCTTCCGCGCCGCCAGCCTCCGCAGGATGTCGAGATCCCGCGCGTTCAATCCTGTTGCGTCGTCCATGATCCGTCTCCTAATCAAAGGTCACGATTATTTCGTCTTTCGCCAGACAGGGCAAGCTTCCGTTTCAGTGGCACATCATCCCCTGTTGTTTCATCGCGTGAACTAAATCCGTTCAAGGCGTGAAATGATTTTCACTGGCGCTTCCTTTATGTGGCGTTTACTTAAGCCCCGCGTGACCTGTAACGGGAAGCGGGGTACAGCGGGACCTACGGGACCGCTGTGAGCCGCCCGCAGCGGTCCCGTAGGTCCCGCTGTACCAACCCTACATTAAGCAGGATCGTCCTATTCCCGCTGTAAGTAAGCGCCATTCTCTTCACAGGGCCCGACCTAGCCTTCATACGTTACGGTCGCCACGCTGAAATAATCCGGTCGTAATCCGAATCGCTTTCCCAGGACTCGATTTTCTTTTGCTCTTCAAGCCAGCGGATCGTCCGCCGCATGCCGTCGACTAACGGGATGCGGGCCGTGAAACCCAGATCCTGCTTTGCCGCGGTCATATCGTAAATGCCGGGATACTGGAGGCTCCGCTTGACCTGCGCCGTCCGGTCCGGCGCCAGCTGGGCCAGGCGATCCGTTGCGATATGCACCCGCTCGGGACACGTCACGCCCAGCGCCTCCGCGATGCGCGCGTGATACTGATCCCACGTCATCCACTCCAGCCCGGTCGCGTTATAGGTCCGCCCGAAGGCGGCCGGATGGCCGGCGGCTGCGGAGAAGACCTGCGCCACATCCTCGGCGTGCAGCGCCGACCAGAGCCCCTGGCCGTCGCCATGCACGATCACCGGCCGCCCTTTCCGGATGCGGTCGAGCACGGCCGTGTTGCTCCCCAGGCTGTGGAGCACGGGGCCGGTCTCGCCGTAGGCGTGGCCGGGGCGGATGACCGTGACGCGATAATGGCCGCCGGCTTCGGCCTCGCGGTGAATGGCTTCGCAGGCGATCTTGTCGACCCCGTTCTTGAAGGCGGCGCCCAGGCGATGATCCTCGCGGACGGGATAGCGATCGGCCGGCTTGGGGTAGACGTTGGTCGTGCTGCAGAAAACCAGCTGCGCCGTCCGGCCCTTGAGGGCGGAAGCAAGGGAGACCGCGTCGGCCGGATCGGAGCAGATCATGTCAACCACGCAATCCCACGAACCCGACTCGCGGACCAGCCGCTCGAAGGCGGGGCGATCGGCCCGATCACCGGCGAGAACCCGGAAGTCGCCCGTCACGCGGACGGGAGTCTGGCCCCGGTTCAGGAGCGTCACCGCGTGGCCCCGGTCAACCGCCTGCTGCGCCACCGCCGTGCTGATGAGCCCCGTCCCACCGATGATCAGGATTTTCACTCCCCGGAACTCCTTTTCCCGTATTCCGATCCGGCGCCCACTCTACGTCCGCGCCTTTCTAACGACCGCTCCTTAATGGAGGATCATCAGCGTGCCGGTGGGCGGCGGGATATACTTGATAAACACCACCGTGCCGACGGTCGCGTTGTTGGTGGAGGCCGAGTTCAAGCCGTTGGTCACGGAAATCGTCCCCGCAAACGCCTCGCTCTGCGAGTCCACGGTCACCCGGCGCGGAATCGTCCCGGCCTGGAGCGCGAGGGGCGTCTCGTCCGGCATCTTTCCGCCATACCAGACCGCGATGCGTCCGCCGCCGCCGCCGCCTGCATTCGCCAGGCCGCTGCTCCCGCCGCTGGCATCCAGCACCGCGTCGACCGATCCGGTAAACGTCCGGCACCAGATCCAGATCGCCCCGCCCGCCCCGCCCGCGCCATAGGTGGAGGCGCCGCGCCCCCGGCCGCCCTGGGCCACCAGCTGGCCTTCCAGCATCACACTGTTGGTGGCTTCCACGCGAATCAAGCCGCCGCCAAACCCGGTGCCGTCGGTCAGATTCGTGCCGGCCCCACTATCGGACCAGTTGGTTCTCACCCCTCCGCCGCTGCCCGGCCAGCCCGGAGCATACGGATTGCCGTTGGTCACGCCCACAATAGCCGTACTGGTGCCCTTGGCTCCGCTGCCGCCATGTCCGCCACCGGCGGAATACTGGCCGCTGCCTCCCCCCTTGCCAGGCCCCTGCCCCGGCCCGAAGCCCCGGCCGGCGGCATTGATGCCCGCGTTGGTCTGCGTGATCGCCAGGTTCGCCATCCGGAGAAG
>CAYZVY010000037.1:22511-24466 GCA_964481675.1 uncultured Verrucomicrobiota bacterium
CCGGCGAACAGGTTCGAATCGGCAATATAGACGGTGCCCCAGTCGGCCCACGTATTCATCGTCGACCCATACGGCAACACGCCCGACTGGGATGTGCTGGGCATGCCCGGCGCGGTCGAGAACCGCACCTGCAGCGGCATGCTCACCGGCCCGCCGATCAGGGCGATCCGGCCGCCGCCACCACCACCCCCGTAACTGGAGTGACCGGCAATGCCACCGTTGGCCTGGAGCAGGCCATTGGTATTGCCCGTGAAAGAGCCGGCTGACACATAGATGGTTCCGCCCGCCCCGCCGCCCCCGTATTGCATCGGCGCGGCCTGCCCGTTCGCCAGGATCGGCCCGTTCAGGATCGCCGCTCCGCCGGCCTCGATCCGCACCACCCCGCCGCCGCAGCCGCCCTGGTTGGTGCCGCCCCCGCCGCTGCCGGGCGCCCCGGGATCCATCAGGCTGTCGTAGGCCGGCCCGCCATTGAAATACCCGACGCCGCCTTTCCCGCCATGCCCGCCGCCGCCACAGTAACTCGCGCTCTCGGGCACGCCCCGCCCGGGACCGCTGAAATTCGTGTACCCCAAATAACTCACGTCAATGCGGCCGGGCGACGCCAGGGTGAAATCGTTCGAACAGGCGATCCAGACCCGGTTGGACATCTCCGTGCCGGAAAAGGCATTGGCCACGGTGACGGTTCCGCCGCTGACGACCACCTCGAGGGCGCTCAGCTTCGTATTCCAGTTGGAGAAGACCAGGCTCCCGGCTCCCATCTGGAAAAACGCCAAAGCCGCGGTTTCGTTCGTCAGTATAACCGTCGCGCCGGGCAGCGAGAGCGAAGCCAAATCGCCCTCGCCCGGGAAGCCCGCCGGCTCCCAGTTGTCGTTGTCAAACCAGTCGCCAGCCCCGGTGAGCGCCCACGTCTTGACGCTGTTAACCACCTTCACGCGAACGCTCGCCGACGTGGTGCATTGGCCCATCGAGTCGTATGCCGCCGCCATCAGCGTGTGACTCCCCAAAGGAGCCGCTGTCCAGTTCCAGGCATAGGGCTCGGTCGGGTCGGCGCCCAGCAGAACCCCATCGGCATAAAAATATACCTGCGTGACCACGTAACCGTCACTGAAGGCCTCCGCCCCGATGGTGAAACTGTTGGTCTGGATGATCGTCCCGTTTGTGTGGCTCGTGATGACCGCGACAGGGGGCGCGGTGGTCGGGAACGTGATGAACCAGGCCGTTCCGTTTTCGGCGGGGACACCGACCGCCAGGTAGCCGATGCCGGTCGACACGTTGATCGATCCCTGGTATGCATCCAAGGCGTCGGTCATCAGCGCGCCGGTCGCGGAACCGGCCAGCAACTGCGCTCGACGCTGCGGCCTGATACTGCCGTGCCAGACGGCGATGCGGCCGCCGCCGCCGCCGCCGACATCGCCAGGCCGCCCGGAATTCCCGCCTTTGGCATCCAGCGCGGCATCCGCCGTACCCTCGAAATTGCTGCAGGCGATGAAAATGGCGCCGCCCGCCCCGCCGGAGCCGTATTGGGAAGCATAACCCGCGCCGCCCTGGGCGATCAGCCTGCCGTTGAGCGTCACGCTGTTAGAGGCTTCCACCCGGATCAGCCCGCCGCCGTAACCGGATGATTCGTTAATATTAGCCGCGGTGCGGATGCCGCCCCCGCTGCCAGGCAGAAGCGGGGCATACGGGTTGCCATTGACCAGGCCGGCTGTGGAGACGCTGCAGCCCCGGCCCCCATATCCTCCGCCGCCGGCATACGTGTTATTGGGCGAACCCGCGCCGGGCCCCTGCCCGAAGGTAAAGCCGCAGCCCGAGGCATTGATGCCGGCATTGGTCTGCGTGATGGCCAGATTCCGCATCCGGAGGATGACCCCGCCGCCGTTCGTGGGACTCGCATACGGCCTCAGCCAGGTGTTGAAGCCGGAGATCCGGAGGTCGCCGCCCACATTCACGAACGA
>CAYZVY010000038.1:0-11461 GCA_964481675.1 uncultured Verrucomicrobiota bacterium
GGGATGATCAGGGCCTGCATCTTCCGGAAGGTAGCCTCCCGACGACGAAGGTTTTCCAGAACCGCATTCGCCTCCTCCCTGGAAGGGCGATTTGTCAGCCCGGCCACAGAGACCGGTTCGAAACGATCCCGGACCACCCGCCAGACCGTACCGCTTGCGGTATCGAGCCGAAACATGATGGAGAGCGGTCCCCGGAGCCCTTCTCCGGAAACAGGAAACGTCTCAAGGGTAAAGCGGGGGGATTGTGAAAAGGCGAGCAGGGGGAAAAGAACAAGCAGCGTGGCAATCCGGCCTAGCATCATGGGCCTCCGCCTCGAAAAAACGCGGCGCCAGGCCGGGAATGGCTGGCGCCGCGCTATTCTAACAGAAACAAGCCTACTTGGTGACCTTCAGCGTAAATGTCAGGCTGTGCGTCACATCCACCATGGTGGCGACGATCTTGGTCTCCGTCGCGTTCACCGCGCCCTTGATGGTCCAGGTCTCGCCCTCGGGGTGCGGAACCGGGGTGCCGGACATGGTCACGACGATATCGATGTCATCGCCGTTGATGCTGCCCGACACGGGGCCGGAAAAGAGCGAATTGTCGGTATAATTGCCGCCGAGGCTGCCCCCGCTCTGCGTGAGCGTCAGCGTGCAGGCCGAGGAACCGCTGCCGTTGGCCCGGGTGCCGTGCCAGACACCGGCCACTTGGGCATTGACCACCCCCGGGGGGGGCGTCGTGCCATCGTCGTCCCCGTCGTCGCTCCCGCCGCTGTCACAACCGCACAGTCCGAAGGAAACCGCCAACCCGACCGCCAGACCCGCCATCCACATCTTCTGTTTCATCGACTCTCCCCTATGTTGGTTGATCCGCACGTCCCTATGATGCGCCTTTCCCCATCCGATTCAAGCTGTTTTTTACCGTTCCGCTGCCCGCTCCGCTGCCCGCATCCCCCCCTCATTTTTTTGTGTTATTTCCCTTTCTTCCGTGATAGCCTTTTTCGTTATGCCGACCCAGAATTCGTTCACCTACGTGCTCAGCGAAAGCCAGCAGCAGGCGCTCATCGATCTGCTGAAAGGCGGCAATTACCGCCCCGTCACTGTGGAGCACACCCGCTATGCCGCCGAAGGGGACGGCTACCGCGTCTGTATTTACAAAAGCGGCAAATGCCTCATCCAGGGGTCCGGCGCGGCCGACTTCGTCACCTTCGCCATGGAGCCGATGATCCTCCAGCAGGTCAAACTGGGCTACGAGGACGTGGTTGATCCCGAAGGATCCCAGCCCCACATCGGCGTGGACGAGAGCGGCAAGGGCGACTTCTTCGGCCCGCTGGTCATCGCCGCCGTCTACGTGACCACGCCCCTGGTCAAGGTCTTCCGCGAACTCGGGATCAAGGACAGCAAGCGGATCACCAGCGACGCCAAGGCGCGCGAACTGGCCCGCGCGATCCGCGAGCGGGTGGGCGACAAGGTATCCGTCATCGCCATCGGGCCCCGGAAGTACAACGAGCTCTACCACAAGATCCGCAACGTCAACCGCCTCCTGGCGTGGGGGCACGCCCGCACCATCGAGAACGTGCTGCAGGTCGTGCCCGACTGCCCCCGCGCCCTCTCCGACCAGTTCGGCGACAAGAAGCTGATCGAAAAGGCGCTCCTGCAGCGGGGCAAGGCCATCAAGCTGGACCAGCGCCACAAGGCGGAGTCCGACATGGCCGTGGCGGCCGCCTCGATCCTCGCCCGCGACCGGTTCCTTCTGGCCATGTCCGAGCTGAGCCAGCGCTATGGCGTCAAGATTCCCAAGGGCGCCTCCGAGCAGGTCAAGAACTGCGCCATCCAGCTGGTCAAGGACAAGGGGCCCGCCGTCCTGCTCGACGCGGTCAAATGCCATTTCAAAACGACCGACGAAGTCCTGTCCGCCGCCGGCCACACGCGCGCCGAGCTGGGCCCCGACGGGGCGGCGATTTTCCATTCCCCTTTCAAGCGTCCCTTCCATAGACCCAAGGAGGCGCCTCCGCCATGACCGGCCCGCTGTTCCGCGTTTCCATCCATACCGTGCCCGTGCTGGCCGAGGTGCTGGAAGAGGCGCTTCCCGCCGCCGGCTATCCGGTTTCGCTCTGGACCGATGCCGAGGGGACCGTGGCCCGCATCGACCATTTTGCCGCCACCCGCGCGGAGGCCGATGCGGCGGCGGCGGCCCTGGGCGCCCTGGCCACGGACCTGAGCCGAGGCGAGGGGTGGACGCTGTCCGTGGAGCCGCTGCCCCGCGAGGACTGGGCCGAGAGCTGGAAGCGCTTCTTCCACGCCGAGCGCGTCTCGGACCGCGTCATCGTGCGGCCCTCCTGGGAGACCCTTCCGCTGGGGCCGGACGACCGCGAGGTGGTGATCGACGCGGGCATGTGCTTCGGCACGGGGCAGCACGGCACCACGCGGGCCTGCATCCGGTTCCTGGACGCCCTGGCGCAGGCCGGCCGCACGGGCTCGCTGCTCGACGCCGGCTGCGGCTCCGGCATCCTGTCCATCACCGCGGCCAAGCTGGGGTTCGCCCCCGTCACGGCCATCGACTTCGACGCCTCGGCCGTGGACCAGGCGCGGGAGAACGCCGCGCACAATGGAGTCGTTGACTCCATTGCATTCTCGGCCGCAAACGTGTTCGACTACGCGCCGCCGGCCCCGTTCGACGTGGTCGCCGCCAACATCGAAGCCCCGATCCTGCTGGAGGCGGCGGACCGCTTCGCCGGACGCCTGTGCGCGCCGCGCCCGGGCGCGGCGCTCCTGCTGGCGGGCATCCTGGAGCGGCAGTACGCCGGCGTGGCGGACGCGTTCACGCGGCACGGGTTCGACGAACGCCTCCGGCTGACCCTGGACGGCTGGACCAGCGGCTGGTGGGAAAGACGATGAATTTTCCGGTCACCCAAAAGATCCTGATCGACTGGGCGGGCCCATCGGTCTTCCGCGACGGCCAGATCTTATTCGAGAACGGACTGGTCAAGGAGGCGGAGTACGAGCATCCCCACCTGCGGGGCACCATCCTGCGGGCCGGCCGCGCGATGCGCACGGCCGCCCGGATCCTCCCCAACGGCAGCGCCGAGAACGCCTGCCCCTGCCGGGACAGCACCGAGCGCGGCATCATCTGCAGCCACGTGATCGCCCTGGGGCTGGCCCTGCTCCAGCGCCAGCGCCGCGAGCCGAAGCGGGACGTGGAAGTCCGGCAGGCCCAGCGGCAGACCGTTCTCGACGAAAACGCCTACATCCGCCGGGTCCCGCCGGGCACGCCCGACGCCACCGCCGCGGAGATCCGCCTCACCCTCCGCCGCGAATGGCGTGACGGCTGGGCCCGCGGCGTCATCCCGGTCCTGGCCGAAGCCTTTTTCGACCAGACCGCCCACCCGCTCGACACGGTTCCCCGCGGCACGCCCTTCGCCTTTCCCCGGCGCGACGAGGCGCTCCTCTACGTGCTCGAGGATATCGCGGGCGGCCCGCCGGGCGCGTCGCTGAGCCTGTCCCGCTTCGACTTCCTCAACCTGCTGGACCTGCACGAAGGCCGGCCCTTTTACGAGGAAGGCCGCGCCGAGCCGCTCTGCGTGATGACGCCCCGCGTCCCCTCCCGCATCCACATCGACCTCGACGGGGAAACCGGCGAGCTGGTCATCAACCTGCTCAGCGAAATCCCGTTCGATGCCGACCCCGGGCCCTCCTTCCACATGGCGGTCGGCTCCAAGGGCTGGCTCTTCAACGGCGGCCGCTTCTGGCCGCTCGAAGTCGTCCTGCCCGAGCCGCTGCACGACCTGTATGCCGGCACCGTCCGCATCCCCCGCCCCGCCGTTCCGCGGTTCCTCGAAACCGAGATGGCGACCATGGCCAAGCTGCTGCCCGTGGAGACCGAGGTGACCACCGACTGGTTCACCATCGAGCCGACGGCGCCCCGCTTCCGCCTCGTGGTCCGCGGCAGTCCGGCCTCGCTCTCGGCCACCCTCCATGCCGAATATGACGGCAAGAGCCTGATCGCGGGCAAAGTGTCGGATCCCAACGCGCGCTTCTGCCTGCCCGACCCCTCGGATCCGATGCGCTATTTTGTCCGCAGCCCCCATAGCGAGCGGCGGGCGCTTGACACGCTGCGCCACTTCGGCTTCAGCGGGGAGGTCGGGGACGGCCTCTCCTCCATCGTGGGCGAGCGGGACGTGCTCAACTTCATCGGCAGCAAGCTGCCCACCCTCCGCCGCGCCGGCTGGAAAGTCGACCTGGAAGGCCGCGTCGCGCCCTACCATGAGGACCTCCGCTCCGTCACGCCCGTGATCCGGGTGGCGGATTCGCCCGGGCACGACTGGTTCGAGATCGGCTTCGAGTACGAATACGACGGACAGGCCCTGCCCATGGCCGATGTGCAGCGCGCCATCCTCAAGGGCGAGTCGTTCATCCAGCGCGACGGCAAGACCGTGCTCATCGACATCGACGCCATCGAGTCCATGACCCGCGTGTTCAACGACTGCGCCAGCACCGAGGGCTCCAAGCCCGGCACGTTCCGCCTGCCCCGCCTCTATTCGGCCTATGTCAAATCGTCCATCGATGCGCTCGACGGCGTGGACATCGAAATGCCGGCCGAGTGGCGCGACGCCGCCAACGAGCAGGCCGGCAAGGTCAACATCGAGCCGGTGGACGTGCCGGCGCTCCAGGCGGTCCTGCGGCCATACCAGAAGGACGGCATCGCCTGGCTCCGGTTCCTGGAGAACAACGGCTTCTGCGGCATCCTGGCGGACGAGATGGGGCTGGGCAAAACGATCCAGACGCTGGCCTGGCTGACCCTGCAGCGGCGCAACCCGGCCTACCAGGGGAAGCCGGCCCTCATCATCTGCCCCACCAGCCTGGTGGAAAACTGGGCGGAGGAGGTCAAGCGCTTCGTCCCCTCCCTGCGCGTGCTCTGCCTGACCGGCAACGACCGCCATTCCCTCTGGGGCAAGCTGGGCGAGGCGGACCTCGTGGTCACCTCCTACGCGCTGATGCGGCGCGATGTGGATCAATACCTGAACTTCGATTTCTCGGTGATGGTGCTGGACGAAGCGCAGCACATCAAGAACCGGTCCACCCAGAACGCCATCACGGCCAAGCGGCTGCGCGCGGGGCAGCGGCTGGTGCTGACGGGCACGCCCATCGAGAACAGCGTCTCCGACCTCTGGTCGATCCTGGACTTCCTCATGCCCGGCTACCTGGGCTCGCACGACTCGTTCCGCCGCCACTACGAGCAGCCGATCGCGGCGGGCGGCTTCGAGGGCGAGGAGGCCCAGATCCGCCTGCGGCGCAAGCTCGGGCCGTTCCTGCTCCGCCGCCTCAAGGCCGACGTGGCCAAGGACCTGCCGCCCAAGATCGAGCGCATCGCCCTGTGCTCGCTCGGCACCGAGCAGAAGCAGGTCTACCGCGCGCTGGTGGAGTCGTCCCGCCGCAAGCTCGAGGACATGGTGGCGACCCAGGGCTTCAAGCGCTGCACGATCGAAATTCTCAAGACCCTCCTCCAGCTCAGGCAGGCCTGCTGCCACCTGGACCTGCTCAAGATGCCCGGCATTCCGCCCGGCCAGCCGTCGGCCAAGATGGACCTCTTCTTCGAGCTGCTCGACGAGGCGCTCGACGGCGGCCACCGCATCCTCGTCTTCAGCCAGTTCGTCTCCATGCTCACCATCCTGCGCAACCAGCTCAACGACCGGCAGATCCCCTACTGCTACCTGGACGGCTCCACCAAGGAGCGCCAGAAGATCGTGCACCAGTTCAATTCCGACCGCGAGATCCCCCTCTTCCTCATCAGCCTCAAGGCCGGGGGAACCGGACTCAACCTGACCGGGGCCGACATGGTCATCCATTACGACCCCTGGTGGAATCCGGCCGTGGAGCAGCAGGCCACCGACCGCGCCTACCGTATCGGCCAGAAGCGCACCGTCTACGGCATCAAGCTGCTGACCCGCGGCACCATCGAGGAGAAGGTGCTGGAGATGCAGAAGCGCAAGCAGGCCGTCATCGACGCCACCCTTTCCACCGACGAATCGCTCCTCCAGGCCCTGACCTGGGAGGAAGTCAAGGACCTGCTGTCACTGGAAGCGTAAAACGAACGTTGAACGTCGACCGCTGAACGTCGACGTTCGATGTTGAATGTTCGATGTTGGTATCCGGAGGTTCTCATGAAAACAGCCCTCGTCACCGGCGCCGGCCAGGGAATCGGCCGCGTCACCGCCGCCCACCTCACCCGCGCCGGCTATGCCGTGCTGATCGCGGAAATCGACGCCGAAGCCGGCCGCGAGACCGCGGCGGAACTGACCGCGGCCGGGGGAAAGGCGCGTTTCCTGGAGACCGACTCGGGCAAGGAAAGCGACCTGAAGCGGGCCGTCGGGAAGGCCGTGGCCTGGCAGGGGCGGCTTGACCTGGTGGTGAACAACGCCGGCATCGGGATCGGCCGGCCGGTGACGAAGCTGACCCTGGCGGAATGGAACCGGGTGCTGGCCGTCAACCTGACCGCCGCCTTCCTGGGCGCCAAGTATGCCGCGCCCGCGCTGAAAGCCGCGCGCGGCTCGATCGTCAATATCGCCTCCACCCGCGCCCTCATGTCGGAGAAGGACTCGGAGGCCTACGCGGCCTCCAAGGGCGGCCTGGTGGCCCTGACCCACGCCCTCGCCGTCAGCCTCGGCCCCGAGATCCGGGTCAACTGCATCAGCCCGGGCTGGATCGACGTCACGCCCTGGCGCAAAACCGCGGAGAGGAAACCGGCGGTCCTGTCGAAGGCCGACCATGCCCAGCACCCCTGCGGCCGCGTGGGCACGCCGGACGACATCGCCCGCATGGTGCTCGTCCTGGCCGATCCCGCCAATGGTTTCATCACGGGCCAGAACATCGTGATCGACGGCGGCATGACCAAAAAGATGATCTACGTATAATGGCTGACGGCCCCTTACGGGTCCTGATTGACCAGCTGCTGGGTGGCGGCGTCGATCTTGCGGTAGTAGCAATTGCGCGGCTGCCCGGCCTTGTTGCGGGTGTGGCAGATGCCGCCCCGGCGGGGCCGGACGGTGTACAACAAGGAGTTCTGCTCGCAGTTCACATAGGCGTCCACCAGATCGAACGTCTCCCCCGACGTTTTGCCTTTTTCCCACAACTCGTTTCGGGAGGTGCTCCACAACACCAGGGAGCGGGTTTCCATGGATTTCCTGAACGCCAGCTCGTTCGTATACGCCACCAGAATCACCTCCCGGGTGTCGGCATGCTGCACGGCCACCGGAATCACGCCCTTGGCATTGGCCGCAATTTTGGCGATTTTATCAAAATCCAACGCAAGCTTTCCGCCCTCTTCCAGTTCTTTCATCGTCCATACCTCCGCTGTTCAACCTTCTATAGCCTTCCTCGCGATTCACGTCAAGCTCCCCGCGGGGCAGGCACATCAACGCCGTCAGGGCAGCTTCGGGTGTCAGCCCCGGTGCCACCGTCGCCCCGGCGCGCTCCAGCGCCGCGGTGCTTCCATAAGCGGTCCGCACCCGGCCCCCGTGCTGCGAGACCAGCCATACCGCCACCCCTTTGGCCACCGCCTCCCGCACGGCCGGCCGCAAATCGAAGGATCCGGCGGCGCAGGCCGTCCCCGTGCCATACCCCGCCAGGACCATGCCGGCCGCACCCTGCCGCACCGCCCGCCGGATCCAGGCGGGATCGAATCCCGGATAGACGGTGAACAGGACCGCCCGGTTCGGTACCGTCAGCCGCGGTTCATAGGGCTTCCGGAGGGGTTCGGGCGGAATATGCCAGGCGACCCGGCCCGATCGGGCGGAGACGGTTCCCACCGGGGAGCCCCAGGCCGGCTGGAAAACCGCCGTCCGGTCCGCCTCCTTGCGGGCGTTTCGGGGATCCAGTACGAGGCTGGAGGCATCGGCTCTCCCGGCAAATGAAATCCAGACGCCGGGCCGCCGGACCTGACGGGCGACTTCCAGGGCGTGAGCCAGGTTCCGCACGGCGTCGGTCCCGGCCTGCTCCAGCGGAAGGAGCGACCCTGTCACCACCACCGGCACGGGAACTCCGCCCAGCAGCCAGCGCAAGGCGCAGGCGGAATACAGGAGCGTGTCGGTGCCATGGGCGATGACGATGCCGTCCGCTCCCCCGCGGATCTGCCTGTCCACGGCGCGGGCCAGTCGCGCCCAATCGGCCGGCTCCAGGTTTTCGCTCAGCTTCCCCAACACCCCGTGGACCGTCACGGGTGGCGTTCCGGCCGGCAGGCGGTCCCGCAACAACCCTTCAAAGACGGCCGGGGAATGGGCGCGGGATACGGGGCCGCTCCCGTCGAGGCGGCCCCCGATCGTGCCGCCCGTATAGAGGAGCGCCAGCGTCATGCGGCGGAGGGGCGTTTGGCAGGTTTCCGTGTGGCGCGAACGCCGGGCGCGCGCAGCCAGACGACCGATTCGAAATGGGCGGTGCGGGCGAACATATCCACCAACTGGATGCTGCGGATGGCATAACCGGCTTCCACCAGTTTGGCCAGGTCGCGCGCCAGGGTGTCGGCCCCGCAGGAGACATACACCACGTCCCGGGGCTTGAACGCCAGGATCGCGGCGGTCACGGCCGGATCCAATCCGGTCCGTGGAGGATCCACCAGGAGCAGGGTGGAGGAGGCGCCGCCCTCCTCAAACGCCATCGGCAGTCCCTGCTCTGCGGCCGCCGCCTGGAATGTATAACCGGACAGCTTGTGGCGGGCGGCATTCTGGAGGGCCGCGGCGATCACGGCCGGATCCGAATCGAGCCCCACCCCTTCGGTGATTCCCGCCTGGGCGGCAGCCAGTGAAAACAGGCCGGTTCCGCAGAACAGATCCACAAACCGGGCAGGCTTGGCCTGGCGGAGAATCGCTTGGACAACCTCAACCAGCAGGGCCGAGGCGCCGGGATTCACCTGGAAAAAACTGCCGCGCGGGACCAGGAGGGAGCCCAGGGGAGTCGCCTCCTCCAGCCAGGGATCCCGGCTTCCGGCCTCGCCCCTCCAGAAGAGAGCGCCATCGCGCCGGGTCTGGCGCAGCGTCACATCCATCCCGTGGCGCAAGGTCTTGAAAAAGCCGGCCTTCGCCCGGAGCGTGCGCAGAAGATCGTTGATCGGCGGGGCGGCCAGCGGACAGGCCGGAATGTCCAGAACGGTCTTGTTGTCAATCCCCCGGTACCCCAGCCTCATTTCCATGCCGTCCTTCTGGGCGTGCAGGATGATCTTGTTGCGGTAGCGAAGCGGCTCCGGGGCGCCCACCGGCTTCTTGAATGTCAGGTCATTCAGCCCGCCGATGCGGGCCAATACCTCCGCAAACTGCTCCTGCTTCAAAGCCAGCTCGCAGGCGTAAGTGGCGTGGCCATAGGAACATCCGGGGCAGCAGGGGCGGGTCTGAGGGCCTTTCCCGAGGGGATGCCACATCAGGGGGCATTCGGGCTCGATCCGGTCGGCCGAAGGGTCCAGCACCTCCACCAAATCAGCCTGGGCAAAGGACTTATGCCCGAAACGGATGCGATAGCGGACGGTTTCTCCCGGAAGGACCCCGGGAACGAAGATCACACAGCCGTCCTGGCGTGTGACGCCCAGGCCGCCAAAGGCAATCCGCTCGATGAGACTGGTGTAGGTGGGTGCTTGCATAGGGGCACTCTATCACAGTTTTGGGCAAAAAAAAACGGGGAAGCTGTTGTCAGCTTCCCCGCAGATCGTAAACGACCCTTACTTCGCGACCGGAGGCGTAGCCGTCGGAGCGTTCGTGGAGGGGGCGTTCGTCGTGGGCGCAGTGACTGTCTTATCCATAATAGTACCTGATCCTTTCGGTTGTTGGGTTCTATTTATAGTAGAATCGATTTGTGGATACAATATTTAAAGTTTTTTTTTCGATATTAGATTTCTTGCAATGATATAAGGTTTATTGCTAATATAAAACTTTTTCAGCCATGGGTTTTTCATCAGGAGCGGTCTTATGTCCATCACGGTTGTCTGTCCAAAATGCGGACGCAGCATCAAGGCCAAGAAGAAATTCGTGCTCAGCACGGGCGGCGTTCCCTGCCTGCGGTGCAAGGTCCGGATCCCCGTCAGCCGCGAACAGGTGGAAGCCCTGTCCGCCAAGGATACAGCCCCGGATGAGGCGGTCGACAGCGCCCTTGAAGCAGCGGCGTCCGTTCCGCCTTCCGAAACAGAAGCCCCTGCACCGCAAGCGGAAGCGCCGGCGGTCGAAGCTGAGCCCGTCGTCGCGCCCCCGGTCCTGGAAGACGCGCCGGCGGTCGAAGAGCCCCTTCCGGTCATCCCCCCTGCCCTCGAGCCCCCGCCGGCCGATGAGCCGCCCGCCGCGGAAATGGTGTCGGCTCCCGACTATGCGAACGACGATGACACCGAGACCATTACGGCCGCCATCGCGACTGATCCGACGCCCGAGCCCGTCCAGGCGGATGCGCCGGCCGCCGCCGGCGGCCAGATCGTCTTCACCTGCCCGTATTGCCCGACCAGCTACCCGGTTCGACAGAACCTGGCCGGCAAGAAAATCCGGTGCAAGGGTTGCGCCCGGATCGTCAAAATCGCCGCCGACTCCCCGGCCGTTCCCGGCAGCGAGCCGGCACCCCCGCCACCCCCGCCGCCGCCGATTGAAGACGATATTCCCGTTGTCTACTCAACCGGCACGGCCCCCGTGCCCCTGCCTGAACCCGCGGAGCCCCCGCCTCCGCAGCCGCCGCCTCCGCCAGCCCGGCCAATCCCGCCGCCAGCTCCGGTCATCCCAGACTCCGGTGACGCAAACGAGGTCATCACCAGCCTGAAAAAGGCCTTGGCGGATGCCGAGGAGCGCGCCTCATCGGCCGAGGAGATGCTGCAGAAGACCAATCTCGACAAATTCAACAACGAGATGGCCGCCTTCCGCAAAATCCGCGACCTGGAAGCCCAGATCCGTGACCTGACTCTCAAACTGAAAAGCCAGGACGCCGGAGCCGGGACCTTGAAGCGGACGGACGTGGAAGCCCTGCTGAAGGGACTCTGCGACGAACTCGACTCCAACCTCCATCAGGAACTGGCCGCCCGCAAAACCCTGCTCGAAGACCTGAAGCGGCAGCTCCACCAGGCTTTGAAGTAAGTTTCTGGCGGACGAACGTCCGGACAAAAGAAAAAGGCGGGGAAGCACACGGCTTCCCCGCCTTTTAATTTAAACGGATCTACTTACGGCGTAACGGGTTCGATCTTGTCGATGCTCTGGATGCGAATGGACTTCTTGCCCTTGGGGTTAACCGCGGAGAAGCCCTTGCCGAACACCTTGACGTCCTTGCCCACGAACGTGGCCGGATCAACGCCGCCCTTTTTCGCCGCCGGCAGCGCCACCTGGATGCCGTCCGCTGCGATATCAAGGGCAATGATCGTCTGCTTGGTCTCGGTCCCGTCCTTGTTCTTCTTGACCTTCTCCTGCTGAATGACCTTGCCGGCCAGTTCCAGCGCCACGGCCGGAGCCGCGGGAACCTTCGGAGCCTTCACGGC
>CAYZVY010000038.1:11561-17178 GCA_964481675.1 uncultured Verrucomicrobiota bacterium
GCGGGTGTTTCCGCCTGGACCGTGAACGCCACCGCCACCATCGCCGCCGCCATCATCACGACTACCTTCTTCATTCTCTCGTCTCCTTCGTTGTTTATGTATGGGTCTAATCGATCGGAAAACGTGCTGTCAGCGCCAGCGCCTTCTGCCGCAGGGCGGCCAGAGCCCGGTCGTCCTGCGCATGGCGAAGGCCTTCAATGATCAGGTCGGCAATAACCTCCATCTCCGCCTCCTTCATGCCGCGGGTGGTGACCGCAGCCGCCCCCAGGCGGATGCCCGACGTCTGGAACGGGCTCTTCGTGTCGAACGGAATCGCATTCTTGTTGCAGGTCACGCCCGCCTTCTCCAGGGCGTTGGCCGCATCCTTGCCGGAAAGCCCCGCGCTGGTCAGGTCCACCAGCAGCAGGTGGTTATCCGTACCGCCCGACACGATCCGCAGCCCGGAGGCCGCCAGCCGCGCCGCCAGCGTGCGGGTATTGACCAGGATCTGGGCGATATAGGCCTTGAACGCAGGCTGCGCCGCCTCGTGGAAGCAGACGGCCTTGGCGGCCACCACGTGCATCAGGGGCCCGCCCTGGATGCCGGGGAACACCTGCTTGTCGATGTCGGCCGCATACGTCTCCCGGCACAGGATCAGCCCGCTGCGGGGCCCCCGCAGCGTCTTGTGCGTCGTGGTGGTCACCACGTCGCAATACGGCACGGGATTGGGATGGGCGCCGCCGGCCACAAGGCCCGCGATGTGCGCCATGTCAACCATCAGCAGCGCGCCCACCGAATCGGCAATGGCGCGCAGGCGGGGAAAATCCAGGATACGCGGGTAGGCGCTGGCCCCGGCCACGATCAGGCGCGGCTTCTTCTCCTTCGCCAGCTTCTCCACTTCATCGTAATCGATCCGCTCGCTCCCGTGGCTCACCCCGTAATGGCTCACGCGGAAAAGCCGCCCCGAAAAATTGACGGCGCTGCCGTGGGTCAGGTGGCCGCCCTGGTCCAGGCGCATGGCCAGGATGGAGTCGCCCGGCTGAAGCAGGGCGAAATAGACGGCCATGTTGGCCCCGCTGCCGCTGTGCGGCTGCACGTTGGCGTGCTCGGCGCCGAACAGGGCCTTGGCGCGGTCGATGGCCAGCTTCTCCACCTCGTCGACCCAGTGGCAGCCGTTATACCAGCGCTTGCCGGGATAGCCTTCGGCATACTTGTTGGTCAGCAGGGAGCCCTGCGCCTCCCGCACCGCCCGGCTGCTGTAATTCTCCGAGGCGATCAGGTCGATCGTCTCCGCCTGGCGGGTCCGCTCCAGGTCCATCACGGCATACAGCTCGGGATCGGCGCTGGCGATCTCCAGCGGATCCGTCACACCCGATCCGCCCATCTTGACGATCCGGCGGTGGTGGCGCTCGGCCGTGTCCGGCTTGGCTTTCAGCCAGGCGTCGAGGATGGCGTCCGCCTGCTCCGGCGGCGTGTATTTTTCAGCCAGCACCAGGATGTTGGGGTCGTTGTGCGACTTGGTCGACGCCGCCATCTCGGGGGTCAGGCACAGCGCCGCCCGGATCCGGGGATACTTGTTGGCCGCCATGCTCATGCCCTGGCCGGTTGTGCAGACCAGGAGCCCCTGGCTGGCGCGCCCGGTGGTCACCGCGGCGGCCACCTGGTTGGCGAAATCGGTATAGTCGCAGGATTGCAGGTCCGCACAGCCGAGGTCCTCGACCTCAAGCCCGCGGGCCCGCAGCGTCCCCTTCAGGTGCTCTTTCAGCTTGAATCCGCCGTGGTCGGCGCCTATGGCCCATTTCATGGCTGTTCCTCTCCGCCCGACCGGCCGGTTCGCTCGAGCTCATGCAACGCTAACAGCATTTCCGGAAATGCCGCATCGATCTCGTCCAGAATCTGCACATATTCACCCGGAGTCCCGCCATACGGGTCCTCCACGTCGCCGCCCCGGTCCCGGCTGTCGAACTCCTTCAACAGCCGGACCTTGCGGGCGGCGTCCGGAAAACGCATCAGCACGGTCTTCCGATGAAACTGCGTCATTACCACAATCAGTCCGGCCTCGTCAACCAGTTCCCGAGTCAGGTGCCGGCTCAGATGGCCGGTCCCGTCGATCCCCCGGGCCGCCAGCAGCCGGACCCCGAGCGACGATGCCGGAAATCCGTCCGCCGCCTCGGTCCCCGCCGAAGCCGTCCGCCAGTCCGCTCCGTCCCGGCGCAGCCGGTCCCGGAAGCTGTATTCCGCCATCATGCTGCGGCAGGTGTTGCCGGTGCAGACGAACAGGACGGTGGGCGGAAGGGTCAGCTCCGCCGCGGGAATCGCCCCCGCCCGCAAAACCTTGACCTCACCGCCAACCAGCCGGACCACGCTCGAGGCTGTCCCGATCCGGCAGGGGCCCCCGTCCAGCGCCAGCGCCACCCCGTGGCCCAGGGCCTGCACGGCCTGGGCGGCGGTAACCGCCGCCGCCGCGCCGCTCCGGTTGGCGCTGGTGACACGCAACGGCGTTCCGATCCGGGCCAGGATCGCGCGCATGACGGCGTGATCGGGCACCCGGAAACCTTCCTCGCCGTGCGGCGTCTCCAGCACCAGGGTCAGGGGCCCCGGCCAGTAACGGGCCGCCAGCCGGCGCGCCCGCACGCCCATGACGGCGCCATACGCCAGAACCTGCTCCACGCCGGACGCCATCAGCGGCAGCGGCTTGCCTTCATCGCGGCCTTTCACGTCGTACATGCGGCGTTCAACGCCCGGCACCCGGGGGTCCCCGGCCAATCCGTAAACGGTTTCCGTGGGAACCAGGATCAGGCTGCCCGCCTCGAGCGCGGCCACCGCTTTTTCAATGGCGCCTTTCGCCGGGCGCAACGGGTCAACGACGATCAGCGGCGGCGGCAGGGACATTTTTTTTCTCCGGAAGAATGGCCAGGGCTTTCAATCCGAGCAGCAGGTCCACGGCCCGGGTCAGCCCCGGATCCGAATGGACGGCCGCGAACAATTCCAGATGCCGCCGGGCCCCCTCGTCAAAGGGCTTGCCCGCCCGCGAAATCACGTTCGTCCGGATCGCCGCCAGCGTCCCGTTGTCCGCCAGCAGGCGGACGTGCGGCTCGATCCCCGTCCCGGCCCAGGTTGAATCGTCGGGCCGGACAAACCGCCCCGTCCCCAGGAACGCCACTCCACCTCCGGCCAGGGGCGCGAACTCCCGCCGCGCGGGATCCCCTTTGGTGGGACTGCCCACCAGCATGACGCCCCGGTTGCGGGCCAGGACGGCGGCCAGCAATTCGGCCGCCCCGGCCGTCCGGCCATCGACCAGCATGAAGACGGGGATTTCGGCCGGCGCGGCCGGCGCGGCCTCGTGCCACTCCAGATCCTCGCCGGCGGAATCCTGGACCGCATACAGAAACGTGCCGGGCGGCGCAAAATGGGACGCCATCGCATCCACCGCCGCCAGGTTGGTCCCCCCGGCGCCGCGGCAGTCGATAATCAGCCCCCCGCCCGCCGAAGCGGCGGCCGTCAGGCCGGTCGCGGCCAGGTCCGCCGTCGGCGCGTCGATGCAGGCGGTCCGGAGCACGACAATCCCCTCGCCCAGTTCCTGAAGGGCGGGCGGATTGGTGCCGCACCCGCCGCCGGTCGCCTCGAAAGCGGCCGCGCCGGCGGCATCGAAAAAGAGGGCGCCCGGATCGGCCAGGCGGACGACCGCCTCGGCCGCGGCGCGCGCCGCGGCCTGGGGTTCCACCGCCACGCCGCGGGCCTTCAGCAGGGCAAAAACATCCGGCGCCGGCTCGGACGGAACGGCCTGGCACAGAACGGCTAGCAGCAGGGACATCATCCCGGGCGGCTCGCATTCAGTTCGGCCTGGATCTTCTCGTCGGCGGCGGCGACCTTGTCGGCCAGGCTCTTCTTGTGCAGGACCAGCCGCTGCGTCAGGTGGGGGTTGGACAGCGCCAGGATCTGCACCGCCAGGAGGGCGGCGTTCACCGCGCCCGCGTTGCCGAGCGCCACGGTCCCGACCGGAATGCCGGCCGGCATCTGCACGGTCGACAGGAGGGCATCCAGCCCGTCCATGGCCCCGCCCTTGACGGGCAGGCCGATGACGGGAAGCGTGGTGTGGGCCGCCAGGACGCCGGCCAGGTGGGCGGCGCCGCCGGCCGCGGCGATGATCACCTTGAGCCCCCGGGCCGCGGCTTCGGTGGAATAGCCCGCGGCCACGGCGGGCGAGCGGTGGGCGGAAATCACGCGCACTTCATACCCGATGCCGAAGGAATCGAGGGTCGACGCGGTCTGCTTGAGCAGCGGCCAGTCGGAATCGCTTCCCATGACCACGCCCACTTCAATGGCTTTTGTCTTGTCCATAGGCTCTCCTGCTTTCTTATAAACCCCGTTTCAGCGCCCGCGCCGCGATGTCGCGCCGGACCTGCATGCCCTCGAACGTGATGCGGTCGACCGCCTCGTAGGCCCGCTTGACCGCGGCCGACATGGTGGCGCCCAGGGCGGTGATGCCCAGCACGCGGCCGCCCGCGGTCACGGCGCGGCCCTCCTGGAGCGTCGTGCCCGCGTGGAACACGATCACGTCGTCGAGCGCGGCGGCGGCGGCCAGCCCGCGGATGACGAGGCCCTTGGGATAGGCGCCCGGATAACCGGCCGACGCGGCCACGACGGAGACGCAGGCCGCCGGCTTCCAGACCACGTGCGATTCCCGGAGCGTCCCGTCCACGCACGCCTCGAGGGCGGGCAGCAGGTCGGAGGCCAGCCGGGGCAGCAGCGCCTGGGTCTCGGGATCGCCGAAGCGGCAGTTGAACTCCAGCACGCGGGGGCCCCGGGCGGTCATCATGAGCCCGGCGTAGAGAACGCCCTTGTACGTGATGCCGCGCTTTTTCAATTCGGCCAGGACGGGGTTGAAAACCCGGTCGAGGATCACGGGCTTCTGCTCGGCGGTCATGGCCGGCGCAGGCGAATAGGCGCCCATGCCGCCCGTGTTGGGGCCCTGGTCGTCATCGAAAATGCGCTTGTGGTCCTGGGCGGAATCCAGCAGCACCACCCCTTTCCCGTCCACCAGGGCCAGCATGGAGATTTCCTCGCCCTCGAGGAACTCCTCGATCAGGACGCGGGTTCCCGCCTCGCCATGGGCCCGGTCGACCAGCGAGCGGCGGACGGCAGCCTCGGCTTCGGCAATCGTGGCGCAGACGTCCACGCCCTTGCCGGCGGCCAACCCGTCGGCCTTCACCACCAGGGGGGCGCCCTGCTGATGAATGTAGGCCAGGGCGGGGGCCAGATCGGTGAAGGATTCGGCGGCGGCGGTGGGCACGCCGGCCCGGGCCATGACGTCCTTGGCGAAGCTCTTGCTGCCTTCGAGGCGGGCGGCCTCGCGGGAGGGGCCGAAGACGCGGAGGCCGGCGGCCTGGAAGCGGTCGACCAGCCCGGCGCACAGGGGCGCCTCGGGTCCGACGACGGTGAAATCGGGACGGTGGGCCGCCGCCCAGGCGACGAGCCCGTCCACATCCTCGGCCGCTATCGGCACGGATTCGGCCAGCGCCGGGGTTCCGGCGTTGCCGGGCGCGCAGTAAAGAATGGGTTTGCGGGGATCCTTGGCGAGCGCCCACAGGAGGGCATGCTCGCGGCCGCCGCCGCCGATGACCAGTATTTTCATAGA
>CAYZVY010000038.1:17278-24317 GCA_964481675.1 uncultured Verrucomicrobiota bacterium
CGAAGCGCGTCCGCGCTGACCCAGGCCAGGGCATCGCGCACCACGTTGCGTTCGTCACGCAGGCGGCGGGAAATGGCGGCAAGCTGCTCGCGGTAGAGGGAAAAGACGTGCCGGATATCCTCGCCCATCTCCGCGCTCTTGAACAGCTCGGGGCTGCGCGTGCCGAAGTCGAGGGACATCTGGATGATGGTCCCGTCCTCCCGGATCCAGGGGCCGGCGTCGAAGTTCGTCAGCAGCAGGCGGTTGGGCGCGGCATCCTCGATGCAGGCCCACTCCAGGTACCAGAGGGGGGATGAGGCGGCCGTATCGATCCGCAGCATCTGCAGCAGCTTCTTTTCAATGGCGAACAGCGACGCGACATCGTCCAGCGGCACGCCGAACACGCGCAGGTAGAGGACCTTGTCGAGGAAGGCGGCGTAGTCCCGGGAGTAGCCTTCGTGGCTGGGAATGAGCGGGAGGCCGAGCCCCTGCTGCAGGTGGCGGATGTAGTGCGGTCCCCGGTGAAGGGAGGCACACAGTTCGGACAGCGACATGCCTGCGCGTTTTGCCATGGTCAAAAAAAAGCCGCGGAGCGGTCCGCGGCTTGTCTTTCTCTTTTCCGGCCCGGCGTTACTCGCCCAGCATCCAGCGGACAAAGCGGCGGATCGTCAGCGTGTCGCCCGTTTCCTTGCCCTTGGCCTCGAGGAGCTGCGTGATCGACATCTTCTGTTCCTTGACGAACGGCTGATCGACCAGGCAGATCTCGGAGTAGAACTTGCCGATCTTGCCGTCCACGATCTTGTCCACGATGTTCGCCGGCTTGCCGACGACCTGCTTGGCGAAGATCTCGCGTTCGGCGGCGACGACGTCGGCCGGCACTTCGGTGCGGACGAGGTAGCGGGGCGCGACGGCCGAGATGTGCATGGCGATGTCGCGGCCGAGTTCCAGGAACACGGGCGACGCGGCCGTGGCCGCCTTCGTGCAGCCGAGTTCAACGAGGACGCCTTCCTTGGCGCCCAGGTGGATGTAGGAGATGATGCGGCCTTCGCCCTGGACCTGGAGGCGCAGGTTGCGGCGGACCTGCATGTTCTCGCCGGTCTTCTGGATCAGGGCCGTCACGACGTCCTTCTTCGTTTCGGAGAGAACGGCGTCGGTCCCGAGCGCCTCCTGGGCGAGCGAGGCGGCGAACGCCTTGAACTCGTCATTGCGGGCCACAAAGTCGGTCTCGCAATTCAGCTCCACCAGCGAGGCGGTCTTCGCGTCGGCCGTGGCGGCCGTGGCGACGAGGCCCTGGTTGGTGGCGCGGCCGGCGCGCTTCTGGGCCGTGGCCATGCCGCGCTCGCGCAGCAGGCGGACGGCTTTGTCCTTGTCGCCGCCGGCCTCGACGAGCGCCCTCTTGCACTCCATCATGCTGACGCCGGTGGATTCCCTCAATTCGCTGACCATCTTGGCTGTGATATCGGCCATGAAAAAGACTCCTTAAGATAATGATGTGACGACGGACTAGTCCTTCTTGGCATCGCCTTCGGGCGCGCTCTCCGGAGCGGGAGCGGCGGGAGCCTGCTCCGCCTTCTTCTCCTTGCGGGGGCCGCGGGGGCCGCCGCGCATGCCGCCGGAGGGGCGGTCGCCGGTGTTGCCGCGGCGTTCGCGCCGGGGGCGTTCCTTGGAGTCGCCGGACGGGCGCCTGGCTTCGATCGGGGGCAGGCCGTCGGCTTCACGCTGGCGGCGGATCTCGCCGGCGCGCTTCTCCCACTCGCCGAACGAGCGCATGATCGAGGCGCCGAGGGCGGTGATCACGATCCGGATGGCGCGGATGGCGTCATCGTTGCCGGGGATCGGGTAATCGATGGGGTCGGGGTTGCAGCAGGTGTCCACGATGGCGACCACCGGGATGTGGAGGGTGTTGGCTTCCTTGACGGCGTTGGCCTCGCGGTTGATGTCCACGATGACCATGGCGCCCGGGAGCTGCTCCATGTCGGCGATGCCGGTGAGGTTCTTCTGGAGCTTGGACATCTCGTGGCGGAGAACGGCCACTTCCTTCTTGGGAAGCTTCTCGAACTCGCCGTCGCGCTCCATCTTCTCGAGCTGGCGCATGCGCTTGATGCTGTTGCGCACGGTGCGGTTGTTGGTCAGGGTGCCGCCCAGCCAGCGGCTGGTCACGGAGTACTGGCCGCACATCTTGGCGACTTCGCGGACCGTCGTCTGGGCCTGCTTCTTGGTGCCCACGAAGAGGACGCCGCGGCCGGCGGCCACCATGTTGCCCAGGAATTCCTGGGCCTTCTGGAGCTGCGAGAGGCTCTGGCTCAGGTCGATGACGTGGATGCCGTTGCGCTTGTCGAAGATGTAGGGGCGCATCTTCGGGTTCCAGCGCTTGGTCTGGTGGCCGAAGTGGAGGCCGGCGTCGAGCAGGTCGCGCAGGCCGACGCTCTCGGTGAGGGTGATGGGCTCGGCCGCCTGGGCGGCTTCGGAGCCTGCGGCGGGGGCCTCGGGGGCCGCTTCGGCGGCAGGCACAACAGGGGTCTTCTCGTCCATGGCCATCTCCTTCTTGGCGGCCTGTGGCCGCAATCCGCTTTGGCCTCCCCGATGGCGCGAGGAGGCGCTCGCTTCCGTCCCCTTGGGATCGGCATTGGCCTCGCGGCCAGGCTTCCCGGGACTATTCAGACCGGCAAATATAGCGGAGGAAGGAGCGCAACGCAAGCGTTTTTAGAGGTTTTTGAGGTAATCTTGAGGTAATTGGAGGTTTCAAAATGCATTGCCTGTTCGGAAATGATCTGTTAAACAAGAGCCTGTTTTTTACGCTTGGGTTCCCGCTTGAATCCAGGCGTCAGGTTGGCGGGCGGCGCGGTTCGGATCAGGGGGACTTTGTGAATCCGGAAACAAATGGTTTCGTAAGCCTGGTTCAAACGTCGGCTCAGGCGGCGCTGGGCCTCGATGCCGGCCTGGCGCTCGCGCTCGTCGCCGCAAAAGTCCTGCTGGTGGCCCTGGCCGTGCTGGCCGTCGCCCGCAAACAGGCCTTTATCAGCCTGACGAAATGCATCGTCACGGTCCTGACGCTGGGCGTGGTCTATTTTCTTTGCAACACGACTCCGGAAGCGATCTTGACGCTGCGCCCCTTCGTCCTGGTCGTCTTATGCGGATCGATTCTTTTCCGCAAGCTTTTCGAGACCAATCTGGAAAAGTCTTTTGTCGCCTGCCTCCTGTTCTGCTTTATCAGCATCATGATGGACGGGCATGTGAACCAGCTGGCGGACAAGCTGATTCCCGGACGGGTCACCATCGGCTCGTGGCTGACCACCGCCATTGACGATCAGTTGAGGAAGTCGACGGAGAATAACGCGCTCCCGCCCAGCACGGGGGTGATGCCGGCACTGATACGGGCATCCGGAAAAATGAAGCTGGGCGGGTTTATCGAGGCGCTGACGACTCCGATCCGGATGGGGCTTCAAGCCAAGGAGCAGATCACGAAAATCAAGACCACCGCGGACGAACGGGTGGCGCTTGCCGAAGGACTGGCAGCAGGCGACACGAATGCGGAAGGGCTGCTTAAGGGAACGCATGCGCCGGGGCAAGGCCTCGCGGGAGCCGCACTGGTGCCGACCGGCTCCGTGCCGGTAGCCACAAACACGATGCCCTTTCCGGCCCCGACTGTCTCGACATCGGCTCCGCCGGCACAGGCCTCCCCGACGCCTGAAGTCGTCGCCACCCCCCCGGCAACCAACGCTGCGGCGCTGGCGACGAACCGGCCGCCCGCCCCGCCCGCGGCGCCGCCGCCGGGGCCGACCGGCAAAGTCATCTCCCGCGTGGCAACGGACAAACTGGGTGATCTGAACCCGAAAGACCGCGAACGCTGGCAGAAAGCCCAGCAGAAAATCGTGGTGTCGGGCGTCGGCCGGTCCGGGCAGATGGTCTATGCGCTGATCGGCGGCCGCATGATCCGCCAGAACCAGACCTATTCCATCAGCCATATGGGCCTGACTTATACATTCCAATTCCATGGATTGGACGGCCAGGGCGCCTGCCAGTGGGATCCCGTCCTGGAAGACGACAAGGAATCGCAATTCACCATCGCGTTCTAAGCGCTTACCAGTAAATGAAGCCCAGGAAGGTGCGGCGGTCGGATGACGGCAGCTTTTCGACGTCGGGAATGATGTACCGGTTGTCGAGGGAATCGAGCAGGACCTTTCCATGCTCTCCGAATTCCTCGGTGCGGTCATGCCGCCAGGGCATGACGAACGTCTCGGGCCCGTGGCCGGTTTCCACCTGGAAGAACAGCAGGCCGAACTTGCACTCGATATCGTAAATCCGGTGGATCACCCGCTGGTAGTACTGCTTGATCAGGCTTTCCTTGATTGCCTGCTGGGCCTCCTCCGGGAACGCCGAGATGTCCTCGATCACGCCCAGCTCCTGATCCTTGTCGAACTCGTCCGTGTAGCGCAGCGAGACGAACCGGTCGGGATGCGTCACCGGGAACATCAGCACGGCGTAAACGCCGCGGTAGAGCGTGTCGCCCTCGATGTGGCAATGCAGCTGGGAAAACGACCCCTCGAACACGCGGGTCGCCGCCGGCACCAGGCGCTTGTAGCCGGTCGTGCGCAGCTTGATGTCGCCTTCAAACGGCTTGGCGGGAGTGTCGGTTGCGCTCATGTCAGCTCCCCAGCTTCGTCAGTTCGGTCTGGATCTTGACCAGTTTGTGATAAATGCCCTGCTTCTCCATCAGCTCCTCGTGGGACCCTTCCTCGGCGATCGCGCCCTCGTCGATCACGTAGATCTTGTCCGAATTCTTCAGCGTCGAAAGCCGGTGGGCGATGGCGATGGTCGTGCGGTTCTTGCACAGCACGTACAGGGCCTTCTGGATTTCCTGCTCGGACTCGGTGTCCACCGACGAGGTGGCCTCGTCGAGAATCAGGATGCGCGGGTCGCACAGCAGGGCGCGGGCGATGCTGATGCGCTGGCGCTCGCCGCCGGAGAGGCCGGAGCCGTTTTCGCCGAGCTTCATGTCGTAGCCGTTGGGGCGCCGCGCCACGAAGTTGTGGGCATTGGCGGCCTTGGCGGCGTCCATGACGGCGGTCGGGTCGGCGCCCGGGCGGCCGTAGGCGATATTCTCGGCGATGCTCGCGCGGAACAGAAAGGACTCCTGCAGCACCAGCCCCACGTTCTTGTGGATGTCCTCGGAGGACAGCTTGCGGACGTCGACGCCGTCAATCAGCACCTCGCCGTCCTGGATGTCGTAGAAGCGGCAGATCAGGTTCACGAGTGTCGTCTTGCCCGACCCGCTCTTGCCCACGATGCCGATGAACTGGCCGGGCTCGATCTTGAGCGACACGTTCTTCAGGATGGGGCGGTAGGGATCGTACCCGAACGTCACGTTGCGCAGCTCGACGGAGCCCTTGATGGCGGCGAGACGCACGGGGTGCGGGTCCTCGGGAAGCGTCAGGTTGGAATCCAGCACCTCGAACACCCGCTGGCCGGCCGACAGGAAGCCGGTCACCCAGTTGGAGAACATGCTGAGGGCGGAGACGGGGCCGTAGAACATCCCCATATAGCCGAAGAACGCCATCAGCGTGCCCAGCGAAATGTGCACGTCGAGCTCCTGGGCCAGCACCATGCGGCCGCCCGCGAACCAGATGATCAGGCCGCCCAGACCGAACACGAAGCCCATGATCGGGTTGAACGTGGCCATGCTGATTTCCACCTCGCGGCGGGACCCCTGCATGTAGCCGGCGGCCGCGCTGAAGCGCTGCTTCTCCCGCTCCTCCTGGCCGAACACCTTCACCAGGCGGATGCCCTGGAGCAGGCCGGTCATCAGCTGGGCCATCTTGGACTGGCTGTCCCACAGCCGGTAATACCGGGGATAGATGTGGCTCCAGAAGAAGGTCGTGCCGATGACGACGAACGGAATCGGCAGCATCACCAGCAGGGCCAGCTTCCAGTTCATCGAGAAGAGCACCGCGCCGATGCCGAGCACCAGGAGCAGGTTCAGCAGGAAGCCGTGGGCCACCTGCACCACGAACCCCTGGAAATAATCGACATCATAGAGCACGCGGCTCATCAGGTTGCCGGCGGAATGGCGGTTGTAGTATTCCACGCTCATGCCGACCAGCTTGTCCTGCAGCCGCTCGCGCAGCTCCTTCGTGATCCGGGTGCCGATGATGCTGCTCAGCCGGCCGATGAACACGTTCAGCAGGTGCCGGAAGGCCGACGCCGTCACCAGGCCGACCAGGATCATGACCAGCAGGCTCACGGGGTTTTCCGTCGAAAACAGCCCGTCCGCCGTCGTCAGGTTGTGCAGAAAGCCCTGGAATCCGGTCAGCGGCACGCTGACCGTAGCGGCGGTCACCTCGCTTTTCAGCACCCGGTCCACCAGGAACCGGGTCAGCTGCGGCGGCAGCAGGTCGAGCGACACGCCCACGATCATCATGCCCAGCAGCGCCACGATGCTGAGCCAGTAGGGCTTCATCAGCATCAGCGTCCGGGAGAAGATGCCCTTGCTCCCCGCGCAGCGCGGGCAGGCCGCCTTGACGCCCGGCAGCGGCAGGCCGCACGCCTGGCACACCGTTTCGCTCGGGCGCGTCAGGGTGGCGACGTCGAACGGCAGCCCCTTCAGCGCCCGCTCCAACTGGGACTGCACGCGGCCGAACACCTCGCGGAAGCCGTTGCTGAACCGGATCACATCCACATACATGCCGTCCACGCACAGCTGCAGGAACATGCTGCCCACGGTCTGGAAATTCCGGATCTTGGTGGCCTCCTTCAGCGCGAGCGGGCCGCTCAGGACGGTCTGCGCGGGCGGACGGTCGGCGGCGAGGACGACCAGCGACGCCTTGCCGATGATCAGCCAGGCTTCGCAGGTTCGGCCCTCGAGGTCGAGGTCGCTCCGGATGGAGGCCAGGCAATCCGCCTCCGTGATGCCGGCCGTTTTAGCGGACGCCAGGAGCGAGGGGGGGATTTTTCCTGTGAGAACTTCTGTCCGGCCGCCGAGAGACTCGGCCTTGTCCTTCGAAAAAAATTTCATGCCTTTCCGCGGAAACGGAGTCCCGCGGCTGATTCCTTGATGTTTGGG
>CAYZVY010000039.1:0-3531 GCA_964481675.1 uncultured Verrucomicrobiota bacterium
CCACGCCATTGCTCCAGAACGTCCTTGTACCGGCGTTGTCTACCAGCGCGAACCGAAACTCGCCCGTGCCGGTATAATTGGTGCCGTTGACGGTTACCCGGCCCTGATAGTTCAGAATGCCGGGCACCTCAGCCAAGGCGCCAATGGTCATGGTCATGCAAACAATAGAGGCCAGGATCGCCAATTTCAACTTTATCATGAATCGCCCCCCCTAGACGTCATCTATAACGAAATAATGAAATTATTCATTTATATATATAATTGTCAATTTGGTTTGTTGTCCGAATCGGCTGCAATTTTAGACCACTCCAGGCATTCAAAGAGGTTAACGGTCAGGAACAGGGGCGTTCCGGTTCTTCCCGGTCCCAGTCGTCGCGCAGCACGATGGAGAGACTGGCGGCGGCGGTCCGGTAGGAGGCCAGCGTCGCGTCATCCATGCAGGCGAACAAGATCATGCGGAGGCTGGAGGGAGTCCGGGTGATAGCGAGACAGGTTTTCAGGGCGAGGGCCGCCGCCCGTTCTTTCGGAAAACAGTAGACGCCGGTGCTGATGGCGGGAAAGGCCAGGCTGCGGAACCTGTCGGCGGCCGCCAGCGCGAGCGTGTTCCGGTAGCAGGATTCGAGCAAAGCGTCCTCCCCGGCCGCGCCGCCATGCCAGACGGGACCGACCGTGTGGATGATATGCCGGGCCGGCAGGCGGAAGCCGGGCGTCAGCCGCGCCTCCCCGGTGGGACAGCCCCCGATCGTCCGGCAGAACGCCAGCAGGTCCGGGCCCGCGGCCCGGTGAATGGCGCCATCCACGCCTCCGCCGCCCATTAAACTTTCGTTTGCCGCGTTGACAATGGCATCGAGCGACAGCTTGGTGATGTCACCATTGACCAGGAAAAAATCAGGATGTTGCACGGGGTTCTCCAGGCGGCGGTGGAAGAAGCGGCTCGTCCTGGTATTCCTGGACGCGCGTGACCGCGACGCTCGTGCCGAAGAGCAGGGCGGCGAGCAGGCACAGCGCCATCGCGGCCTTGACGATCCCCCGGACGCGGCCCCAGGCCAGCGCCCAGAGCAGCCAGAACAGGCCGAAGGACGCCAGGGCCACACGGAGCCTGACGTCGAGGGGAAGCCCGAAATGGAAGACCAGGACGGTGCGGTCCCACGGCTCGGATACCGGGTCGCCCCCGTTCAGCGCGGCCCGGGCCAGCGCCATGTTGTGGACCAGGTCGGGCGGCCGGCCCCAGTAGCGCTCGGCCCGAATCAGCGCGTCCAGCGCCGGTTTCGGCTCGCCTGCCAGCAGGAGGCAGGTTCCCAGGTTGTAAAACGCCTCGCCGCTGTCGCCGTTTTCTTCCGCCAGCCGGGCATAGCGCCGGGCGGCCTCCCGGAAGGAAGCGGGATCCGCCGCCCGGCCGGCCAGCGCCTTCGCCTCCTGCCATGCGAAGTCTCCGCGGCCGTCGTCCTGCGCCCGCGCATCTGTACCTAAAATAGAAATTACCGAAAGCAGCGCAAGCAGGGCCGCGGCGGGGGGCCGGCCCGTTGACCCGGGGCGCCCGATCCGCCTGAGCAGGTCTGGCAGGCGCGGGAGAATCTCCGATTCCACCTCGGGATGCGGGGCGGGGGAATAGGCCGCCTCGAACAGGCGGGTCATCCGGTCGCCGAATTCGGTGGCCGTTTCCGGCGGCACGCCCCGCTCCTGGAGCAGGCGGATCCAGTCGGGCGGCGTCAGCCCCCCCGGTTCGCGGTTCAGCCAGTCGGCGGCAAAGGTCCGCAACGTCAGGCTGGCGGCTTCGGCCGACCGGCGCGGGTCGCCCGGCCGGATCCGTTTCAGGGCCTGCAGGGCCCGGTCCAGGGCGTGGCGGGGACGCGCCGCCTGACGCCGCGCCGCGCGCAGGCGCAGGAGGCGGCCGCCCAGGAGCCGCAGGCCGAGGAGCAGGGGGCCCGCCGCCAGCCAGCCCATCCAGGCCACCGGCCGGCGGACCGGCTCCGGCAACCCCAGGCGAAGCGCCGCGGGGCTTTTGGCGACCGACACGGTTTCCGGCGATGGATAGTCGTTCCACGTGGGGTCCGCCCAGGTTCCCGCGGTCAGCTCCGCCGACGGGTCGACCTTGAGCGGGATCGGGGCTGTGAAAACGGTCTTGTATGTGCCGGCCGCGGTGTCATACCACGAAACCGGCAGGGCGGGAATCTCCCCCGTCCCGGGCTCCAGCGGGCGCAGGGTGAAGCTGTAATCGCGGCCGTCCCCCGCCTTGACCGTCTGCATGGTGGACCCGTAGAGGCGGAAGCGGGTCGTCAGGTTGCTGATGGCGCCGATATCCGGGGCCGTGGCGCGCTGCCAGTTCAGGGGGCCGCGTACGCTGAGGGTCAGCTTCAGCGGATCGCCCACGCGGCAGGCGGAGACGTTGAGCTGCGCGTCGGCCGTCAGGTTGGAGCCGGACAGGCCGAAGAAGGACGGGGGGCGTCCGTCGGCCGGCGGCGGCACCGCCCGCACCGTCAGGGCCGGCGCCACGGCATAGACGTCCCGCACCAGGGGCCGCCCCTGGGGGTCCGCGCCCGTCAGCACCTTGCCTCTCAGGGTGGCCGGGCCGAAGGTGAAGGCGCCTTCGTCGCGGGCGGTGAAGGTGACGGGAAACAGGAATTCCAAATAAGGAACGCCGTCGAGGTCGATCCCCGTTCCCGGGGACAGGTAGGTGGAGCGCCGCCCCATGTTGAAGAGACGGGCCATGGGATCCTGGTCCTCGGGTGCGGATTCGATGAAAACGCCCGACGAGCCGCCCTGCTGACGCCAGCCCTGCAGGACGGTCCGGATATCCGGCCCGGCCAGGCCCTCGATCGGCTGGCCGGTCAGGTGCGGGAGGGAAAGGGCCGGGGGCTCGTCCGGGTGGAACGGAATGAAGTTGGCGTTGGGAGGGGCGAGGCGCCGGACCCGCAGGCGCAGGGTGACGGTGAACGACTCGTCGGACAGCACCTCGGCCCGGTCGGCCAGCAGCTCGAGCCGGACCGCATCCTGGGGGGGAGTCGGCAGGAGGGTGAACGGCGGGAGCGTCAGCGTCTGGGTCCGCCCGTCGGCGTTGACCGTGATGGCGCCGCCCGGATGGGTTCCCGTGCCGAGGGGGCGCACCGAAAACCAGTACACGGTGCCGCTGAAGCCTTCCCGCTGCATGCGGCCATTGGCGAAGGACATCTGGTACCGGCTCTCGCTCCGCTTGTCGAGAAACCGGACCTGGGCATCCGGCACGCGGGTGAAATCCGGCATGGTATCCGCCGCGGCGCCCGGAACCTGGATGGTGACGGTGGCGGAATCGCCCTCGTACAGCGTCTGGCGGTCAACGGACACGGTGGCGGGGTCGGCCGCCCGGGCGGTCAGCGCGACAAACAAGAGGAAAAGTCCAATGGCAGGGAAACGACACATATTCGACAGATTACCAATCCCGTTCGCCGGGTGCACGGTCAAAGAAAGCCCTTTTCTGCTTTTCATCCTGGTACTCTTTTTCGCGAAGACGGGCCTTCTGGAGCAGCTCACGCGCCTTTTCCTCGGTCATCTCGT
>CAYZVY010000039.1:3631-24247 GCA_964481675.1 uncultured Verrucomicrobiota bacterium
CCACCAGATTGCTTTGCGCGCGGATGTCCTCCCGCAGCAGCAGGTCGAACGGGGCGATGCCTTTCCAGAGGAGATAGGCCGCCTGTTCGCCCATCGGAACCATCTCGCGGGCCGACGGTTCCGCATCCCTCAGCCGGTCCGCCGTCAGGGTCATCAGGTCGTTCAACGCCCCGGCATGCTGGCGCAGTGCGTTGATCTGCGCGGCCGCATTCGTGCCGCCGCCCTGGCCGAGGGCCATTTCGAGCTTGCCCGCCAGGGGGCCGATGATGTCCGCCAGCTCGCGGGCGTCCGCGCCCGCCTTTTCGAGCTGGCCGATCTGGGCCGGCGTGCTGTTGGAGAGGGCGGCCGCCACGGCGCCGCCCAGCCGGCGCTGGCCGTCGAGCAACTGCTGCGCCAGCTGGGGCGCCTCCAGCGAGCCATATTTTTCCAGGATGCCCATTTCCCGCGCCTGCTTCCGGGCCTCGTCCGCCTTCGTTCCGGATAGCGCCAGGTTGTTCAGGGCCTGCTGCTGCCGGCCCTTTTCGCCCGCGCGGAGGGCGTCCTGGAAGGCCGCGGCGGACTCGGCGGCGCGGTCGGCTTTGGCTTTGGCCGCGGCCGAATTGGTGGCCTCCACCTCCTGCGCCGCCTGGAGCAGCGAGCACCCGAGATTGTACGACCAGGGAATGGACGGATCGGGCTTGGCGGAGGCGGCCTGGCGGAAGAGGTCGGCCGCCTCCGGGTAGCGTCCCGCCTGGAATTCGGCGCATCCGGCGTTGAAGAAATCGCGCGAACTTGACTTGTTCGCGGCGGCGCCGGCCGCCTTCCGGTACAGCTCCGCCGCCTCGGCATAATGGCCGTTGCGGTAGTGGGACTGCGCTTGCCGGGCCTGCTGGAGGGGGTTCGCGGGCGCGTCATCGGCCGCCGAAGCCGGCATCGGCCAGAGCAGGAGGGTGAGAAGGGCCGCGGCGGCCGGCTTGGAGCCGCGGAGCAGGGGGCGGCCCGCGCTGAACGCGGCGGCGACCAGCCAGAGCAGGATGGCCGGCAGCAGGAACCACGCGAACCGCTCGATCTGCCGGCGGGTGATGGTTTCATCCTGGTCCCGGGTTTTCAGCTTGCTCAGGTGGTTGCGGTACAGGTCGCCCAGGTTCATGCGGGCCGTGCCCACCGGCACATACACGCCGCCGGTCCGGGAGGCGATGGCGTGAAGGGTGGCGGGATTCAGCTTGCTGTTGACTTCCGCGCCCTGGTACGCCACGCGCCCGCCGTCGGCCTCGGGAATGGAGCTTCCCGCGGTGCTGCCGAACCCGACGGTGAAAATGGTGATGCCCCGCTCGCGGGCTTTTGTGACGGCCTCGTCCACGGTGCCGGACAGATCCTCGCCGTCGGAGACCAGCACGATCGCCTGGTGGGCGCTCTGCTGGAGGTCGAGGGCGTCCAGCGCCTTCCGGATGGCGTCCCCGATATCGGTCTCGCCGGGCGGGGCGGAGTCGGGCGTCGCCGCGTCCAGGATCTGGAGGAGGAACGCGTAATCGGTGGTGAGCGGGCAGACGGGTACGGCCTTGTGGCGGAACAGGATCAGGCCCGCGCGGTCGCCCCCGAGGCTGGACACCAGGTCCAGCAGGTCGGCCTTGGCGCGCTCCAGCCGGTTGGGGGCGGCGTCGGCCGCCAGCATGGAGCGGGAGACGTCGAGCACGATCATGAGATCGCGCCCGCGGCGGGTGACCTTGTCCTGGACTTCCCCGTATTGGGGACGGGCCAGCGCGATGAGGGCCAGCGCGAACCCGAGGCAGAGGAGGGCCAGCTGGACGCCGAAGAGCCAGCCGCCGCCGGCCGGCAGCTGGCGCCGCTGCATCTCGGGGGAGATAAAGGCGCCGGCCTGCTTCCGCCTGCGGGACCGCCGCCAGGCGAACCCGAAGGCCGCCAGCGGGACCAGCCAGAGCAGGGCCAGCATCCAGGGATGGACGAAGGTTAAGGCCGTTGTATTCATGGTTTCACCGGTCTGTTCACAGGAGCTCCCGGCCGCTTCCGCTCCGGAAGAGGGCGCCCAGGGCCAGCAGGACCAGGGCGGGCGCCAGGGCGAGGGGGAAGCGTTCCGTCGCCTGGGTGAACACCTCGCTCGAGACGCGGGTCTTTTCCAGCTTGTCGATGTCTTCGAACGCCTGCTTCAGCGTCTGGGGATCGCGCACGTTGAAATAGCGGCCGCCGGTGACCTCCGCCACCTGGCGCAGCAGGTTTTCGTCGAGCGTCACCATGGCCTGGGCAATCACCTCGCGGCCGGCCATGTCGCGGGCCTTGACCGGCGCCATCCCGGTGCTGCCGACGCCGATGGAGTAGACCCGGATGCCGAGCCGCCGGGCGGCCTTGACCGCGTCCAGGGGCTTGATGATGCCGAAATTGCTCTCGCCGTCGCTGAGGAGCACGATGATCCGCGACTTCATCTCCACCTTTTCCATCCGGGCGCAGGCCGCGGCCAGCGCGTCGCCGATGGCGGTCAGCATTTCGTCGGGGTTGGCCACCTGGCCGTCCTTGCCGATGACGGTGCGGGGCACCTCCACCGTGTCGAGAACCTTGAGCAGCGCGTTGTGGTCCGGCGTCAGCGGGGCGCGGGTGGAGGGATAGCCGGCGAAGGCCACGAGGCCGATCAGGTCGTCGGGCCGCTGCCGGATGAAATCGGCGAAGGTTTCCTTGACCACGTCGAGCCGGGTTTTATAGGCCGTGCGGGTGCTGAAGTCGAGCGCCTCCATGGAGCCGGAGGTGTCCAGCACCATCTGGATGGCGATGGCGTCGGTGGTCCGGGTCACGCGCGACAGCACATGCTGCGGCCGGGCCAGCGCCACGATGGCCAGGAAAAGCCCGGCCAGGAAGAGGAACGGCGCGGCCGCGGCCAGGCGGATCCGCCAGGTGACGGGCGGGTTGGGCAGGATGCGCAGGCCGGTGAAGATGAGGGCGGGGCGCCGGCTTCGGCGGAGCAGCCGCCAGGCGGCGGCCAGCCAGGGCAGCAGCAGCAGGAAGGCGAGGGGCTGGGCAAAGCGGAACATGTCAGCGTCCCCCCGCCTGTTCCGGCGCGGCCGGATCGGTGGACACATAGTCCCGCGCCGTGTCCAGGGCGCGCGGCCCGGCGTCGGGACCGGGCTGGAAGTTGGCGAACTTCACATAATCCGCCGCGGTCAGGAAGGTCTGGAGCCGCTGCAGGGATTCGCGCGGGAAGCGCGGATCGGCCCCGGCGGAGACGAGGAACTCCTCGGTGGTCTGCTCGGGCGCCCGGATCCCGTGGCCGCGTTCGATATAGCGGCGCACCACCAGCGTCAGCTCGAAATAGAACGCCTTGATGAGCCCGGCCTCGACGAGATGCTTGGATGCCAGCTCCTCCAGCTCCAGCAGCGCGCGCTGCCGGGGGCTCATCTGGCGTAGCCGGCGGGCCCGCAGGAGCTTGCGCGCCAGACAGACCAGGCCGGCCACGGCGGCCGCGGCCAGGAGCAGGAGCAGCAGGACCAGGCCGATCTCGCGGGCCGTGGGCAGGATGGTCAGCGGGCCGGCGATCGGCGCCATGCCGGACGCCGCCGAGAGCGCCTCCACGGCGAAGACGACGGGACGCGTCCGGATCCACCCCGGCGCGGCGGCGGGGTTGTTGGTTTCGCGATAGGTCACGGCCATGGGCTTGAGCCGGTATTCGGCCGCGGCCTTCGGCGTCAGGCGCAGCCGCCAGTCGCGGGTGGTGCGTCCCCCTTCGGAGCGGACGCCGGCCTCGTAGGAGCCGGAGAGGTCGAACCCCTCGAAGCGGTCGTCCAGGGCCGGCCACTCCACCGCCACGCCGTCCGGCGCGGTCAGGGACAGGGTGATGAAGAGGGGGCGGTCCAGGCGCACCGTGGCGGGCTCGGCGGCCAGCATCAGCCCGATCCGGCCCGAGGCCAGCTCCTCGGTGCGGATGGCGGTGGATCCGGTTGGGGCCGGAGCCTTCCCGGCGGGCTTGCCGCAGCCGGCGAGGATCGCCGCGGCGACCGCCAGGGCCAGCATCGGGAATCGACTGGATCGTCGCGTTTTCATGTGCGTCCGCGCGCCCTTTTCTGCCGTTTCCGGAACAGGCTCCGGAACGACTCGATGAACGGGGTTTCGGTGTCCAGGAACACGTGGTCGATGGCGGCGGCCTTGAACTGGTCCTGCAGGGAGTCCTGAAACGCCGTCGCCGCCGCCGTGTACCGGTCGCGCACCGCCCGGGACGAGGTGTCGAGCAGGAACCGCTCGCGGGACTCAGGGTCCTCGCATTCCTGGATGCCCGCGTTCACGAGGGTCATTTCCCGCGGATCCGCGATGCGGCAGCAGATCAGGTCGTGCCGGCGCGCGGCCAGTCGCAGGTCGCGCTCGTAGCGGTCGGGACGGTCGTTCATGAAATCCGAAATCAGGAACACCACGGCGCGCCGCTTCTGGATGTGGCAGAGGAACCGGAGCGCCCGGCCGATGTTGGTTTCAAGGCGCGTCTCCTCGGTCGCCAGCATGTCGCGCACGAGGCGCATGACGGCGGTGCGGCCCTTGCGGGCCGGGTTGGACTTGACGATGTCCTCGCCGAACAGGATGAGGCCCACCTTGTCCTGGTTGCGGGCCGCGGAGAGGGCCAGCAGGCAGGCCACCTCGGCGGCCCGCTCGGCCTTCGTCAGTTTGCCCGAGCCGAAGGCCATGGAGCCCGAGATGTCGACCAGGAACAGGATGGTGAGCTCCCGCTCCTCGGAAAAGCGCTTGATGAACGGGTGGCCCATGCGGGCCGTGACGTTCCAGTCGATCGACCGGATGTCGTCGCCCGGGACGTACTCCCGCACCTCGTCGAACTCGATGCCCTGGCCGCGGAAGACGGAATGGTATTCCCCCGCGAACTGTTCGTTGACCAGCCGCGAGGTGATCACGCGGATCTTCCGCACCTGCTTCATTAATTCGGCGGTGTCGATGGGCATGGCGATTTCCGGCGTTACGGGACGGGGACGTTGGCCAGGATATCGCGGATGACGTCGTCGCTCGTGCGCTCCTCGGCTTCCGCTTCGTAGGTCACGATCACGCGGTGGCGCAGCACGTCGGGCGCCATCTCCTTGACGTCCTGGGGCGTGGCGTAGCCCCGGCCCTGGAGGAGGGCGTGGGCCCGGGCCGCCAGGTTGAGGTAGATGGTCGCGCGCGGGGAGGCGCCGTAGGCGATCTGGCTGGCCAGCTTCGGCAGCCCGGCTTCGGCCGGCTTGCGCGTGGCCTGGACGAGGTCGAGGATGTAATCCCCGACCTTGTCGTCGCAATACACCTGGTCCAGCACCTCGCGCATGGCGCGGATCTGGTCGCCGGAGAGCACGGCGGTCACCGTGGATTCGAAGCGCTTGACAAAGCGGTTCATGATGCGGCGCTCGTCGTCCTTGGAGGGGTAGTCGATCCGGCACTTCAGCATGAAGCGGTCCACCTGCGCCTCGGGGAGGGGATAAGTGCCTTCCTGCTCGATGGGATTCTGCGTGGCCATGACCATGAACGGCTCGGGCAGCGGATAGGTGGTGTCGCCCAGCGTCACCTGGTGCTCCTGCATGGCTTCGAGCAGGGCCGACTGGACCTTGGCGGGGGCGCGGTTGATTTCGTCGGCCAGCAGCAGGTGGGTGAACACCGGGCCCTTGCGCGGGGAGAAGGTGCCGTCCTTGGGGCTGTAGACGAGGGTGCCGATGATGTCGGCGGGCAGGAGGTCGGGGGTGAAGCTGACCCGCTTGAAGGTGAGCCCCAGGCTGGCGGCCAGGGTCTTGACGGACAGCGTCTTGGCCAATCCGGGGACGCCTTCGAGCAGGATGTGGCCGCCGGTCATCAGGGCGATCAGCATCCGGTCCAGGAGCTTCTCCTGGCCCACGATCACCTTGTTGACTTCCTGGCGGACCTGTTGAAGCAGGCGCGTCTGCTCGCCGAGCATCGGGTTCAGGACGGGGGCGTTTGTACTCATGAAGGCTCCTTGGCTGCACGTGAGAGTGAAACAGGTATCTTACGCATAGATGGCAGGGAAGAAAAGGGGAATCCGGTCAGGGCTGCTCCGCCTTGTGCATGGTGACGCGCAGGCGGCCGGTGCTGATCGTCTCCGCGGCGGGGGGGCCTGTTTCCGCAACCGGGCCCGGCAGCCGCACGCGATGTTCCAGAAAGGCCGGCCGGGTCTGAAGGCTGCCCGGGGGCGCCGCTGCCGTGAACACAACCGAGGAGATGGATAGTTCGCGGCCTCTCAGGCGAAGGTTGATGTTGGAAGGGCTGAGGCCGGGCGCTTCGACGAATACGATGTAGCGGTTGCCTTCGTCGGTCAGGGTGATGAAGGGGATAATCAAAACCCTGTCCCAGTCGGCGTCCGAGGACGCTTCAGGGACAGGGTTTGAGGAGGGGCGATAGAAGGCGGATTCGAGGGTCTCCCGGATCCGCCGGAAATAAAATGGGGGTAAGTGGGATAAGCTGCGGTGATCTTGGCCTAGTAGGAGGGGTCGACCGGTGATCAGCTTGTGCGTGTGGGCGATGAACACAGCTTGAAGTCCCACTACCCCCAAAACGAAAACGATTAAAAGAACCGGAAGGCGGCGCGGTTCGAGAATAAGATTCGCAAAACGGCTTCTCATAAGCTTGTTTCTCTTATTCCCTTTTCACTGAACCGTCTCCCGAAAAGTATATAGCAGGATGCGTGCCAAGATGAGAACAGGGGAATAATGGCTGTTTCCGGCCCTGTTTCCACTGAACAATCGAATCGGGGGAATCGCTGCTCAGTCCTGATTCGATGTCAAACTGGCGTATGCGCGACATTTTGTCGTGCGCAAAATGTCAAAAACAGGGCTTGATTGCCTGTCCCCGGATCATTTATAGTATTTGTTATGAAACGGTTGTCCATCGGAATCAATCTGATCCTGCGCAGGGGGCTGCTGTTGAGCCTCTCCAGCAGCCCCGGGAGAATCAGTCTAATCTGAGGACATACCCTATTTTCGCAGACTGAACTCCCGATCCCGAACACCAGCGGATCGGGTTTTTTATTTCAAGACGGATCATGTGAGGAGTGAGTATCATGAGTCAGGCACCGGTTTCACGGCGGATTTTTATTTTCGACACCACCCTCCGGGACGGCGAGCAGTCGCCCGGATGCAGTATGAACCTGAAGGAGAAATTGCTCGTTGCCGAGCAGCTTGAAGGCTTGAAGGTCGACGTCATCGAGGCGGGCTTCGCCGTCGCGTCGCCGGGGGATTTCGAATCCGTCCGCGCGATCGCCCGGGTCGTCAAAACCGCGACGGTGGCCAGCCTGTCCCGCGCCTTGCCCAAGGACATCGATGTGGCCTGGGAGGCGATCCGCGAGGCGGTTCACCCCCGCATCCACACCTTTCTCGCCACCTCGCCCCTGCACATGCAGTACAAGCTCAAGTTGACGCCCGAGGCGATGTACGAGCAGGCGGTGAAGATGGTCAAATACGCCCGCAACCTCTGCCCGGAAGTGCAGTTTTCGCTGGAGGACGCCACCCGGAGCGAGCCCGATTTCGCCTGCCGCGTGGTGGAAGGGGTCATCAAGGCCGGCGCCGTGGTTGTCAATATTCCCGACACGGTCGGCTATGCCATGCCCGACCAGTTCGGCGGGTTTATCGCCGACATCATGAACCGGGTGCCGAATGTCTGCCACGCGCGGATTGCCGTGCATTGCCACAATGACCTCGGGTTGGCCGTGGCCAATACCCTGGCCGCCATCCGGGCCGGCGCCGAACAGGCCGAGTGCACGATCAACGGCATCGGCGAACGGGCGGGCAACGCCGCGCTCGAGGAGGTGGTCATGGGGCTCCGGACGCGGGCCGACTGCTTCCCCGGCGTGACCTGCTCCATCGATACGACCCGCCTCTACAACGCCAGCCGCTGCGTGGTCACCGCCACGGGCTCGCGCGTGCAGGCGAACAAGGCGATCGTGGGCGAGAACGCCTTCGCCCATGAGGCCGGCATCCACCAGCACGGCGTCATGGCCCACGCCGGCACCTACGAAATCATGACCCCCGAATCGATCGGGCTCCCCCGCAACCGGATGGTGCTCGGCAAGCACTCGGGCCGCCATGCGTTCGAAACGCGGCTGGCCGAGCTCGGGTTCCCGCTTTCCGAGGCCGCCATCCAGGTGCTCTTCGCCCAGTTCAAGGAGCTGGCCGACCGCAAGAAGGTCGTTTCCGACGCCGACCTCGAGGCCCTGGCCCGGCAGCAGGCCGGGCAGGTGACCGTGGAGCGGGTCAAGCTCGACCGGTTTATCGTCAATTCCGGCAACACCATCACCGCCACCAGCACCGTCCGGCTGTCCCGTGACGGGGCGCTCCTCGAGCATGTGGCCATCGGGGACGGCCCGATCGATGCGTCGTTCAAGGCGATCGGGGAGATGCTGGGCCTGGAGCTCAAGCTGGAGGCTTTCTCCCTTGGCGCCGTGACCGGCGGGGAGGATGCCCAGGGCGAGGCGACCCTCAAGGTGCGCTGCGGCGGGCGCGTCTATAACGGACGCGGGCTTTCGACGGACATCGTGGAAGCCAGCATCCGCGCCTTCCTGGATGCGGTGAACGTGCTGCTGCAGGAGCGCGACACCCCGGCCGGCGCCGCGGCGTCCGGTTCCGGCGAATCCGTGTCGAAGGTGTCGCCGTGACGGAGCGCGACGCCATCCGCCGCCTGGCGGCCCGCGTGGCGGAGATCGCCCGCACGCCCCGCCAGGCGGCCATCCGCCGCCGCTGGCGCGACGTGAACGAATTGCGGAAGTCCGACCGCCCGCCGGTCTGGTGCCGCCCCGTCGCCGCCTGGCAGGAACTGCTGCCGGATGCCTCCCTGGTCTGCCGGGACCCCGGCCTGCGCGCGCTGGAAAGGCAGCTCCGCGAAATCCTGATCAAGGACGAGATCGGGGACGACTCGCCCGTGAGCGGGTTCCTGGATGTCGGGGCGCGCTGGTCAATCGATCCGCCGACCGTCTGGGGCATGGACATTGGCAAGCACCGGCCCGCGGAGAAGGGCGGGGCCTGGCTCTACGACCCGCCCTTGAAGGAGGCGGCGGACCTGTCGAAGCTGGCGTTTCCCCGGTTCGTGTTCGACCGCGGCGCCACGGACCGCGCGCTGGCCGCGGCGCAAGCCGCCGCGGGCGATCTGCTGCCAACGCGGCTTCGCATGAATCCGCCGCTGGGCGCCACCCTCTGCACGACCGCGGCCGAGCTGCGGGGCCTCACGCCGCTGCTGATGGACATGCTGGACGATCCGCCGCTGGTGCACCGGCTGATGGATTATCTGCAGAAGGCCACGCTGGCCGCCATGGATGCGGCCGAGGCGACCGGCCTGCTGACGACCAATCACGACGAGCCCATGACCTGCAGCGACCCGTTCGGGCCGGTCCGTGCCGGTGGCGGCGCGGGGCTGGCCAATCTCTGGTGCATGGCGAACAGCCAGGAGCTGGATCCGGTGTCGCCCGCGATGTGGGAGGAATTCCTCCTGGATTACCAGAAGCCCCTGTTCGCCCGCTTCGGGCGGGTGGCCTACGGATGCTGCGAAAACCTGACGCACAAGATCGACGGCGTGCTGTCGATCCCGAACCTGCGGATCTTCGTGTGCAGCGCCTGGACCGATTTAAGTAAAGTGGTGGAGCGGGTGGGGGACAAGCATGTCATCATGTGGCGGCAGAAGGCGACCGACGTGGTCCACGCGCCCGACGCGGCCGCCCTGCGCAAGGCGCTGCGGGACGGGCTGGGCCAGCTGAAGGGCTGCCATGTGCAGATCGTGCTGCGCGAATTGCAGACGCTGAACGGCCGCCTCGACCGCCTGCATGAGTGGGCCCGGATCGCCATCGAGGAGGCGGCCCGGATTCAGTGAGAGCCGAGGGCCTTCCAGAGCAGCATGACGGAGCTGATGCCGAGCAGGCTGTAGATGAAGAGGATGTAGTGCGCTTCCTTCAGCAGCCGCACCAGCCCGTAGCCTAACCCCACGCCCACGGGCACCACCGGCAGCATGAGGACGCCCATGGACAGGGTCTCGGCGGTCAGCCTCCCCTGCCAGGCGAAGGGGATCAGCTTCACGGCGTTCAGGGCGAAGAAAAACCCGCACAGGGTTCCCGCCAGTTCCATCTTGGGCAGCTTCTGGGGCAGGAAATACATCTGGCTGACCGGCCCGGCGGCGTGCGCGATGGTGGAGGTGATGCCGCAGCCCAACCCCGCCACGGTGCCCAGTTTCCATCCCGGGACCAGCGGTTTGCCGCCGCCGATCCGGGCCAGGATCCAGCGCCGCGAGACCTGGTAGAGCACGAACGAGAGGCCGAGGATGCCGACGCACAGCTGCAGCGCACGGTCCGGCACCGGCACGAGCGGGTGCTCGCTGTTGGAGAAGAGCAGGCTGGCCACGGCCACGCCGGCCACGGCCCCGGGGGCGGCCTTCAGGATGCGATCCCACCGGACATGGCGCCAGTAAAACAGCATGGCCACGATGTCCATGGCGCAGAGCAGGGGCAGCAGGAAGGCTACCGCTTCCTTCGCCGGCTCCATCTGGTTGGGCCAGATCAGGATCAGGAACGGCAGCGAGATGGACTGGATCGGAAAGCCGCCCTTGCTCATGCCCAGCAGCAGGACGCAGAGGGCGATGCCGATCAGCGTGGCGGCCGACCGGCTTTGGAACAGTTCGAGCGGATGCATCCGGTTCAGGCCCTCGAGAGGAATTTGCCGGTCCGGGTGTCGACGCGCACCCGCTCCCCGGCGGCCATGTATTCGGGAACCTGGATCATGTGCCCCGTGGATAGTTTCGCCGGCTTCGTGCGGGCCGTGGCGGAGGCGCCCTTGATGGATGGGTCGCATTCCACCACGTCCAGTTCGACGGAGGGCGGCAGTTCGATGCCCAGCACCTTGTCGTCCGACATCAGCGCGATGATGCCCTCCATGTTTTCGACCAGGAACGGCACCGCGTCGGCGATGTCATCGCGGGACATGGCGAACTGGTTGTAGTCGACCGTGTCCATGAATTCGAACCGGTCGTCCTTTTCGTAGAGGAACTGGACCTGGCGCTTCTCGACTTCGCAGTTTTCCTGGGGATCGTCCCCGCGGAACGTCTTGTCGAGCTTGCTCCGGTTCTGCATGTTCCGGAAGCGCACTTTGTAAAGCGTGGCCGCTCCCCGCGCTGACGGGGACTGAACCTGGACGTTTTCCACGATATGCGGGATGCCGTTGAACTTGACGACGCTGCCGCTCTCCAAATCGCATGCCTTGATCATGAATCCTCCAAACATTTATCATGCCAGACCGTCCGGCGAAACTCAAGCGCGGCGTGGAAATGAAGGGTGTTAAGGGTTCACGGTTCA
The DNA here is from genome assembly GCA_964481675.1 of uncultured Verrucomicrobiota bacterium. Lineage (GTDB taxonomy): Bacteria > Verrucomicrobiota > Kiritimatiellia > CAIKKV01 > CAIKKV01 > CAIKKV01. The sequence goes on from CAYZVY010000039.1 coordinate 14,913, forward strand.
ACGGTTCACGGTCCACCCACCTCTGATCGTACATCGTACGTCGTACTCGTACGCGTACTCGATCCATGCCAGAAGCTTTGCTTCTTTTCCGGTTTTCCCCGGCGGCTATCTTTCAAAAGGATTGGCTTGCGGTTCCCTTATAAAAAGGATATGTATGACAAATCCCGTGTTGCCGCGGGGTGAGTGACCTAACGGGAGGGTGGTGCGCATGGAAACGAAGCCGATGGACGCCGTCCCCGCCGCTTTACGCCCGACCGTGTTTTCCCTTGCGGCGAACTACGATCCGGACCTGATTCCGCAACTGGTCCCGTATCCGGTCGATGAGGTGTACGGCAAGTTCCCCGGCGACGGCGTCAGCGGCGGCCGCCCCCGGTATATGGCCACACCCCTGTCGGAAGCCGACCTGCGGCAGTATATCCGCCTTCTCGACAAGCAGGATATCGCCTTCAATTATCTCCTGAACGGCGCCTGCTTCGGCAACCGCGAATGGACGAAGCCCTGGCAGAAAAAGGCCTCCGCCCTGTTGGAGCGGCTGGGCGAACTGGGCGTGCGCCGCCTCACCGTCTCCACGCCCTTCCTCCTGGAGCTCGTGAAGAGCCGGTTTCCGTCATTCCACGTGAAGGTGGGCATCTATGCCCAGGTCGATACCCCCCGGCGTGCCCGCTTCTGGGTCGAGCTCGGGGCCGACGCCATCACGCTGGAAAGTTTTTCGATCAACCGCGACTTCGCCCGCCTCGCCGCCATCCGCCAGGCGGTCACGTGCGATCTGCAGCTGATCGCCAACCATGTCTGCCTCCTGAACTGCCCCATGCAGACCTATCACCAGAACGGCTTTGCCCACGCGTCCGACGATTCCGGCACGCTCTTCGTCGACTATTGCTTCATGCGCTGCTCACGGGCCCGACTGGTGGATCCCTCGCAGTTCATCAAGGCGGCTTGGATCCGGCCGGAGGACCTGCCCGTGTATGAGGCGATGGGCTACTCCACGTTCAAGATTCTGGAACGCGGCATTCCCTCGTCGGAACTGCTGCGGCGCGTGAAAGCGTACAGCGAGCGCCGCTACACCGGCAACCTGGCGGACCTGCTGCTCTCCTACGGCTTCAAGGAATCCGTCCGCCAGGAGTCGTTCTGGTCGCTCCGCCACTTCCTGAAGCCCCGCCAGGCCAATCCGCTGCGGCTGAAGGCGATGCTGGACCTCGCCCGGCTCCAGGGGATGCTCTCGCCGCTGCCGGAGCAGCCGATCACCATCGACTCGAAGAAGATCCCGAAGACATTCCTGGACGGATTCCACGACCGGGACTGTGCCTCCACCGATTGCACGGCCTGCGGGTATTGCGAGCGGATCGCGGCGAAAGCGGTATCCATCCCGCCCGATCACCGGTGGGAGGTGCTGCGCAGGTACGAGGAGTTGGGCGAATCCCTGCTTAAGGGCGGGCTTTGGGGTGTTTGAATCCCGCGCCACCGAAGCGGAATACCTGGACCGGCCGGACTGCGACCCGACCCTGGCCGCCGCCAGCTACCGGTTCATGACGCTGGTGAATGCCCGCCTCGGGGGACTCCGCGTGGTCCGGCGCTACCTGGCCTCCGAAACGGCGGCGCGGAAAACCGGCGCGCCTTTCCGCCTGCTCGATATCGGGTCGGGCAGCTGCGACATTCCGCTGGCGCTGAGCCGGTGGGCCCGCGCCAGCGGCATCCCGCTGCGGATCACGTGCCTGGAGCTGTCCGGCCAGGCGGTTGCCATTGCCCGCAAAGCCCTGGACCGGGCGGCGGATCCGGCGGTGGACCTGCTCCAGGAGGATGTCTTCGTCCATCAACCCCCCGAGCCCTACGATGGCGCCGTGGCATCCATGTGTTTTCACCATTTCAGCGATGCGAGGATCCTGGAGCTGCTGGGGCGCCTCCGCGCCATGGTGCGCGCCAGCGTGCTGATCAACGACCTTCGCCGGTCGCGCCTCGCGTGGGCGGGGGCCGCCCTTCTGCTGGGCGTGATAGGCGCGCCGGCGGGAGTCCGGCACGACGCCTTGCTTTCCATCCGGCGCGGCTTTACCGTCGGCGAATTGACTGCTTTGCTGGAACGGTTGGACGATGTTTCGGTTTCCGTCGAACCGGCTTTCGGTTTCCGGATTGCCGCCAGGGTTCGGTTCAAATCAGGAGCACACGCGTGAAGACGATCCTCAGAGGTTTGGGAACAGCCGTTCCGCCCTTGTATGCGACGCAGGAGGAGGCGTATGCCTTTTTCGCCGCGAATTTCAACCTGAAACCGGCCGAGCTGGAATTATATCGGCGAATTCTTCTCGACGGCAAGATCAAGGGCCGTTACCTGGGGATGGATGCCACGACGGATGCCCTTGAAACCGATCCCGACCGCCTGCTGGCCCGGTTTCTCAAGTTCGGCCGCTCAACGGCCGTTGCCGCCGCCCGCCGCGCCATGGCCGAAGCCGGCCTGGAAGCCGGGGACATCGGCGGCCTCATCGTCAACACCTGCACCGGTTACCTCTGCCCGGGGCTGTCCTCCTATATCGCGGAGGAGCTGGGGCTCAGGACGTCGATTCATTTCCTGGACCTGATGGGCATGGGTTGCGGCGGCGCAATCCCGAACCTCGAAGCGGCGGCCGGCATGCTGGCGCGCGGCACGGCAGGCCCCATTCTCAGCGTGGCCGTGGAAATCTGCACCGCCACCATCTTTCCCTGCCATGAGCCGGACCTGGTGGTGAGCAATTCCATCTTCGGCGACGGCGCGGCCGCGGCCATCCTGGATCGCGTGCCGGACGACCAGCCGGGCGGCCTGGCGCGGGTGCTGGATTTCGAGACGGCGCTCTGTCCCCAATACCGCGAGGACTTGCGCTACCGGACGGAAGGGGGGCGATTGCGCAACCACCTGACCAAACGGGTGCCGATCATTGGCGCGCGCACGGCGGGGGAGGCGGCGTCACGCCTCCTGGCCCGGAACGGGCTGTCTAAAAAGGATATGGCCTGCTGGGCGGTCCATCCGGGCGGAACGGTGGTTCTGGCCGAAGTAGCCAAGGCCCTGGAACTGGATCGCGAGGCGCTCCGCTTCTCCTACGGCATTTTCGAGAACTACGGCAACATGTCCTCGCCCTCGGTCCTGTTCGTGCTGCGCGACATCCTGGATCACGGGCGCCCGCCCGCCGGGCGGAAGGGGCTGCTCGCCGCCTTCGGCGCCGGCTTTTCAGCGTTTACGGCTCTGGTTGAGTTTTGATTATTTCAGCAACACGGCCTGGCCCGGTTCGAGAACCAGGCGGCCATCCGCGACGGCCGGCATGCCGACGCCGCACGGCTTCCAGGAACCGGCCGGGGTGGCCACAGTGCTGGCTTCGTCGCCCAGGTTGGCCGCGAGCCAGTAGGGGATGCCATCGGCGCCGGTCACCGTCACGGACCGGACAGCGCCCGCGTGCGCTAGGGTGGTTGGCGCCCGCGCCCGGGCCGCCGTTTCCGTGTGCGTTTCGCCGCAGCGCAGCGCGCAGCCGATGTCGAACAGCACGGTTCCCGCCTCGACGGGGCGGATGCCGCGCTCCTCATGGAGCAGGATTTCCTCCGCATACAGCGTGCCGCCGCCTTCCGACGCCAACGGCTGGTTCGGCGTGTTCCGGATCGTGATCTGCCGCCGGGCCGGCCGGTTCAGGATGACCGAATCGCTCCCGTACAGGATAACGGCGCCCATCCGATCCTCCACGTTGACCCAGGCCGAGTTCAGCACGTCACGCTGTTCCTTTTTCGGAATAGCCCGGCAGGTTTCCGACGCGCCTTCCCAGTGGAAGCTCCGTTTGAAGCCGTTCTGGATGTCGTTGCCGATCTGCAGGAGCAGGCTTTTCCAACCGCCCAGGTAGACGCGGTGGGGAACCACGGCGCGCTGGAGCACGATGACGGTCGCCTCGTCGGGCAGGGCAGCGAACACGAGGTCCAACGAGGCGATCTCCTCCGGAAGGTCGCCTTCAGAGATGAAGTTCGACGTCTGGATGACGGCGCGGCCGGCGGTGATGAACCCGCCGTCGAATGCCAGACCGGAGCGGCGCCGGATGGCGCGGGTGTGCACGCGGCCGACGCCCGTCACCTCGCCCGCCAGGTTGGTCCGCCATTCGGCCCAGTCGGAGGCATCGGGCGGCAGGCACAGTCCCTGCGGCTTTTCCCCCGCCTCCCAGACCCATGAGGCGAAGCGGCGCGGGCTGCGGTGGAAGAAGGCTCCGTGGTAGTCGTCCTCCCAGCGGCTCATCGGCGGTTCCAGCGGTATGGGCGGGGCGGACGGGAAATCCGGCAGCGCCCGGCGCCAGTAGAGTCCCATGGAGAGGGAGCAGGCCTTGTCGCCCTCCAACCTAAGGTAATAGTTGGGCGACACGGCGGCCAGGCGGGCCAGCCGTTCGCCCATGAAGGAGCCGTCGTCCTGGCGTTTGCGTTCCCGGGCCACCTGACTGAGCCAGCCGCGCTCGTGCGCCCCGGCGGAGGGATCTCCGAACCGGTCTTGCGCATAGAGCCACATGGGGATGGCGTAGTCCTGGCAGTAGGCGTAGCGTACGCGGGTGTCGCCGCCGATCCGGAGGAGGCGCCCGTCCGGGAACGTGCAGGAGGCGACCAGCCGCCACAGCTCCCGCCCGTTGTGTTCCAGTCCCTCGGGTATGGGCCAGCCCTTTGTGCGGCAGGCGAGGTAGAACATCGCGAGGTTGGAGAGGCAGATGACCATGTAGCCCACGTTCAGGTACCCGTGGTGGTTGCATGCGAAGCCCGGGAAGAAATTGGCGCCCACATGGCGTTCGGCCAGCGGCTTTCCGGCAATGACCAGATCCGACGAGGCGTCGGCCGGCGTGGAGATCGCATTGAGCAGGAAGACGGTTCCTTTTTCGCGCCAGGCCGCGGCTTGCGGGGCATCCGGATACAGGGCGGCGGCCCGGTGGAGCAGGGCGCCGTTCCACAGGTTGCTTTCGGGCTTGTTGTCCTGCACCAGGCCGGCCTTGACCGGATATTCGGCCAGCAGCCAGTCCGCCTCCGAGCAGAGGACGGCGCGGAGCGCGTCCTTCAGGCAGGGCTTCATCAGGGGGTCCAGGGCTTCCGCGCCGTGCATCATCCGTTCGAGGCCGAGCGCGCTGATCCAGGAGTGGCCCCAGGGCTGGCCATCGGTGCAGGCGCCGCCGCCCGCGTGGTGGCTCCGGAGGGTGAAGCGGAGCATGGCAAGGGCCGTGGCGGTCAGTTCGTCCCGTGAAAAGCCGGTGCGGGCAGGGTCCGTTTCAGGATCGGCCGCCAGTGCGGCGAAGGCGGCGAAGGCGGTGTCGTGCGCCTGCATGGACCAGTGGCCGTGGCTGCCGATGCCGAAGCAGCGCGTGTCCGCGCCGGGGCTGTACAGGTGCTTCCGGGCGAAGCGGGGCCAGGGTTCCAGGGCCCTGCGGTAGGCCGCCTGAAGGGAGTCTCGCATGGGTGTAACCTTTCTTGCGGAGCGCAAAGGGATAGAGTAGGATTTCGGACCAACTGCCGCAAGGAGGAAGCGCATGACGAAGCTGGCCTATTTCGATGAGGATTGGGATGAGATCCGCGACCTGCTGACCGCCTGGTGGCTGCGCAAGGAGCCGCACCGGCCCATTTTGTCCGTCACGGCCCCGCGCGAGAAGCCGCTGCCCGTTCCCAAGGGGCCGCCCCTGACGGCCGATTCCCGCGACAACTGGCTGGACGTCGAGGCGATTCTGCGCCGCTACGAGGCCCGCTGCGGCCGGACGTTTTCCGCCGGCGTGTCGTTTCCCTACGTGACGCCGGGCCTGGGCCCCGGCAACCTCAACCTCTACCTGGGCTCCGAACCGGTGTTCATGCCGGACACGGTCTGGTACAAGCCGGTGTTCAAGGATCCGGCCAAGGCGCAGTTGCATCTGGACCCCGCTAATCCCTACTGGCAGTGGACCCTGCGGGCGATCGACACGATGAAGGCGGCGGCCGCGGGCAAGTACCTGGTGGGCATTCCGGATATGATCGAGGGGCTCGACATCCTGTCCGAGCTGCTGGGCACGGAGGAGCTGCTGACGTACCTGCTCGACTGCCCGGAGGAGATCCACCGGCTGCTGAACGACCTGGACCCGATCTACTGGAAGGCCTTTGACCCGCTTTACGAGAAGGTCAAGGACGAGCGGCAGGGGAACGCGTTCATTGCGTTCCAGATCTGGGGGCCCGGCCGGACGATCAAGTCCCAGTGCGATTTCAGCGCCATGATCTCGCCGGCCATGTTCGAGGAGTTCGTCTGCCCCTACCTGGAGCGGCAGTGCGCGCGGGCCGATTTCTCGGTCTTCCACGTGGACGGGCCGAAATGCATTCCGCACCTCGAGCCTCTCCTGAAGGTGAAGAGCCTGACCGCCATCCAGTGGACGCCCGGCTACCCGAATCCGGGGTCGGCCGACCCCATGTGGTGGAAGCCGGTGTGGGAGAAGGTGTATGCCGCCGGAAAATCCGCCCTGGTGCTGGGCAACAAGCCTTCCCTGGTGGAACCATTTCTCCGGGAATTCGGCTGGGCCGGCTCGTTCGTGGGCACGGGGACGCAGACCGAGGCGGAAGCCCGGCGCCTGCTGAAGGACGCCCAGGGCTGGAAATGAGCGGCCCGGCGTTTCAGAAAAACGAGGCTTCCAGGCAGTCCCGCGCCGCGCGTATCCAGTCGGGATCGTAGGCGCGGCCCCGGCGGAGGCGGATGAACAGCCGGCGCGAGGCGATCAGGCCGCGCAGCGAGACGCTGGCATACCGGTCCACGATCATGGGCGGCTCGCTCCGGATCGCGTCGGCCAGGGTGTCCAGCAGGTCCAGCGGCTCCTCGGTCTCCGGTTCCAGGACGAATTGCCAGAGCGTGTGAGGGGAATGGCGGATGGCTTTCCCGATTAGCGCGGCCAGGCGCGGCGCGTGCTCGAAGAGCCCGGTTCCGCGGAATACCCAGGCCTGGCGCGCCTGGCGGGGGCCCGCGGGAAGCACGGCGTCCGACGGCCAGGGCACCGGGATGATGACCGGTTTTGGGAACAGCTCGGGAAGCGACCGGCCCACAAACCGCCCCGTGGGCGTATCGGTCCGCAGGCGCTCCTCGGACGCCAGCCGGTCTTCCACGGCCAGCAGGTCCGCGCGGCTCATCCAGGGTGTTTCCAGGACCGCGTACGGCGGCAGCGGGTCGGCCTTGATGCCCCACCGCATGGCCTGCCTGCGCAGGATGGTGCCGGGCAGCAGCAGCGTGTGCATGCACTGGATGTTGACCGAGCGGGGGAAGCCGAGCGCCCAGTCCAGGGAGCGGTCCACGTCGGCCCGGGTCTGGAACGGCAGGCCGATCATCAGGTCCATCGTCACCCGGATGCCGCGCGCGGCCATGCGCCGGATGCCGTCTCCCGTCTTGAGCGGGTCCGACGGCCGGCCGATCGCCTCCAGCACCTTCGGCTCCAGCGATTGCACGCCCGCCTCGATGTCCGTGAAGCGCGCGGCGGCCAGCAGGTCGGCCTGTTCCGCCGTCAGCCGGTCGGCCCGGAGTTCGGCGAAAAAGGCGAGGCGGCGGTCCCGGTTCACGTCCGCCAGGAGGCGGAGCGTTTCCGTGAACCGGGGATGGGCGTTGAACGTGGGGTCCACGAAGCGGATTTCGCGGGCGCCCTTGTCGCGAAGCGCCTTCACCCGCGCCGCGATGGCGGCCGGTTCCAGCAGGCTCAGCGTGCGGCGCAGCTGGTGGTAGCGGCAGTAGGTGCAATGCATGGGACAGCCGCGGGAGGTCTCCACATACGCCATGCCGCGGGCGTCCGGCGCCAGCCCGGGCCAGTCCGGCGGCGGCAGCTCGCGCGCCAGGGAGATCTCCTCGGGCACCGATTTTCCCCAGGCATAGGAGCGGCCCCGCCGCACGGCCGCGCAGGCGAATTCCGGGAGCGCTCCGCCGCGAAGGCCCTGGAGAAAGGCCGGCAGGACCCGCTCGCCTTCGCCGATCACGAGAATGTCGGCCGGGCCCGGGCGGGCCAGCAGGGGGTGCGCGCGCGCCAGCTCGGGGCCTCCCAGCAGGATGGTGGTCGCCGGCAGCGCCCGCTTGACCCGGCGCATGATGGCCAGCGTGCGCTCGATGTTCCACAGGTAAACCGTGCAGGCCACGAAGCGGGGCCGGCGGTCTACGATGGTCTTGACGAGGATGTCGTCCGAGGCGAGGTCCAGCTCCGGCGGCAGGCGGGCGGTCTCCAGATCCGCGGTCAGGGGCGAGCGCTGCACCGCCCATTCCAGGTAAGCCGCAGCCAGGTAGAGGTTTTCATGCTCTCCCGTGACCAGGTTGTCCAGTTGGGGCAATTGGACGAATAGAAGGAGATCGGACATGCGGGGTATGGTACAGGGCTCGCCGGCGGATGTAAATAGGGGCGGCGCATCCCGGCGCAATCAGGGCCGGAAGAGGCGGGCGAGCAGCCAGTCTATTTCGGCTTTGCCGATGGTCTTCGGATTGGCCTGCGTGGAGCCGGAGGATAACGTCTGCTCCACAATCTCCGGCAGGCGGATGAGGGGCTGTCCCTTGAACGGGTTGCGGATCCCGAGGCGGGCGATCAGGTCCGCCGTCACGCCGGCCAGGTCGCCGCCAACAGCCCGGGAAAACCGGTCGTAGGCCGGACCCATGTCGGGCCGGTTCAATTCCAGGGCGGCGGTCAGGCACGCGGCGCACACCAGGCCGTGCGGCTGGTGGTAGAACGCACCCAGCGGGTGGGCCAGGCCATGCACCACGCCCAGCCGCGCCTGGGCCAGGGCCACGCCCGCGAGGTAGCTGCCGGCCATCAGGGAGTCGGCCTCGCCGCAGGCGGGATCCGCCTGCACGGCCGGAAGGGACGAGGCGATCAGGCGGATGGCGGTCCGCGCGGTGGCTTCGCTCCAGTCCGTGCTTTTGCGGCTGGTCCCGGCTTCCAGCGCCTGGGTGTAGGCGTCCATGCCCGCGTGGGCGATGACGGCGGCAGGGCTGCCGGCCAGCAGGCCGCTATCCAGGATGACGGCCGCCGCCATGAAACGATCGTCGCGGATCGATTTCTTGAGATCGGTGCGCCCATCGGTCAGCACGGCATTGGGTGTGGCTTCCGCCCCGGTACCGGCTGTGGTGGGGACGGCCACAAAGGGGATGCCCGCCCGCTGGACCGGTTGCCCCGCATGGACGGCGGCCACGGTTCCGGCTTCATGGAAAAGGCCGGCCGCGGCTTTCGCGAGGTCCAGCACGCTGCCGCCGCCCACGCCGGCCAGCCAGGCCGCGCCATGGCGCCGGGCCTGATCCCGGATCGATTCGGCCTGGTCCAGGGTCGGCTCCCCGCCGGGATGGACGACGACGAGGCAGCCGGGGCCCATGGCGGCCAGCAGGTCCGAGGCTTTCGGGC
>CAYZVY010000040.1:0-16271 GCA_964481675.1 uncultured Verrucomicrobiota bacterium
GTCTCGCCCACCTTCTGCACGGCGGCGATGGCCTCCGCCATGGCAGCCGAAGCGACCGGATCAGGGCACCCCGTCATGGGGTCGGCCTTGGCGATCCGCTCCTCGAACGACAGCGCCTCGAGCGACGCCGTGATGGAGCCGATGGAGGAGACATAGCCGCCCACGCGGATTCCGAATTCGGCCAGGAGCTGGCGGCAGACGGCGCCGGCCGCCACGCGCACCGCGGTCTCGCGGGCGGAGGCGCGCTCCAGCGCCTTGCGGAAGTCGTCATGGCCGTATTTGAGCGCGGCCGCCAGGTCGGCGTGGCCGGGCCGGGGCGTGGTCAGGGGCGCCACGGCCTTCCCCTTCCAGTTGGCATGGTCCCGGTTTTCAATCAGCAGGGAAATCGGCGCGCCGGTTGTCCGGCCGGCCATCACGCCGGACAGGATCGTCGCGGCGTCCTGCTCCATCGCCATGCGGGCGCCCGCGCCCGCGCCCTTCTGGCGCCGGGCCAGATCGCGCCTGAGCATCGCCTCGTCAAGGGCGAGCCCCGCGGGAATGCCGTCCAGGATCCCGGTCAAAGCGGGACCATGCGACTCCCCGGCTGTCAGTAACCGCACGCCTGCCATAGGTCCTTCCTTTCGACCGCACATCCCGTCCACCGGGTAAACGCCAAGGCCCCCTGCTCGATCAGCATGCCCAGCCCGCCCGTGGCGGGCAAGCCCGCCGCCTTTGCCCGCTTCACCAGCAGAGTTTCACGCGGATAATAAATCATGTCGTACACGGCGGCGCCAGAAGGAAAATCGAGCCCTTCCGGCCACGGGCTCTCCGCCGCCTGCTGCCCCATGCCCAGCGGCGTGGTGTTGACCACCAGCGCCGGCGCGCAATCCCGCAGGCCGTCGGCCGACAGCGCGCAGGCCGCCGCCGTGCCGGGCAGCCCCCGCATCCCCAGCCAGCCGGCCAGCTCGGCGGCCTGTTCGATCCGCCGCGCGGACAGGGTCACCCGCCAGCCCGCCCGGCACATGGCATAGGCGGCTGCGCGCGAGGCGCCGCCGGCGCCCAGCATCAGCACCGGCGTTCCCGCCAGCCAGGTGCGACCCAGTTCCCCGGACCAGCGCACCAGATCGGCCATGAACCCGTCGGCGTCGGTATTGTCGCCCAGCACCCGGCCCTCGCGCACAAACAGCGTATTCACGGCGCCGATCTCGGCGGCCAGCGGAGTCAGGCCGTCCAGCAGCGGCGGCACCGCCTCCTTGTGGGGAATCGTCACATTCAACCCGGCCAGGTCCCCGCTCCGGACCCGCTCCACCAGGGCCCGCAAGCCCGCCGTCAGCGCCGGTCCCGGCTCGACCGGAAGCAAGCGGTATTCGCCGCGCAATCCGTTCTGGCGCAGGGCGGCCTCGTGGATGGGAGGCGACAGGCTGAAGGTCAGCGGCCATCCCGTGAGCCCCAGTTTCCAAACGCGATTCGCTTCCCCGTTTGACGGCGCGGGCGTCATGTCCCGATCCGGGCGCCCAGGCGGGCCAGTTCATCAAAAAAGCCCGGGTAGGATTCGGCCACCATTTCCGCCCCGTCGATGATGACCGGCTCCGAGGCGGACAGGCCCGCGACAGCCAGGCTCATCGCCAGCCGGTGGTCGCCCCGGGCGTTCACGGTCCCGCCGCCGATGGGCCGCCCGCCCTCGATGGCAAAGCCGTCGTCGAATTCGGTCATCGCGATCCCCAGGGCGCCCAGCTCGAGGCGCAGCGCGGCGATGCGATCGGTTTCCTTGTGTCGCAGCTCCCGGGCCTCCCGCACCTCGGTGCGGCCTTCGGCCCGCGCGGCGGCCACGGCGAAAACGGGAAATTCGTCGATCATCCGCACCACCCGCTCGCCGGAGATGCGGATGCCCTTCAGGGCGGAGTGCCGGACCACCAGGTCGCCGGCCGGTTCGCCGCAGATCTCGTGCCGGTTTTCCACGGTGATATCCGCGCCCATGTCGAGCAGCGCATCGAGCAGCCCCGTGCGGCCGGGATTGAGGCCCACGCTCCTGATGCGGATATCGGACCCGGGCGTGGTCAGGGCGGCCACGATCAGGAAGGCGGCGGACGACATATCGCCGGGCACGGTCAGCCGCAGCGGCGGCAGGGGGCCGGCGGGCGGGGTCAGCCGGTGCACCGCTTCCCCGGCGGGCGTGATCGTGGTCTCCACCTTGACGCCCATGCCGCGCAGCATGCGCTCGGTATGGTCGCGGGAGAGGCTGGGCTCGTGCACTTCCAGAACGCCTTCGGCCGCGAACCCGGCCAGCAGGACGGCGGTCTTCACCTGCGCGCTGGCCACGGGAAGGCGGATGACGGGATTGAGCAGGCGCATTTCGGAGGGGTGGCCCTGGAGGGTGAGGGGCGCGCGGTCCCCCTCGGAGCCATGGATGGGGACGCCCATCAGGCGCAGGGGCTCGAGCAGGCGGTCCATGGGCCGCTTGCGCAGGCCGGCGGAGCCGTCCAGCACGGCCGAGGCGCCGGCGGCGGCCAGCGCGCCCGCGAGGAGGCGGATCGTGGTGGCCGAATTGCCGCAGTCGAGCGGCTCCTCGGGCGGTTGCCAGCGGCGCAGGCCGGGCCCTTCGATGGTGAGCCGGTCGTCCTCGAATGTCCACGGCACGCCGCACTCGCGGATCGCCGTCAGCAGCGGCAGGGTGACGCCGGACATGAGCGGGTGCTGGATCACGCTCGTGCCGGTGGCCATGGCGGCGAACAGGATGGCGCGGTGGGAAATGGATTTGTCACCCGGCGGAACGAGGGTTCCGCGAAGCGCCTGACTGGGTTGGACCGTCACCTTCATGCTTTCTCCCGGCAAATCCGTATTTTCTCCCGCCATGCCCTGATTTTCAAGATAAAATGACTTTTCAGGGCGCCTGGCCCAAAAAGATGGCCCAAATCCTCGCCTAAGGACAGGCAGACATCCAGCGGGTTCCCAAAGAAACGCCCCCATTCTTAAGCAACAACGTGCTTTGCGGGCACTTTACGGGGACCATCGCGAGCCGCCCGAGCCGCTTCGGCCAGGGCGAGCGAGGGCTAGTCGGGTGCGGCGTTTCGATCCGCACGATATGGCGAGGCGTTCTGGCGATGATGGGGCCGCGCGACGTGGCGAGCTGGCCTCCCGGCCGCGAAGCCGCGTTGGGTGGCCCCAGCGCGCCAAAACGTCCGCCAGATCGTGCCGAAACGCCGCACCCCCGCTGGGCAACCCGCCTCTCTTGCCAGTCCAAAAAGATGGCGCCGGCCCTCTTCATGCCGTATACTTTCCGGATTGATTGTCGCCATTATGTGGATATTCAACTTCAATAGCCTTTTCCGGGAATACGGCTGGCAGTTCATGCTGCGCATCGGCCTGCCGCATCCCTTCCGGACGGCCTCGGCGGTGCTCCGGAGCGGCTCAATCGATTTTTCAAAGACCCCGGTGGCGGTGCCTGACCCGGCGAAGGCCGCCTGCTTCCCCGACGCCAAAGCGCTTGTGGGGGCCGGGTTCTGCCTGAAACCGCTCGATCCGCCCTGCCCCTCCGGCCGCTTCAACCACGACTGCCAGTGGCTAGAAGGGCTGAACGAAACGGACGGGGCGGCGATTCCCGACAGCTGCCGCTCATGCGTCCTCCGGGAACTCGGCCTGCTGGCGCTGAAAACCGGCAGCGCCTTCTACATCATGACCTCCGCCCGGGACATCCTGCTCGACCTGTATGAGCCGGCGCTGAAGAAAGGCCGCTTTTCCACCGTCCTCCTCGTGCTCTGCCGCTATTCCCTGAAGCCCTTCTCGGTGGGCCTCCTGGCCTCCGGGCTCAAGGGCTGGCTGTTCCCGTTCAAGGACGGGGATTGCGCGGACTACAAGACCTGGATCAAGGCCGACAAGGGGATCAAGACGGAGCGGACTACCATCACGCCAGCCCACCTGGCGGCGATCCGGGAAATCCTCGGGAAAGCGGCCCGTCCGGGCGGCGCTCCCTCCTTTTTCACAAAGAAGGGCAATGTTTTCTATTCCGGGGACAAGCCATGACCCTGCTACTGGAGCGATTCCTCGCATTCTTCGCGGACAACCTGCCGACGTGGCGGGAGCTGGCCATCGGGGCGCCACTCGGGCTGGCGTGGGCGTTTTCCTGCCTGGCGTTCGCCGGCTGGCTGAAGCGGAGAGGCGTGCGCACCGGCTATACGCGGAAAACGTTCCACTTCCTGATTTTCGGCACCGTGGCGGCGCTCCAATGGCGCTCCGGCACGTCGTCCGTCTGCCTCTTCGGCGGCATGTGCAGCCTCGCCGTCTTCTTCGCCGTCTGGCGGGGGCGCGGGAACTTTCTATATGAAGCGATGGCCCGGGAAAAGGACGAGCCGCACCGGACCTATTTCATCCTGATGCCCTATTTCACCACGCTGGCCGGCGGGCTGGTCAGCAACATCCTGTTCGGCCCGCTGGCGGTGGCCGGCTATCTGGTCACCGGCCTGGGGGACGCCATCGGGGAGCCGGTCGGAACGCGGTTCGGGAAGCACCGCTACCGGGTGCGCTCGCTCTCGTCGGTTCCCGCCACCCGGAGCCTGGAAGGCTCGGCCGCCGTGTTTGTCATGTCCGCGGCCGCCCTCTTCACGGCCGCCGCCCTGTCGCCCCACCTCACGCTGACCGCCTCCGGAATCCCCCTGGTGCTGGCCATCGCCGCCGCGAGCACCTTCGCCGAAGCGGTGTCGCCGCACGGGTGGGACAACGCCACCATGCAGATCATCCCGACCGCGCTGGTCTGGGCCTGGTTTTAAAATGGCGCGGGATTCGCGGGTGCCCTCTTCGCTTCGATGTAGTCGAAGGTGTATGTCGCCTTGCCCTCCGTATTCCACCAGGATTGGGCCTTCTTGATGGCCGCGAGCCGCCCGGCCTCCGTGCCGTTCCGGCACAACGATCGTTCCAACGTCAGCGTTCACTTGACGCCAACCCGCCGCGGGTTGGCGGGACGGAGCGATGCCGTGCTCGGCCATCCCGTCTCCTTCATCCCCAGACTCATGGTAAGGTATTTGTGAAGGACACTCGCGATCAATGTCTGATACGGCATACCCTCTTCTGCCGCTTTAGCCTGTAAGCCGATGACATCGCGATCCGAAAGGCGGATATTGATGCGCCTGTTCTTGCGCAACGTCGTGCGCGCTGCGGCACCAAGTCTGGAAATCTCCGCCTTACGGGTGCGCGTTGATGTCCATTCGCCCCGTTCAAAGGACGCCAGAAGCTCCTTCTCTTCTCGATCAAGCTTCATGTTCTTCATTTTCCTGCTCCGATATATTTCTGAGTTGCCTTCCGGCTCGGGATCATGGTCTTAAGAAGAATCTCCTCACCGGCATGCTCGTACGGGACCAGATACGCGTAGCCGTTGATCTCGATCACAGCCAATTTCTGTCCCGGGTAGCGATCCTGGTTTGGATGATCCATGACATCGAGCACACGCTCCGACGCCAGGCAGACGGCGGCTTGCTCGAAACAAACGCCACGATGCTGCTTCAGCCAACTGTTCTTCCTCTCATCCCATCGGACCGTTTCCATGGGAATACCCTAGCATAACGTCTGCCTATTGTCTACCTATTGTCATCAATTCCGCCCGGCACGGAACGCGCCCTATCGTCTCAGGTTTACTCTTGAAGCATGGGGAGTCCGGTTGAATCGGAACACAAAGAAGGCGTCCGTCCAGACGCTTCAGAACGCGAGGCCGGGCCGAAATGCTCGAGCGTGATGCCGGCGACCTCGCGCATGAAGTTGTCCTGCGGCCCCATGCTTCATCGGATATCGTCTCTACGGATTTGCCCACCCGATCGCCTGCCATGGAAGGCCGCCGCCGATTCAGAGCCGTAATGATTCCTCAGCTCCGGGAGCGAACGGGTTGATGACCGGAACGCCGGCCAGGACCTGCCCGTCCTGTAAATCCTTGATCAGCAGATGGCGGCATCCCGCCACGCAAGCCGCCGCGACGATCTGCGCGTACCAGCAAGGGTGCACGGGTCAGGAGACCCGTGCCACTGGTTGGATGGAAAGCGGCTTTCTCGCGAATGGAAGTGGCACGGGTCTCCTGACCCGTGCGACATGGCGATACGATGAAATATATCAAAGAGGCGTTCCGGCTACGGCTTGAAATACTCGCTCTTCATCACGAGGCACTTCTTGGGGCAGGCGTCCACGCAATAGCCGCAGATGATGCAGGCGTAGTGGTTGACGGACCACGACTTCGGGTCCTTCGAAACGGCCAGCGCGTTGGCCGGGCAGCGCTTCTGGCAGATGCCGCAGAAAATGCACTTCTCGATGTCGATGTCCAGATGGCCGCGCGACGCGGCGGGCGCCTCGCGGACCTCGGCGGGATAGCAGCGCGTGGCCGGCTTGCGCCCGAGGTTCTTGAAGATGTTGGTGAGCATGGTGAACATGGATTACCGCTCCGTGCAGCTGATGCAGGGGTCAATGGAGATCACGATCACCGGCACATCGGCCAGCTGGCAGCCCGTCAGCATGTGCAGCAGGGGCGGCAGGTTGGCGAAGGTGGGGGTGCGGACGCGGAACCGGTCCAGGTTCTTCGTGCCGTTGGCCTTGATGTAGAAATTCAGCTCGCCGCGCGGCTGCTCGATCCGGGCCAGGGTCTCGCCGTCGGGGTTGCCCTTGAACGGCTCGGCCAGCGGCCCCTGGGGCGCCCTGCCCAGCGCCATCCGCGCCATGCGCAGCGACTCGTAGAGCTCCTTGACGCGCACGAGGGTCCGGGCGTAACAGTCTCCCTCGCCTTCGACGATCTTCTTGAAATCCACCTCGCCATACGCCGCGTAGCCCGTTTCGCGCAGGTCCATGCCGAGGCCGCTGGCACGGGCCACCGGGCCGACGGCACCCAGCTCGTGCGCTTTTTCCCGGGGCAGCACGCCCACGCCGACCATGCGCTGCTTGACGCTATAGTCGTTGACGAGAGCCGGCAGGATTTCGTTGAACTCCTTTTCCGCCTTGTCGAACTGCTTGAAGACGGCGACGGCCTGCTCGGGCGAAATGTCCTTGCGCACGCCGCCGATGCAGCAGACGCCCAGCATGACGCGCGCGCCGGCGGTCTGCTCCATGATGTCCATGAAAATCTCGCGCGTCCGCCAGAGCTGCATGAACAGGTTCTCGAACCCGAAGGCGTCGGCCAGCAGCCCGAGGGCCAGCAGATGGCTGTGGATGCGGTGCGTTTCCGCCCAGAACACGCGCAGGTGCCGGGCGCGGTCCGGCACCGTCACGCCCATGAGCGACTCGATGCCCTGGCAGTAGTTCTGCGAGTGCATGAAGCTGCAGATGCCGCAGATGCGCTCCACCAGGTAGACGTTCTGGATGAAGTCCTTCTTCTCGGCGATCTTCTCGAGGCCGCGGTGCACGTAGCCGAGCACGGGAAGGGCCTCGACGATCTTCTCGTCCTCCATCACCAGGCGGAGCTGGATGGGCTCCGGCAGGACGGGGTGCTGGGGTCCGAAGGGGATGATATTGCGGCGGATCATGATGCCTTGCCTCCGTCCGGGGCGGACGTTTTCGCGCGGATGTCGACGCCCATGCCGACCCGCTTGTTGAGCGGCGCCGCGGGCGCGCCCTCGGACAGCAGGAAGCGCCCCTTGAAGTCCACCACCATGCCGGTCACGGTCAGGCCGAACAGGTCCTGGATTTCGTTCTCGACCAGCACTGCGGCGAAAAAGAGCTCGGTGATGCTGGGCAGCGCCTCACCGCGCGGGATGCGCACGCGCAGGTGCTGGAGCTCGTAATTTTTGTCGAAATGATACAGCACGTCGTGGGCGTCGCCCAGGTCCGTGCAGGTCAGGGTGACCAGACGGTAGTGCTGCCGCTTCAACTCCCAGACCGCGACATGCAGTTGCGCGACGGGAATCTCCTTCACGTTTGTCAGCATGGCTTGGGTGTCTCCTGCGAAAGGGGTGCGGCCGCCGGCGCGGGAACGGGCGCGGGCGTGCGGACGACGAGGGGCTTGGCGGCCGACACGACGCCCGGATGCGAGCGCTTGGCCTCCAGGATGATGGCGGCCTTCACGATGCCGTCCATCATGGCTTCCGGGCGCGGGGGGCAGCCGGGCACGAAGACGTCCACGGGCACCACCTTGTCGATGCCGCCCAGGACGTTGTAGCCCTCGGCGAAGATGCCGCCGGTGGAGGAGCAGACACCCAGGGCGACCACCACCTTGGGGTCGGGGATCTGGTCGTAGACATTGCGGAGGACGCGCGCGTTGCGGTGGTTGACGGAGCCGGTGACCACAAGCACGTCGGCATGCTTGGGATTGCCGACATGCAGGATGCCGAACCGCTCGACATCGTACAGGGGCGTCAGGCAGGCCACGAACTCGATGTCGCACCCGTTGCAGCTGTTGCAGTTGAAGTGCACCACCCAGGGGGACTTGCTCAGTTTTGGCGTCGCGGACATGGGGATTTCCTTGGGCTCAGCGGAGATACAGCCAGAGAATGTTGGTGACCGCCAGCATCAGGGCTCCGGTCCACATGAACCGGAACGTCCACAGGGTCGTCAGGCGGGCGAAGGCGTTATCGACAAGAATCATCAGGAAGAAGCTGGCGCACGCCAGGGAGAAGCCGATGGCGGCGTTCGTCGCCCAGAAGAGCATCACGATGTAGAACAGGATCGCCATCTCGTAGAAGTGGGCGATCTCGATCAGCGCCAGGTAGGGGCCCGAGTATTCGAGGGTGAGCCCCTTGACCAGCTCCTGGTGGGCGTGGTGGGAGGTGGCCAGGTCGAACGGCGACTTCTGGAGCTTGATGGCGAGCACCACGAGGAACGCCGCGAACAGCAGGGGCAGCGTGACGAGGAGCGGCTTGGCCGACACCAGGGCCGCGCCGAGCAGGAAGCTGCCGCTGACCTTGTACAGGCCGATCATGAGCAGGATCAGGATCGGCTCGTAGGCCACCATCAGCAGGATTTCGCGCTGGCTGCCGATGCGGCTGTAGGGCGAGCGCACGCACATGCCGCCCAGCACCAGCGACAGCGTCGAGAAGGCCATCACGAAGAGGAACATCAGGCTGTCCTGCCCGAGCACGAGCAGCAGGAACGCCAGCACCATGAAGGCCAGGTGCATGTAGACGTAGACGATCTGGATGCGGTTGACCAGCACCGGCGTCTTGCGGAGCAGCTTAAGCGTGTCGTAGAACGGCTGCAGGACCGGCGGCCCGACGCGGCCCTGGATGCGGGCCGTGATCTTGCGGTCGAGGCCGGACAACAGGGCTCCCCAGAGGGGCGCCAGCAGGACGAGCCAGATCAGCATGTAGGGGGGGTGGTTCATGGTCAGGGGATGAGCACTCCAAACAGGGTGAGGATCAGGATCGCGGCCACGGGGTTGCACCAGGCCGTGATGTTGCGTTCGCCGAGAACGGGGGACAGGTAGTAGCTGTTGACGAGCGCCTTGCTCACGCCGTCGGCCACGCTGCGGAACTCGAAGCTGAAGGCGCCGTCCGGCACGTTTTCGCCGCACAGGTACGGAAGCCGCAGCTGGCTGCGCCGGAAAACCAGCGACGAGATGCCGAGTGCGAGAAGCACCATCCCCAGGACCACCATGATCGGCCAGGCCATGAAGGCCTCCACCGAGTCGAGCATCGTCATCAGGTCGGGCGTGCTGCCGAGCGCGCCGAACACGGCCAGGCTGATCGGCTTGACCACGAAATGGTAGATCGGCATGGCGCACAGCGAGCCGGCCAGGACGGCCAGGGCCAGGGCCACCAGAACCCCGCTTTGCGAAGGGCCGACCTTCTCGATCGTGTAGTGCTCGTGGTAGGACGTGGTCGTGATCCGCCCCAGCCACTTGGCCCAGAAGAACACCGTCAGGGCGCTGCCGATGATGACCAGCATCAGCACGACCGGCGACCCGATGGCGGACTCGATGGCCATCCACTTGGCGACCAGCATGCCGAAGGGAGGCGCCATCATCGACACCATCCCGACGATCGCGACGCTCGTGGTCAGCGGCATCTTGAAGAGAATGCCGCCCATGTCCTCGATATGCCGGCTGCCGATGGACTGCTCGATGGTGCCGACGCACAGGAACAGCAGCGCCTTCGTGACCGCGTGGAAGATCAGGAGCATCAGGGCGGCCGCGAAGGCCAGCGGCGTGTTCAGCGCCGCGCAGGCCGCAATCAGGCCGAGGTTGGCGATGGTCGAGTAGGCCAGCACCTTCTTGCCGTTGCTCTGGCCGACCGCCAGGGCGCAGGCCACGGCGAACGTGAACGCGCCGGCGATGGCGATCATCGGCGCCAGCGGGGTGCGGTCGATCACGGGGGCCAGGCGCAGGATCAGGTAGGATCCGGCCTTCACCATCGTGCTCGAGTGCAGCAGGGCCGACACCGGGGTGGGCGCCACCATGGCGCCCAGCAGCCAGCTCTGGAACGGCATCTGGGCGGATTTCGTCATGGTCGCCACCGCCAGCAGGGCCAGCGGCAGGATCGCCGCCGGGCTGACCATGGCGGCCATCATGCTCTCGGAGCCGACCAGGCGGCCGGCCAGGAAGCCCGCCAGGCTCATCATCAGCCCGCCGAACGCGTTGATGAGCAGCGCGCGGCGGGCGCTGGCCCGGGCCTCTTCGGTCCCGTCGTGGCCGATCAGGAAGAACGAGCAGAGCGTGGTGCCCTCCCAGAAAATGGCCAGCCACTTCAGGTGATCCACCAGCACCAGGCCGTTCATCAGGCCGAGGAAGGCGATCATGACAAAAAAGAAGCGGTTCGTGGAGGCGGCCGTCGGCGGCGCGTGGTGCTCGTGATGCTTCATGTAGCCGATGGCATAGATGGCGATCAGCGAGCCCACGATGGAGACGATCAGCACGAGAATAATGGACAGGGCGTCAACCCGGACCAGGGTTTCGGCGGCCTCGTGGCCGGCGTCCAGGACCAGGCCGGCGATGGCCAGCGCCAGTTGCGCGGCCGCCATCAGCTTGACGGGCCAGCTGCGGATCCGGATGCCCAGCGCCAGGACCACCAGGATGATCAGCGGCTCGATCAGGGTCCCCGCCCCCGTGATGGAGGCCGGCAGGGAAAGTGTCACATTCCCCCGGAGCGCCACGCCCACGCCGACGGCCATGGTGGCCAGGGCCGACAGCACCACCAGGGCGTCGCGCAGCCGCCCTTTCGGGCCCGCCAGGATCAGCAAGGCCAGGGCCATGGGCCCCAGCACCAGCGCGCCGATCAACCATTCATGTGTCATACCCAGCATTCCTGTCTGGCTGCCGCTTCGCGAACCGCCTGCCGGAGACCCCGGTTGCACCACCGGGCGGAGCGAACGCGATAACGGTGAAAATAGCACTCAAGTATGACAGCCTTCCCTGGCGCCGTCAACCGACCCTCCGCATCTTTACGAAAACTTAATATCCCCGAAAACCGGCGCCCGCCGTCACACCACCAGGCGTTCCAGATACCGGCACCAGGCCTCCATGCCGTCGCCGCTCTTGGCGCTCAGCTCAAAGACAAACACGCCCGGATGCACGCGCTGGATGAACTGCCGGCATTTGATAATATCCCATTCCAGGTACGGAACCAGGTCCAGCTTGGTCAGCACCACCACCTGGGCCGCGGTGAACAGGACCGGGTATTTCACCGGCTTGTCCTCCCCCTCGGTGCTCGAGAGCAGCGCCACCTTGAACGTCTCCCCCAGGTCGAACGCGGCCGGGCAGACCAGGTTGCCGACATTCTCGATGAACAGCAGGCGCGTATCGGGCTTCACCACCCGGGGCAGCACGGACGCGATCTTCTCCGCGTCCAGGTGGCACGCGCTCAGCGTCTCGATCTGCTCCACCGGCACACCCGTCCGGTCCAGCCGGCGCTTGTCGTGGTCGGTATGCTGGTCGCCCGTGATCACCGCGCACGCCACCCGCTCCCGAATCCGCTCCAGCGTCCGCTCAAGCAGGAACGTCTTGCCGGTTCCCGGCGAGGAGATCAGGTTCAGCGCCACCACCCGCCGCTCCGCCAGCCACGCGCGGTTCTCGGCCGCCCGCTGGTCGTTCCGCGCCAGGACGCGCGCTTCCACGGAAAGAGTACGGATCCGGGGCCCGTGGGCGGGCGCCCCCGCCTGGTCGTGCGCGTGCCCGTCCCCGTCAGGGCCATGGGCATGCACCGTCCCATCGGCATGGACATGCCGGTGTCCCCTGACGCCGGCCGCTTTCAGGGCCTTTTCGCAACCGCAGTCTTTACACATCGTGGGTCCCGCCTGTTTCAGGCCGGGCAGCGGCGCCACCCGGCTGTTCGTCTTCCGATTCCACCTGCACCGACCGGATCAGGAACTCCCGCCCCCCCGTGATCCGGACGCGGCTGGAGCCGCATTCCCCGCACTTGAAAAAAGCCAGGTCCGGCCGGCTCTCCCGGCCGCAGTCGTCGCACCGGATCGCGGCGGGTGTCTCCTCGATCATCAGGGCCGCCCCCTCCAGCCCGGTCCCCTCCGCCACCACCGGGAAAATATACTCCAGCGCCGCGCGGTCCACGCCGGACAGCGCCCCGACCGCCACCGTGACCGACAGCACCCGGGAGGCCTGCTCCCGGGCCTGGATCCGCCCGACCTCGTCGACGAGCGCCTGCGCGAGCGACAACTCATGCATGTCAGCAGATCCTCGGCAGCACTTCGCCCTGGGGCACGTCCACCAGGCGCCGGCTGCCCATCACCGTTTCCAGCAGCACGGCTCCGGCCCGCCCGCCGACCTCGCCCACGCGGCACGCCCCCCGCCCTTCCGGGAGGGCCTGCCACGCCGCCAGGATGCGGTCGGCGGCGCCCGGGTCGCAAATCATCAGCACCCGCCCCTCGCACGCCACGTTCAGCAGGTCCAGGCCCAGCATCTCCGCGGCCGCCCGGGTTCCGGGCGCGAACGGCAGGGCCGCTTCCCGCAGCAGCACCCCCGCGCCCTGCCCCTCGACCGCCTCGTTCAGCACCGCCGCCACGCCGCCCCGCGTCGGGTCCCGCATGAAGTGAACCGCTTCGGCCAGGCCGGCCGCGGCTTCCACCAGGCGGTGCACGGGCGCGCTGTCGCTCACCGGCCCGCCCGTGATGCCGATCCCGGAGCGCGCGGCCAGCACCGCCATGCCGTGATCGCCCAGCGTCCCGCTGACCAGCACCGCGTCGCCGGGCCGGATCCGCCCCGGCCCGAGCCGGAAGCCCGCGATCGCCTCTCCGATGCCCGAGGTGTTGATGAACAGCCCGTCGCACTGCCCGCGGGCCACCACCTTGGTGTCGCCCGTCGCCACCCGCACGCCGCAGGCCGCGGCTGCGGCGGCAACGGCATCCAGCACGCGGCGCAGCACGTCGAACGGCAGCCCCTCTTCCAGGATCAGGCCCAGCGACAGCCAGCGCGGCCGCCCCCCGCTGACGGCCAGGTCGTTCACCGTGCCGTGAACGGCCAGGCTGCCGATGTTGCCGCCCGGGAATTCCAGCGGGGTCACCACGTAGCTGTCGGTGGTGAACAGCAGGTCGCCCCCGCCGAAGGCGATCCGGGCGGCGTCGGGAAGGCCGTCCAGGGGCCCGCCCCCGAAGCGCGACAGGATCTCGTCGCGGATCAGGTTGCGCGACAGCACGCCCCCGCCCCCGTGCGCCAGCTGAATCCGGGTCTCGCGTGGTCTCATGACAGCTTCCCGCGTTCGTATTTATAATAGGCCGAGCAGGTGCCTTCCGAGCTCACCATGCACGGCCCGACGGGATCCGCCGGCGTGCAGCGCCGGGCGAACAGGGGGCACTGCAGGGGGGTGCGCTTGCCCTTGATGACGTCGCCGCACAGGCAGCCCGGCGCCTCCACCCCGGGCCCCACGGCCAGGCTGAAACGCGCCGCCGCATCGTAGCGCAGAAAGGCGTCGGCCAGGACCAGGCCGCTGTCCGGCAGGAGGCCGAGGCCACGCCAGTGCGCCCCGGCCGGCCGCAGGAAACGGTCCATCACGGCGCGCGCCAGCGGATTGCCGCCCGCGTGGACAACCCGCTCGTAGCAGTTCTCCACCGCGGCGCGCCCGTCAACCGCCTGCTCCAGGATGGCGCACAGCCCGAAAAGAATGTCGAGCGGCTCGAATCCCGCGATGACGCAGGGCTTGTGAAAGTCCCGGGCGAACGGAACAAACGCATCCGGGCCGATGATCGCGCTCACGTGCGCCGGACAGAGGAACGCGTCGACCCGGATCTCCGGATCGGCCAGCACGGCGTGCAGCGCGGGCGGAACCCGCTTGAAGGCCGTCAGGAGCGACAGGTTGCCGATGCCCTCGCGCAGGGCCAGGTCCACCAGGCTGACAACCGGGGCGATGGTCGTCTCGAACCCGATCGCCAGGAAAACCACCTCGCGATCCGGCCGGGCCAGGGCCAGGGCCCGGGCCTCCCGCGGCGAATAGCACACCTCGACGGACGCCCCGGCCGACCGGCACTCGCCCAGCGTTTCCCCGGAACCGGGCACCTGCAGCAGGTCCCCGAAGGTGGCGATCACCGCGCCCCGCCGGGCCAGCTCGATGGCCGCATCGATGTAGCCGGGCGCCGTGACGCAGACCGGACAGCCCGGCCCGCTGATCAAGGAGACGTTGTCCGGCAGCAGCTGGCGGAGGCCATACCGCCCCACGGCCATGGTGTGGCTGCCGCACACTTCCATGATGCGCACGGCCGCGCCCCGGGCGGCCAGCGTTCCGCCCAAAGCCTTCAGGCGCCCGCACAGGGGGGCGGCGATCTCGGGGTTCCGGAAGGCTTCGGTGTAGTTCATGGGGAGGGCGATTGCCAGATGGCGGCCAGTTCCTTGAAAATGGAAAGCCGCTCGACGGCCTCCGCCTCGTCCAGTTTCTCGATCGCATAACCGGCGTGGACGATGACGTAATCCCCGACGCGGGGGTCGCGGACAAGGGACAGGTCGATCTCGCGCCGGGCCCCGTCGGTCTCGCCCACACCCAGCCCGTCGCTCCGGATTTCCAGGATCCTCATGGGAACGGCCAGACACATAGATCACCCTCTCCCGCATCCGAACGGTCGCGCCCGGAGCCTTACGATCCCGCCACGATGGCCTGCCCCAGCGCGATGCAGCCGTCGTTCGGCGGCGTTTCGCGGTGCAGCAGGACCTTGACGCCCAGGGCGTCCAGCCTGGGGACCAGCATGTCGTTCAGGATCCGGTTCATGAACACGCCCCCGCTCAGGGAGAGGGTCCTGACCTTCGTGCGGTCAATTGAATAGGTTATCATTTTCACGGCGGCTTCGGCAATAGCAACATGACAGGCCAACGCCCAGGCCTCCGCCTGGCCCGGGGTCAGGGGCCCCTCTTCAAGCAACCGGGCGAAGGCGCCGCGCCAGTCGATCCACAGCATGCCGTCGCGTTCCGCCGCGCCGAATTCCAGCCGGGGCGGCCGGACTCCGGCCGGATGCCGGAGGGCGGCGGCTTCCAGCCGGATGGCCGTCTGCCCCTCGTAAGTCGTGCGGCTGCTGGCGCAACCCAGCAGCGCGGAAAAGGAGTCGAAGAGCCGGCCGGCGGCGTGCGTGACGGGCGCGTTGAGCCCCGCGGCGCACTGCCGTATCCACACCCGCCATTCCTCGTCGGAAACAGCCAGCCGCTCCAGCAGGGTGGCCGGCGCGTCAAGTC
This sequence comes from uncultured Verrucomicrobiota bacterium, assembly GCA_964481675.1. Taxonomy (GTDB): domain Bacteria; phylum Verrucomicrobiota; class Kiritimatiellia; order CAIKKV01; family CAIKKV01; genus CAIKKV01. The sequence goes on from CAYZVY010000040.1 coordinate 15,536, forward strand.
CCGCAGCGTAAAAGCGGCCCGCCAGCTGACGGGCCGGCCGGCGCACCGCGGCATCCCCTCCGGGCACGGGCGCGCCTGCAAAGGAGGCCAGCCGCTCGAAGCCCTCCCCCGTGACGGCCAGCAGCTCCGCACCCCAGCCATGGCCGTCCGTGCCCAGCCCCATGCCGTCGAACACCAAAGCAAGCCCCTCCGAAAAGCCATGCTCGCCCAGCCCCGCCGCGGCGTGGGCGTGATGGTGCTGCACCTCCACCACCGGAAGGCCGAGCTGCGTGGCGATCTCCCGGCCCACCCGGGTGGCGTGCATGTCGGGATGCAAGTCCACCGCCACCACGTCGGGCGTGCGGTTGACGAACCGGGGTAACTCCGCAGCCACACGCCTCAGGGCCTCCACCGCCTCGGGCGCGTCCAGGTCGCCGACGTGAGGCGAGAGGACCGCCTGGTCGTCAAACGCCACGGCCATGGCATTCTTGAGCTCCGCGCCCATGGCCAGGACGCACCGGGCCAGGGGGCGGCCAAGCCTGACCGGCTGGGGGGCGTAGCCGCGCGCGCGCCGCCAGAGCTGGGGCTTGCCCCGCTGGAGGACGCCGATCGAATCGTCGTTGCGCAGGTTGATCTCGCGGTCGTGCAGCAGCAGGACGTCCGCAATCCCGCCCAGGCGCTCCAGGGCCTCCCCGTTCGAGAGGCAGATCGGCTCGCCGCCCCTGTTCCCGCTGGTCATGATCAGCCAGTCGAACGC
>CAYZVY010000040.1:16371-23516 GCA_964481675.1 uncultured Verrucomicrobiota bacterium
TTCCGCGCCTCGGCCAGGGGATCGCCTTCCACGGGGCGGCCTTTTGCATCAACCAGGCGGAGGCGCGGGCCGCACGCCGGACAGGCGATGGATTCGGCATGAAACCGGCGGTCGGCCGGATCGTCGTATTCCCGCCGGCAAGCCGGACACAATGGAAAGGCCGCCAGGGTGGTGCGCACCCGGTCGTAAGGCATGCCGTTAACCACCGTATAGCGGGGACCGCAGCAGGTGCAGGTCGTGAATGCATAGCCATGCCGCCTATCCGACGGATCGAACACCTCGCGCAGGCAGTCCGGACAGATCGCCAGGTCGGCCGGGATCAGCGCCCGTGCCGCCTCGTCCCCGCCGCTTTCCCGGATGGCGAAGTCCCCGGCGGTTGAAAGGTCCGGAAGAGCCGCGTCCTCCAGCAGGACCATGGAGTCGAGGCGGGCATGGGACGGCAGGGAGCCGGGAAGAGTCGTCATGAAGGCGCGGATCGCTTCCGGGGCGCCCTCCAGCGTCAGGCGGACTGACCCGAGCCGGTTCTGGATATGGCCGCCCAGTCCGGCGGCGCGGGCCAGGCGGTATACGGCGGGGCGGAATCCCACCCCCTGCACAATGCCGCTCAAATCGTATGTTATCCGATGCACCCGACCATCCTACATCTTTCCTGCAAAAAACAATATCGGGGATTTGAGTCGTCACCTGCACACTTGCCCTGATCCGGCAATGCCCCTATGATCTCGCCATGCTCCATGAAGGCCTCAACTACGGCCGCGTGTAATCCGAAAGGTTCCCCCTCCATGTCCAAGCCCGTGTCCGTAATCATCGTCGGCGCCGGAAGCCGCGGCAACGCCTACGCCGGTTATCTCAAACGCCATCCGGGGTCCTATGAACTGGTGGGGTTGTGCGAAAAGCGGCCCGAGCGCCGCGCCTGGTTCGCGACGGAGCACGGCGTTCCCGCGGACGGCTGCTTTGCCGACTGGAAGGACCTGCTCGACAAGCCGAAGCTGGCCGACGCCGCCTTCATCTGCACGGTGGAGGACACGCACCGGGAGATCGCCGTGGCGCTGGCCGACAAGGGCTACCACCTCATGCTCGAAAAGCCCATGGCCCCCACGCAGGAGGCGTGCATCGACATCTTCCAGGCCGCGAATCGGAACAAGATCGTCCTGGCCGTCTGCCACGTGCTCCGCTACACCCTGTTCTTCAATCATATCAAGACGCTCATCGACGGCGGCCAGATCGGGACCCTGCGCAACATCACGGCCACGGAATACGTGGGGCCGTGGCACTTCACTCATTCGTTCGTCCGTGGCAATTACGGGAACGAGAGCAAATCCTCGCCGGTGCTTTTGGCCAAGTGCTGCCACGACCTCGACCTGCTCAACTGGTTCGCCGGCTCGCGCTGCGCGAAGACGGCTTCGTTCGGCCGGCTCAGCTACTTCAATAAGGCGCACCAGCCCAAAGGCGCGGCCGACCGGTGCACCGACTGCCCGGCGGAAATCGAATCCTCCTGCCCGTACTCCGCCCTCAAGATCTACCTGCGCGATCGCCACGACCGCCTGCACGCCTGGCCGGTTTCCATGCTGACCCTCGACGCCACTCCCGCCGGCGTGGCCAGGGCCCTGCGCGAGGGGCCGTATGGCCGCTGCGCCTTCGCGTGCGACAACGACGTGTGCGACCACCAGGTGGTGGACCTGGAATTCGAAAGCGGCATGACCGCCAGCTTCGTGACCACCGCCTTCGCCATCGGCAGCCGGGACTATTTCTTCATGGGGGACAAGGGGACCCTGCGCCTGAACGACAACGGGTTGGAGCATTTCGACTTCCTCACCTTCAAGTCGAAGAAAGTGGAAGTCAACGTGGGCGACGGCACCACCGCCTCGGGCCACGGCGGCGGCGACGACGGCGTGGTGACCGCCTTCCTGGATGCCGTGCGCAAGGGCAATCCCGCAGCCGTCAAAACCGGCCCCGCCGTCTCCCTCGAAAGTCACCTCATCGTCTTTGCCGCCGAGCGCGCCCGGAAAAACGGGCGGGTGGAAGCGGTGCCGGAAGTCGCCGGGTTGATTTAACCGCACCAGGAATCTTAATTGTCCGTTCTGGAAATCAAGACGCCGCTGGGCGGCTTGAACAGCTCCATCCGGGGTTCAAGATCGGCTTTGTACTCGTCATAATCGTACTGGCAGAGGATTTTTTTCTCTCTGGTAACAATCACCCGCCAGGGTTGATCGCGCCCCTCTTCGCTAAGCAGCTCGACCGAGAACCCATCCATGGAAAGCGATAACTTGTCGGTTTTCTTCTCGTTGACCACCGCCTGGCTCCTGGTTGCCCGGTGCTTGTTCAGGAACGCGTATTCCGTTCCGAATTCGAACTCCGGTAAGGGAGGAGGCTTGCCGCGCTCGATGGAGGGAATGATCGAAGCGCGAAAGACATACGTGGGCCCGGGATCCAGGATCAGCCGGCCGGATTTATCGAAAAGGTTGATCATCCAGCATTTCGGCTCCGCAATCACCACCAGCCCATGAATCCCCTGCTCCCGGTCCAACATCTCCTCAATCCGGCCATAGGTCTCGCCCATGCGGTACAGGACCTTGGGCTTGGCGGCAAATGAGCCGAAGGGGATGCCGGGGGATGTGTCGCGCGTGACGATCTTCATCATCCTGTTGGTCGACAACTGGGCAAGCGCGGAAGATGCGACGCAACACAGAATGGCCAGACAAACGGCAGTCCGTTTCATATCTCTCCTTTTCCCGAAAGCACGATAGGCTCCGTCAACTCTAATATCCTCTTCCGGGGGCGTGTATTCTCCCATGATGAGATTTGAATGTCCGGCGCGCAAGGGACTGCGCGCCCTACCTGCTTCGCACATGGTTCTTCCGTCTTTTGAGTGCAGTAACGCGCTTCCCGGGGGTGCGGGGCTTCCCCGCCTGTCTTTCTTTTCCTACCGTGTTCCACCCTCTTGCCAACCGCGTTCCACCGTGGTGGCTCTTCCGGGGGTGCGGGGCTTCCCCGCCATTCTTCTCCGCGCCTCCGCGTGAGATCCTCTTATTCGTGATCATTTGTGTTAATTCGTGGTTCTCTTCTCCGCGCGTGATCGTCTTTACGACGCGGGTACGCAGCGGTAGATCACGACCGCATTGGACATGAAATAATCGGTCAGTATCTTCGTTGTGGCGGTGGCCTTGAACACCGTTTTTTTCGTGAACGAACTGGACAGGAAGTTGGCTGTGGGGACGTTCTTGACGTTGTCGTACCGCAGCAGCGCGTAGGATTTCCCGACGGTCAGTCCGGAGACCAGGATCGTGCCGGTCATCGTGATGGGCGCCGCGCCCTTGGTGACATTCGGCTCATTCCAATAGTTCACCTTCAGCTGGACCCGCTTGGCGGTTCCGGAGTCGTCCTTGATGCCCAGCACCGCGACGCCGCCGTCCACATCGCGCGGAATGCAGTATTCATAGCGCGCGCCATTGCCGTTCATGGAGCGGGTGTCCCACAGCGAGCCGAAGCTCCGGTTGTAGAAGCCGGACCAGTAATGGTCGGTGAAGATGAACCGGTCCTCGGCATGGTACGCCGTCGTGTCGACCGACGTGAAACCCACGGCCGTCATGATGTGATCGTAATCCGAATCGTCCCCGCCCGCGACGTACGACTGGAAGATGACCGGATGGCCCTGCTGCAGATGCTTCTTCACCCAGACCAGGTAGGCCCTGTACTGGGGGGTGGCCTGGGCCGTGTTCCAGGCTTCGGTGCGAAGGCGGAGCGCGTCGAAGACCGGGCCCGAATTTTCCGGAACCCAGACATCCTGCCACTGGGTGGGATCGATGATTTCACGGGACCGGTATTGCGAGATGTAGGCGCCGAAATACAGGGCCGCCTGCTGGATGGAGCACTCCCCGCAATATCCGTAGCGGTTGTTCCATTGTTTCCGAGGCGCGATGTCGAGCTGGATGGAGGCCGAGGCCGAGGCGGCCGACAGGGCAACAGCCAGCGTGAAGAGCCGAACGAATCGTCTTTTCATGACGGCTTTTTAGCATAACAGGGGATCTTTGACACGGGAAAACAGACCGGCAGGCTTGATCGCCGGGCGGGAAGGCGTATAATCACCCCTTTACGTCAGCCAAGGAAAGCGCATGCAGTTCAGCCGGAGTCTCGGGGGCATGGGGCGGTCATACGGGCTCTCCCACATGGGCGAGGGGCCCGACGACAAGAAGCCCGCCATTGTCCTGGATCGCCCCCTGCTGACGCGGGCCTTCGGCTATTTCCGGCCGTACCGAAACAAGGCCCAGGTGGTCCTGCTCTGCATCGCGGCCGCCAAGCTGCTGGGGCTGGCGGCCCCCCTTCTCGTCAAGGCCCTTCTCGACAAGGCCATCCCCAACCAGGACCTGGGACTGCTGAACAAGCTGGTGCTGGGCCTGGTCCTGCTGCCCGTGGTGACGGGCCTGCTGGGCGTGCTGCAGAACGTCTGGCAGATCCAGATCAGCCAGGGGCTGATGTTCGACATCCGCGTGGGCCTCTACCGCCATCTCCAGAAGCAGTCGCTGCGGTTCTACACGACCACCCGGGCGGGCGAGATCCTGTCCCGGGTCAACAGCGACACGTCGGCCATCAGCAGCGTCGTCCTCAACACGTTCATCGGGATCATCGACAACGGGTTCACCGTTCTCGCCACGGCGGGCATTCTCTTCTTCATGGACTGGAAGCTCGCGCTGCTGGCCATCGCCATCGTGCCGGCCTTCGTCCTGCCCATGCGGCGCATCGGCAAGGTCCGCCACCGCCTCTCCCGCGAAACCCAGGAAAAGCAGGCCGAGCTGCAGGGCATCACCCAGGACGTGGTGAACGTGGGCGGCTTCCTGCTCATGCGCCTGTTCGGCCGCGCGGACTACGAGGCCGGCCGCTTCCAAAAGGGAAACAAATCGGTGTTCGACCTCCAGCTCCGCCAGGCCATCGTCGGCCGCTGGATGTTCCTCTTCATCGGCATCATCGCGGCCGCCGGGCCGGCCCTCATCTACTGGTACGGCGCCCGGCGGCTCATCCAGGGGGACGCCGCCGCCGGCCTCAGCATCGGCACCATCATCGCCTTCGTGGCCTACCTCTCCAACCTCTACCGCCCCGTCGGCGCGCTGGCCAACATCTACGTGGACCTCCAGGGGGCCTTCGCCGTCTTCGTGCGCATCTTCGAATACCTGGACATGAAACCGGATGTGGCCGACAAGCCCGGGGCCCTCGCGCTGCCGCCCGTCCGGGGCGAGGTGCGCTTCGACAACGTCACCTTCGCCTATCGCCCCGACCAGCGCCCCGCGCTGGACGGGATCTCGTTCACGGTGAAGCCGGGCCAGCTCGCGGCGCTGGTGGGGCCCAGCGGGGCCGGCAAGACCACCGTCACCTACCTGGTGCCGCGCTTCTACGATCCCGTGGCGGGGGCCATCCGGATCGATGGACACGACCTGCGCGACGTCACGCAGGAGTCGCTGACCCGCCAGATGGGAATGGTGACGCAGGAGACCTTCCTGTTCCACGCCACCATCCGCGAGAACCTGATGTATGCCCGGCCGGAGGCAACGCCCGCCGAGCTGGAGGCGGCGGCCCGGGCGGCGTATATCCACGACTTCATCGCCGGCCTGCCGGACGGATACGACACCCTGGTCGGCGAGCGCGGCTTCAAGCTATCGGGCGGCGAGAAGCAGCGCCTCTCCATCGCCCGCGCCATCCTCAAGGACCCGCGCATCCTCATTCTCGACGAGGCCACCAGCTCGCTCGACTCGCATTCGGAGGCGGCCATCCAGGCGGCACTCGTTCCGCTGATGCGCGGCCGCACCACCCTCGTCATCGCGCACCGGCTCTCCACGGTGCTCGCGGCCGACGTCATCCTGGTCCTGGAAAAGGGACGCCTGGCGGAGGCCGGCACGCACCGCGAGCTGCTGGCCGCCGGCGGCCTCTACTCCCAGCTGTATGAGACCCAGTTCCGGCATGGGCAGGAAGACGTGAAGAAATAGGGGTCAGGGAAGAGAGTGATCGGTCATCAGTAATCAGTAATCAGTGATCGGTGACACGGGCTCCCAGCGGGAACCTATCGCGCGCCGCCCGAGGCCGCCGCGGCCAGGGCGCGCGAGGGCAAGTCCGTTGCGGCGTTTCGATCAGCGTTCATGCGCGAGCCGATTTTGAGGCGCAGCCGCCTGAAGGCGAGGCGGCGTGACCTTCCGGGTCCGACGCCTCCAGCCTGAAGGCGGATCCGCCCAAAAGCGGCCGCGCATGAACGCCGAAACGCCGCAACAGCACCGCGCCATCCGCCTGCCGTCCTCTTCCGGCGCGCAAGGGACCCTTCGACAAGCTCAGGGCAGGCTGGCGCCCTACCTGAAAGCCGCGCCGTTACGCTACATCCCCCGCCAGGCGCGGATCAGCACATCAGAGTCGAACACGAACCCGAAGGCCAGCGCCACGCGCCACAGCCCCAGCTCCTTGCCCCACTCCTCCCGCGCCGACTCCCGGTTCTCCACCGCCGTCGTGGCCTGCCGCACCGCCGAGCACATGACCCCGCGCCGCGACATGTCCAGCATCCCGCCAGGGCTCATGAGCAGGCACCAGTTGATGGCATAGCCCATGTAGATCAGGTGGTTCACCCCGTGAGCCCGGCACAGCGCCGCCAGCTGGTGCGCGTCCTCCGCGATGGGCTCGTCCTCCACCGGCTTCGCCTCGCGCTGGAAATCCAGCTTCGCAAAACCGGCCTTCACGTCCGCCTCGTTCTGCGGCCCCACGAACACGTGCTGCCGCCGGAACTCCTTGAGCGCAGCCAGCGACTCGTCCCCCTCGATCCACGGGGGCGCGGCCGGCGGCGGCCCCGCCAGCTCCACGGTGCGGCGATAGCCCGACAGTTTCTTGTAATAGTCGCCGCTCCCCACCACATGGAACAGGTTGAAACGAGCCCCGCGCGCCGCCGCCAGCAAAGGGGGGAAGACGGTGCGGCCGATCGTCACCGCCCGCGGGATATATTCCACCGCGCGCCACCAGCCCGGAAACGCCTCGGCCGTACCGGTATCCCAGGCGTGCATCACCACCAGGGCCGTCTTCGCGGGGTTTAGCTCGATCTCGCCCTTCTTCCAGCCGCCGTATCCTTCGGCCGGCACCTCGCGGGCATAATCCGCGTCAAACTGCTGATAATAATTCGC
>CAYZVY010000041.1:0-23488 GCA_964481675.1 uncultured Verrucomicrobiota bacterium
GAAATAGCTTCCGCCCAGTTTCACATGCGTCATCAGCCGGCCGTCCGGCGCGAAGCGCAGCCACGCCAGCGAACTGTCGGTTTCGATGCCCTCCAGCTCGTCCAGCGGCGCGCACAGGCTGCAGGCGATGAGCAGGCGGTCCATCGAGCCGTCGGGGCGGTGCAGTTCCAGGCAGCGGCCCGAGCCGAAGGGGCGCTCGTGCGTTTCGGGCGGCCGCGCGCCGCCGGCCAGCGGCATGGCCAGGGTGGCGTGGAACGCGTTATCCAGGGGGTAGCGGAAGACGATTTGCGGGGACGGGGTGAAGCCCGTGCCATAGGCGTCGCAATACCAGCCTCGCAGCGGTTCCTTCTGGCCCTGGTGGACGGTCATGGAAGCGCCCTTTGGCTGCAGCAGCGCCCGCACGTGGAAGTTTGGCGCCTCGCCTTCCGAGTCCCACGACAGGGCCTTCTCGTCTTTCCGCCAGCCCTTGACCGGCGCCATCTGCCAGACCGTTTCCACGGGCAGGCCGGGCTCGCCCATGAGGGCGTCCAGGATGAGCAGGTACTCGCCCCGGATCCACAGTACGATCCGCTCGTGGATGCCGTGCGTCCCCTGGCCGAGCCCCTTCTGGAAGCCCCAGGTATAGACGCCGTTCCAGTAGCCGCCGGGATAGACGCCGTGCAGGAGGACATGGTCGGAGGCCAGCTCGCCGGCCAGCAGGCGGGCGTCGCCCAGCCCCTGGTTCAGGCCGTTCACGTTCAGCGTGGAGTGGGCCGCCGTGGAGCGGCCGTAGATCGCGAAGGGGTTCGACATTTCGTAATCGAAGGTGCCCGGATCGGCCAGCCACAGCCGCCCGCCCGTGCGGAACACCAGGCCCAGGCGCGCCAGGTGGGCGTGGGCCCCCGAGTAGGGCGCCGCGTCGAAGGCCAGGTAGTCGGCCCCCGGTTCCCACGAGGAGCGGGCGAAGGCGAGTCCCGCATTCGGGAACACGGCGTCGCGGGGCGGGGTCCATCCGGGATCGGTCCGTCCCGTCAGTTGCGCGCGCCAGCGGCGGGCCGTCTCCCATACGGCCGCATGATCCTGGTCCAGCCGCTCGGCGGCGGTGTCGTTGAGCCCCGCCGGGAGGGTGTGAAGCAGGTAGTCCACGGCCCCGAGCAGCTTGTCCACCGGGATCTTCAGGCCGGCCTCGGGGAAGGCCGTGTCCAGCTTCTGCAGGTAGAGGAAGGTGTCGGTCATGTGCTGGTGGTAGCCCAGCGTTTCCTCGATGTGCACGCCGTCGGGCAGGAACTGCTTCATGGCGTTGCGCAGGCCGTTCCGGCAGGTCTTCAGCATGGCGTCCGTGTCGGCCATGAAGGGCAGGCGCAGGCAGGCGTGCAGCAGGCCGTCCAGGCCGAAGATCCGGTGGTTGCCCCAGTTGCGCGAGGGGATGCCGCGCCGCCACAGGATGTGCGCCTGGCGCTCCATGGAGGCCAGCATCCGCTCCACGAAGGCGTCGTCCCAGGACGGCTGGTCCATGAAGAGCGCCAGCGCCGGCGCCCAGCCGCCGAAGCCGTGGGTGCCCAGCCGGATGCCGATGTCCATGCAGGTGTTGCCCCGCAGGGTGATGTCCTCAAGGTCGAAACGGGCGATCCAGTCGTCGATGTAATCGCGGGCCGCCTCCGCGAAGGCGCTCTCGCCGGTCGCCCGGAAGGCCGCCGCCAGCGGGCCGAGCATGAAGAAGCGGCTCAGCTGCGTGGGCCACTCCTGGTGGTGGAAGTGGCCGCCCGACCAGTCGATGTTTTTCCGCCCCACGGTGAAAATCCGGGGGTTGGGGGTATCCTCATGCGTGTTGAACCGGATCCGGCCGTCCACGATCTCCAGGGCTTGCGCCCGCATCTTGTCGGTGAACGGGCGTTTCTCCTGCAGGGGGGCGAACCGGGCGGCGGCGGCCCGGATCATCTGCTTGCGTTCGGCCAGGGTGGGGGTGTTCATGCGGCTATCATGACGGGAGAGGCCTTCCCGTTCAAGACTGTTTGCGGGCGCTTACCGCCAGTGGTTTATCGCGGCGAGACCGTCGGCCAGGCGCCGCGAATGCAGCCCGTATGGCGAAGGAGTGACCTGAAACCGGCCGATGCCGGATCCGGCGTCACGGGCGTTTGGCTCGAGTCGAGGTAAAGGCATCCGATCTCGGCGGGCGGCAGTTTGGCCGCCAGCGCCTGCGCTTCCTCGAGAGCCGCGAACCAGCCCTGTTTCATGTTTCGGATATCCAACGGCTTCCGCAACTGGAGACGGTCGAGATCGGCCTGGCTATAGGCCGTGTGTCGGCCGGCATGATCCAGAAGCAGTTCCGGCGTGAAGCCGGGATCCTTTCCGCAGGCGGCCCAGGCCAGGGCACCCAGGGTGAGGTAGGTCTTGTGAAGATGAAGCACATCCACCAGGTCGCGGATCTCGTTCCGGCCTGCCAGGGCCAGGATCTTGTTGATCGCCGCATCGGCATCATGCAGGCGGTATCCGCATCGCGCATCTTTCTGGACCGGAAAGAAACGGAAGGCGCTGTCCTGGGCCCACTCGATTTTCAATTGTTCGCCGCCAATGGTCACGACGGCCCTGTGGAACGTGGGGTTGCGCAGCAGCCACGCAAAATCGTAACCGGCCTGGCGCAGCGTGGCCGCGTCAGCGTCGGCGCTCAGTGCCACGCTGTCCTCGAGGTCGTGAAAGTAATCGAGATCCTGTGAGAAACGGGGCGAGTCCTCGGCGCGGTGGAGCACCGTGGCGCCTGCCAGATAGCTTTCCGGGCTCCGGTTGGCGGCGATCCGTTTGAGTATCTCGGCCTGGATGCGGCTTATGGGCATAATTTTGCGGCAAGAAGGAATCCCTGCCGTCCTCCATTCTGGCGTAAACCACGGGCAATTTCCGGTATATCCGCAAGCGTGACGGCCATGTCGCCCTTCATATACCAGAAACATTGCGCGTGATAGTTCCGGAACGCGCGCCGGGCTTCACGCACGCGCACCATGTTCCGGGCCTCTTCCGGCGACAGGCGTCGGCGACTCTTTGACCCGCCCTTCCGGCCGATCCTGGCCAGATACTCGCTTACAGGGGATGACGTTTCCATGATTCTCCATCAATCTCGACTTTATCATAAGCCGCTTATGATCATTCGGCAAGCTCATTATAAAGGCTCATGGATCGGACGGATCAGACAGATCGGACGGATCTGCGCCCTGTTAAATTCCCCCCAACCTGCGCTTGACCTGGTGTCCCCTTTTCATTACTGTCTCCAAAAATCAGGGGAGAAGCAGGCTCCCCGCAATTCAAGCATGGGGGGGACGATGAGGCTGCGAGCGTGCGTGGGGTGGGGCGCGGTCTGGGCGATCGCGGGAGTCATGGCGGCGCAGGCGGAGGAGGGGTGGACCAAGCCCCCGTCCTTCACGTTCGCGGGGGACACGGCCGTCCTCGTCCGGGAAGGCCTCTTCGACGACTTCAAGCGCGACCTTCAACGCGCCAAAACGCCGGCTGAAATCCAGGAACAGGCCGGCCGGCTGCGCGACCGCCTCCGCGAGCGGGGCTACCTGATGGCGTCGGTCCGGACCCCGCCCGCCGATTACGCCGCCGGCATCGTCCCCATCGACATCGACGCCGGCCGCTTTGGGAAACTGACGCTCACGGGTCCGGGCGGCGCCCCCTTCGCCGCCCGCTGGTTCAGCGAAACGCAGCTGCGCTACCGCCTCTCCGGCATGGCTGAAGGCCGCGTGTTCGAGGAGTCCGTCTTCTACCAGCACATCCTCGGCGTGAACGCCCATCCCGACCTGGTGGTGGATCCTACGCTGTCCGTCCGCCGCGAAAAGGAGTCGGACCGCTCAGTCCGCTACGCCGACCTGGCGTGCGCGGTCACCGAATCGGTCCCCCTGCACGCCGTGCTGACGGTCGACAACGCCGGCATCGAAGCCACGGGGGAATGGCGCGCGTCCGCCCTGGTCCAGTACGTAAACCTGACGCGACATGACGACATTCTTTCGCTCTGGCTGGGCCCCGTTTCGGAAGACGGCGGCTCCAGCCGCTCCGCCGCGGCCAGCTACATGCGGCCCCGCCTGTCGGGGAAGGGTGGCTCCACGCTGCTCTACGGCGGCTATTCCGACGTGGAGGCCCAGGAGGTGGCGGGCCTGTTCACGCTGCGCGGCAAGGGCTGGTTCGCGGGCGTCCGCGAGGATTGGCGGCTGGCCGCGAACGCCGCCCGCGAAGTGGTCTTCAGCGCGGGAGTCGCGTGGCGCAACCAGGAGGAAACTTTTTCCGTCGAGTCCATGGGCGTCGAGGGCGAGACCAAAACTGTCTCGGTGCTGCCGCTGTCGGCGGGCCTCCGGGTGACGCCGCTGCGCTATGACAGCCTGGGCGGCCGCACGTTCCTGGATGCCGAGGTGGTGGTCGGACCCGGCGGCCTGACCGGCAGCGACGAGGACATCGAGGAATTCCGGCCCGGCGCCGAAAGCACCTACGTGGTGGGCCGCCTGCGGGCGAGCCGCCTGCAGCCCCTGGCGGCGGGAGTGGACAAGCGGGAGGACGAAGCCTGGGGCCTGTACGGACGCCTCGAGGCGCAGGCGGCCAATGGCGCGCTGCTGGGCGCCGAGCAGGTGGCCCTGGGCGGCGCGGATTCGGTCCGCGGCTTCAGCGAGCGGGTGATCATGGGCGACCAGGGCGGGGAGGCCTCCCTCGAGTTGCGCTCGCCCGCGATCGGCTCCCGCTGCCGCGCCCAGGCGGTTCTGTTTGCCGACGCCGGGCACGTGATGTCGGAAGGCGAGGAGGACCTGGATGCCGTGACCCTGGCGGGCGCCGGCGGCGGACTTCGCCTGGCGCTGGGGCGCTATTCCCGCGTGCAGGCGGATTATGGCGTGCCCGTAGCCGGAAAGGACGACCTCGAGGAGCAGACCGGGACCGGGGTTGACTCGGGCCGGGTCCACGTGCGCGCAACCCTTCAATTTTAAGCGAGGCAACCAGCATGAACCGGATAATCAGGATGACGGCGGGCGGGATGGCGGGCATGGCGATCGGGTTGGCCGCGGCGCTGGCGGGGACGCCCCCGCCGCCGCCCGGCAATGGAGGCGGCATCGCTCCGCCCTCCGCTCCCCCGCCCGGCCGGATTTTCTTCGAGGATAACGTGGTCATCGTGGGGCCGGGCTTCGTGAAGCCCGATTCCAACGGCGGCACCGTGTTTATCGACGTGACCAAACTGACCCCCGCCGTCAAACCGGACGGGGGTGATACCGACAAAACCGTGGATCGCGTGGTGCGGGAGCTGTCGCAGACCAAGTCGCAGGTGGAAGCCGGCGCCGTGGCGGTGCCGCCGGGCCTGCTGGATCCCGCCGGCCTGCTGATGCTCCTGTTCGGGGATCAGCTGGAGGAGCAGGTGCTGGTCCGGGATCCGGCGACGCTGGCGGATGACCCGGGCGCCGCCGGGGCCTCGGTCCAGGCCGCGCCCGGCGCCCCGGCGCCCCATCCGCCCAAACGGGCCGCTGCGATTCCCTCGTACTGGCAATTGCCCATCCCCTAACCGTGTGATAGGCTCTCCCTCATGAACGAGCCGGGGACTGACAGCCAGAATCCCTTTTCCGCCCTGACCGCGGTCGAACGGACCGACCGGGGGCGGGTCCGCGAGAACAATGAGGACGTGACCCTCTGCCTGCCGGAGGCGGGGCTGTTCCTTGTGGCGGACGGCATGGGGGGTGCCCGCGAGGGGGAGGTGGCGGCCCGGGTGGCGGCCGACCACGTGAAGGACGCCTGTTCCGACCCGGCCCTGGCCTTTCCGGCCCGCGTCCGCCGATGCAAGGAGGCGGCCAACGCCGCCAGCCTGTGGATCCGTCAATATGCCTCCCGGCAGGGCAACCCCGGCATGGGCACCACCGTGGCCCTGCTGCTGTTCGATCCCGGCGACGCCGGCGCGGCCGTCTGCCTGCACGCCGGCGACAGCCGGCTCTACCGCTTCCGCAACGGCGTGCTCGAGCAGCTGACCCGCGACCACTCCATGGCCTCGCTGGCCGGGGCCGCGCACGAGGGGCAGGTGCCCCACATGTTCCGCAGCGTCATCACCCGCGCCGTGGGCGTGCGGCGGGACGTGGAGCTGGAAACCACCTTCCTGGCGGTCGAGCGGGGCGACCTGTTCCTGTTATGCACCGACGGCCTGCACGGCATCGTGTCCCGCGAGGAGATGACGCGGATGCTGGAGCGGGGAGCGGATCTCGACGCCAAGGCGGTGAACCTGGTGGAAGCCGCCCTGTCCGCGGGCGGCGAGGACAACGTGTCCGTCATCCTGGTCCGCGCGGGCGGCGCCCCCGAGGGGGCGGGAGCCGGTGCGTCCGGCGCCGCCGGGGAGCGCGTCATTCCGCCATCGGGCCGCGACGAGCGGGCCCGGGCGAAGGCGTGGCGCCCGCTGATCGGCGTTCTCCTGATCGTGCTGCTGGGCTTCATCGCCATGGGGGTTGCCTTCATGTCCTGGCGGGCTCAGCCCGATTCCGGGCAGCCGGCCCCGGCTCCGCTTGCCGCGCCGGCGGCGGCTCAGGCCCCGGACGGGATATCCGAAGCGGTTCCCGCAACCCAGCCGGCCGCCGTTTCGCCGGCGCCGGCCGGGTTGACGTCCCCGCCGCCGGGCGCCGCCGAGGCGGCCTGGACCCGGGAGCGGGAGGATGTGGAGGCCGATCCCGACCGCATGAAGACGCGCCACCAGTTGGTGCTGGCCGCCTTTTCGCGCCTGGCCGACTGGACGGGGAAGCCGCTGCCGCCGCCGTCGCTGATGTTCGCGGGGCGGGCCGGGGAGCGGCCCGCGACCTGGACCGGGTACCTGGCTTCCGCCCAGGCGCAGTGGTGCGCGGTCGCGCGGGCGGAGTGCGACCGGATGCGGGCCGAGGCGTCCTGCGTCAATCCCGCCGGGCTCAAGGCGCTCTGGCAGTGGTCGCAGGGAGGGGACGGCGCGGATACCAGGTTCCGCGAACTCACCGCGGCCTGGGACGAGTGGCGCCGGGAACTGGACCAGATGGAGCGGTTCCTGCGGGATGAGGCCGATCCCCGGACGCCCTTTTTATACGCCTTCCGGTCCGACCTGTTCACCCCCGGCCGCAGCGCCGCGGTCCTGGGCGACCGCGCCTGGGATCCGGTTCTGCCGCTCCTCAACGCGCTGTGGGAAAAAAGGGACGCCATGCTGGCGGGGCGCGACGCGGACGGCGCGGCCCGGGTGGAGGAGACCATCCGCCAGGCCAATATCATCTGGGGCGGATTTGTGGCGGCCGGCCATTCGGTGCGGGCCTGGCGGCCGGCCCTGAATACCGCCGTGGTGGCGGCCTTTTTCGACCGGCTGGCGGAGGAGCCAAAACGGCCGCAGGAGAATCCTTAGCAGGGGGGCAGGGACGGCATGGGGGAGGCGGAGCGTACGCGGATCGGCGATTTTCAAATCCTTGAAAAGATCGGCGAGGGTTCACTCGGCACGGTCTTCAAGGCCGTTTGCCTCGCCGATGGTCCCGGCGGCCTGGTCAAGGGCCGACTGGTGGCGTTGAAGCGGTTGCATCCCAACGCCGACCTGCCCCGCGAGACCAAGGCGCTCGCGGCCCTGAGCCACCCCAACATCGTCCGCTTCCTGACCTGTTTCGTGTCCCGGGCCGGCGAGTGGGACGAGGCCGCGTTCCTGGTGACGGAGTTGCTGGAAGGCCGCGATCTCGGCGTGGCGCTGGACGCCCACCCGGACGGGTTGCCCTGGGACGAGGCGCGGCGGATCCTGGATCAGGCGCTGGATGCGCTGGCGTTTGCCGAGGCCCAGGGGGTCGTGCACCGGGACGTGAAGCCGTCCAACCTTTTCCTCTGCCAGGACGGCTCGGTCAAGGTCATCGATTTCGGCCTGGCCCGCAAGACCGGGGGGACCGTTTCGGTGGCGGCCGGAAGCGGCACCCGCACCGGCCTGACGGGAACCCTGGACTACATGGCGCCGGAATTTGCGCGCATCGACGGCTTCCGGGGCGATGTGCTGTCGGACCTGTTCAGCTTCGGCGTGCTGGCCTGTCAGGTGCTGACGGGCCTGCTGCCGTTTCCGCCGCTGGGGGAGCATCCGGAAATCGCCTTCATCCGGCGCTGGACGGCTCCCCAGCCGCCCCGGGCCACGGTGCCGCGCCCCGTTGCCTACGCCTGGGAAGGGGTCGCGGCGTTCCTGGCGCGCGCCTTGAATCCGTCGCGTGAGGCGCGCTTCCCGTCGTTCCAGGCCGCGCGCGAGGCGCTCGCGCGGATTCGCCCCCGCGTCCTGGCGGGCGAGCGCGAGTCCTACACGCTGGAGGCCTTCCTGGCCTCGGGCGGGTTCTGCGACGTCTTCCGCGCCCGCGCCTCGGACGGCACGGCCGTGGCGATCAAGCGGCTTCATGCCGGGCGCCACGAGTGGCGGTTCCGGCGCGAAGCCGGGCTGCTCCAGGCCTTGCAGGCGTTGAACCATCCGGCGCTGGTGCGCATTCACGAACTGATCGAGGAGCCCGGCGACGATGGCGCGCCCTGCCTGGTCATGGAATACCTGCCGGGCGCCGACCTGCGCCGGCGGCTGGCGGCGGTCTGGGAAACGGGAAGCGGCCTGCCCTGGCAGGAGGCGGTCACCCTGTTCATCCGCTACCTGGAGGGGCTGGAGGCGCTGCACCTCAACGGCATTGCGCATCGGGACATCAAGCCGGCCAACCTGTACGCGCCCGAAGGCCGTCCCGGGGAGGCCAAGCTTCTGGACCTGGGCGTGGCCGTCGAGCAGGACGGCACGGTTTCCATGCAGGGCCTGCCGCCGGGCACCCTGGACTACATGGCCCCCGAACTGGTGAGCGGCGAGGGGAGCCGGGGAACCCCGCAATCGGATCTGTTTGCCCTGGGCTGCAGCCTCTACGAGGCGCTGACCGGGCGGTCGGCGCTGAAACGCCTGCCGCGGGAGGATGCGCCGGCCCTGCGCGCCTTGTGCGCCCGGTCCGAGACCGGGGCGGCTTTCGCCGCCGCGGTCGAGGGATTCGATGCTCCCGTTTTCAATGAGCAGCCCGGACTGGCCGCCATTGTGGAGAAGGCTCTCCGGTTCGATCCGGCCGCCCGATACGGGGGACGCGAGGAACGCGACGGCCATTGGACCGGCGAGGGCGCCCGCCAGATGCGGCAGGCGCTCCAGGCCCTCCTCGCGGCCGCCCCTGACCCGGGGACCCTTCCGGCCGGGTCCGGCACCTTCCGGGGGGACGCGTCCGCGCCCCCCACCTCCGACCGCACGGTGACCGTCGACCGGCTGCCTCCGCCCCGCCCGCGGCCCGTCCGCCTCCTGGTGCTGCTGGCGGCGTGCCTGGCCCTGGCCGCCTGGGGCGTCCGCCTTGCAGCTTCTAAAAAAGGGACAACTCAGGCGCCTCCCCCCATCCCGGCGGGGGTCCCGGCGAACCCCATTCCGGCGCCTGCGGTGCCGGCCGTGGAGTCGCCGGCGGCCCCGGTTGCGGCGCCGGTTCCCGCGCCGGAGCCGGTTCCCGTTCCGGCTGATCCGGCCCCCTCCAACACGGCGCCGGCGGAAGCGCCCCGGGTGGTGATCCGGCCCGCCGTGTCGAAGCCGGTCCTTCCGGCGGAGCCTGCGCCCGCGCCGGCACCCGCGGCCCGTCCGTCCGTGCCGCCCCCGGTTGCCCCTCCGGCGCCCGCGGCGGCGGAGCCGGTCCAGGCCGAGCCGACGGAAGCGGAGCTCAAGGCGGCGGAGGGATCGATCCAATCCGCCCGCGTCTGGCTGAGCCGGCTGCACGATCCCCTGGCGTCCGTGACGCTCCGCCGGTTCCAGCCGGGGCTCGCCAAGCCGATGTGGGGGGCGGAGCTGCCGTTCCTGCTGGCGGGGGAGCGCGAGGCGCTTCCGGGCACCGTGCGCGGCCGGTTCGAGCTTGCCCTGATTTGGGAACAAGTTGCGGCCGATTGGAAGGCGGGCCGGGATCCCGCCCCCCGCGCGGCGGCGTTGCGGGAGCTGGCGGACCGGTTCGCGAACGGGGATCCGGCGCTGGCGGAGCAAGGCCGGTTTGACGCCCGGCTGCTGGAGTGGAATGGCAAGGGCCTGCCGGAGGGGGAGGCGTCTGCCGCGATTCCCGAGGCCCGGATCTGGCGCGCCCACACCCTGGCCGCGGCGGGCGACGACCAGGATGCGGCCGAGGTGCTGCGGGGCGTGGCGGATTTCGCGGCGCAGCCCGGGGCGGAGGTGCTGGTCGAGGACGCGCTGCTGGCGGTGCGGGCGGCGGACCAGTGCCTGGCGCAGGCGGTGGCGGAGATCCGGGACAAGACCGGGCCGGAGGTGGTGCCGCCGGGAACGGGCCGCGCCGTGCGCGATCCGGCCGCCGCGTATGCCCAGGCCGTCAACCGGCTGCGGGATCCGGTTGCCGCGGCCGTTCAGTCGGTTGTCGCGGTGGCGCGCGCCACGAGCCCGGCCGTGGCGGCGGAGCTGAAAGCGCGGCTGGAGCGGGCGCGGGCGGGCGCCGCCCCGGGGGACCGGGTCTGGTCGCTGGCGGAGCTGGATGCGACGCCGTGGCGCGACAGCCGGGCGGCCTGGGCGGAGCGGACGGGCCGCCTTCCCGCGGAGGAGGCGGCCATTCTGGCGCATCTTCTGGGGCGCGTTCCGGTTCCGGCGCGGGCGGAGGACCTGCCGGTGGCGCGCCTCCGCGGCACGCCGTGACGCCGGGAGGCGCCGCCGCAAAACATTGATCCGGGGGGCGGGACAGCGTAACATGGGGCGGTCTCCAAAAAAGGACGGGAATGGACGAGTTCTGGCTATGTTTTATTCCACTGTTCGTGGCGGTTGACAGCGTGGGCGTGCTGCCCGTGTTCATGGCCCTGACGGAAGATCTGGAGGCGCCCCGGGTGCGGCGGGTGATCCTGGATTCCGTCCTGACCGCCCTCGGGGTGGCGCTGGCGTTTATCCTGTTGGGCCCGCACCTGCTCCGGTTCCTGGGCATCACCGTGGCCGATTTCATGATTGCCGGCGGGCTGCTCCTGCTGGTCATTTCGCTGAACGACATCCTGAAAGGGGCCAAGGTCCACCGCGAGGAGGACCTGGAGAGCATCGGGGCGGTGCCGATCGGAGTCCCGCTGATCACGGGGCCGGCGGTTCTGACCACCTGCATGTTGCTGGCCACCACCCACGGGAAGACCCTGACGGCGCTGGCGTTGACGGTGAACATCCTGCTCGTGGGGGTGACCTTCCGCTTCGCCAGTCCCATTACGAGGCGGCTGGGCCGCGCCGGCACCAAGACGTTTTCCAAGGTGGCGAGCCTGTTCCTGGCCGCCATTGCCATCATGCTGATGCGGAAGGGACTAGTCGCGGCGATCGCCGCATCAAGGGGACCATAAGCCGGATGAAGACAGGCGTCCTGGTGAAGCCAAAAAGCGATGGGACGGCGCGGCCCTGGCCGCTGCTGAAGCCCCGCGTCACGGTGGGTCGCGCCATGACGCACGACGTGGTGCTGGCCGACGCCAGCGTGTCGCGCGACCATGCCGTGATCGAGACGCAATACGGGGCCTGGATGCTGACGGACCGGGACAGCCGCAACGGGACGCGGGTGAACGGCGTGGCTGTGGTGAGCCGGCACCTGAACGACGGCGACCTGATCGCCTTCGGCGACGTGACGATGGTGTTCCACGTGGTGGACGACGAGCCCGAGGCGGCGCCCGCCGCGGCGGAGTCGCGGGTCGGGCTCCAGCCGGCGCTGCGGACCATCGCGGCGCCGGACGCGGTCGCCGATTCGGCGGCCTGGCCGGGCGTGTATGCGTGGCAGCTGCTGAAGGCGCTGTCCAATATCCAGACGCGTCCGCTGGACGATTATGTGCGCCTGGCGATCAGCGACCTTTCCGGGATCCGCCATGTCACCGGCAGCGGCGTGGGGCTGATGACGGAAGCCGGGGGCGGCTGGAAGTGGATCTGGCACGAGGGGGCGGACGGCTCCATCAAGCTGTTCAGCGCGTCCGACGAGGTGGCGGACGAGGTGCGGGCTGGGCGGGCGGTCTATCGCGCCAGGGGCCAGCGGACCGGCGCGGAGGACGAGGCGGACGGCGCCGTGTTTCCGATTTCGACGTGCGGCCGCGTGATCGGCTGCCTGTGCGTGCAGGGGCGGAGCGTGTTCCCGCCGGCCCTGCTGGCCATTTTCCGGGCGGCCTCGGAGGCGTTCGGCACCGCCCTGGGGCTGCGCGAGGCGCTGACCCATCGGCTGGCGGAGCAGGGCGGGGGCGGGGTTTCCCGTCGGGCGGCCCCGGTGATCGTGGGGCGGAGCGCCGTCCTGATGCAGGTGATGCGCCAGGCGGTCAAGGCGGCCCGGCACGAGGCGACCGTCCTGATCCGCGGTGAAACGGGGACAGGCAAGGAGCTGTTCGCGCGGCTGATCGTGGACGAGAGCCCGCGGCGGGACAAGCCCTACATTCCGGTCCACTGCAGCGCGATCGACGAGAACCTGCTCGGCAGCATGCTGTTCGGCCACGAAAAAGGCGCCTTCACGGGCGCGGTGGGCATGAAAAAAGGGGTCTTCGAGGAGGCCGACGGCGGCACGATATTCCTCGACGAGATTGGCGAGCTGTCGCCTGTCATGCAGGTGAAGCTGCTGCGCGTGCTGCAGGAGGGCGAGTTCATGCGGCTGGGCGGCACGAAGCCGCTGCGCGTGAACGTGCGCATCATCGCGGCGACCAATCGGAATCTGGAAAAGGGCATCCGGGACGGCCAGTTCCGGGAGGACCTGTTTTACCGGCTGAACGTCATCGCGCTGACGCTCCCCCCGCTGCGTGAGCGGCGGGAGGATATTCCCGAGCTGGTCCGGCACTACGTGGAGGGGCTGTCGCGCGAAACGGCGCGTGGCGCCATGACGGTGTCGCCGGAGGCGATGGCGCGGCTCCAGGGGTACGATTGGCCCGGGAACATCCGGGAGCTGCGCAACGTGGTGGAGCGGGGGCTGGTGCTGGCGGAAAACGGGGTGATTACGGAGGACGACCTGCCGCCCGAGGTGGCCCGGCGCGAATCCGCGCCGGCCGCGCCGGCGGAGGGCCAGTCCCTGGAGAAAATGGAGCGGGAGCATATCCTGGCCGTGCTCCGCGAGTGCGGCGGGAACAAGCGGCTGGCCGCCGAACGGCTGGCCATCAGCCGCAGCACGCTGTATGAGAAGTTGAAGGACGGGCCGCGCTGAGGCCGCGTTTTTGTCTTGGCGGTCCGACCGCTTTGCGGGAGAATCAGGGGAAAACGAGGTGATCCATGTCCCCAGCCGTCGCCCCCGTCCAGAAACCCGCGTTCAATTGGCCCGCCGGCATCCGGGGAGCCGTCAGCATCACGTTCGACGATTCCCGGCCCAGCCAGGTTGACGTGGGTGTTCCCTTATTCGACCGCTATGGCGCGCGCGCCACCTTCTACGTGGTGCCGGCCGCGGTCCAGAAGAAGCAGGAGGCCTGGAAGAAGGCCGTGGCGACGGGCCACGAGGCTGCGGCGCACACGATTCACCACCCCTGCACCTGCAACTTCGGCTTCGCCGCCCTGAAGCTGGAGGACATGACCCCGGAGATGCTGGAAGACGAGCTGACGGTGGCCAACATCCAGATCGAGGAGCTGGTGGGGGTGAAGCCCGTCAGCTTCGCCTATCCCTGCGGCCAGAAGTACATCGGCCGCGGCGAGCAGCTGAGGAGCTATGTGCCGCTGGTCGCGAAGCATTACCTGACGGGGCGCGGCTGGCGCGACGAATACTTCAACGCTCCGGACCGCTGCGACCTGGCCCAGCTGGCGGGGGTGGAGTTCGACCGCACGGATTTCGACCAGGTGCTTCCGCAGATCGTCCAGGCCGCCGAGACGGGCAACTGGCTGGTGCTGGCGGGTCATGACATCGGCCCGGACGTGCGCAATCAAATGACGAAGACGCCGATGCTGGAGGCGCTGTGCGCCTATTGCATGAACCCGGCGAACGGGATCTGGCTCGACACGGTGGGGACGATTGGCGCCTATGTCCGCAAAGCCCGGGGATCGTAATGATCGCCCTGCGCCTGGTCAAATAGCGGGTCCGGGGGGGAGGCGGCCGATGGCGGTGAAACGGCTCTTTGGTGTGGTCGCCCTGGTCGTTCTGGCGGTTGCCACGGCCGGCGCGCAGACGATGGCGTATGTGCTGCAGGCCGACGCATTTGCCCGGACGCGCACCGGCGCCGTGCGCAAGCTGGCCGGCTGCGGCCGCGACATCGTGGTGATGGACGGCTCGTTTGACGGCAATCCCGGCGGGGAATGGACCCGTCCGGAAATCAAAACCATTCGCGCGGGAAAAGCCGGCCGTACCGTGCTGGCCTACCTGTCCATTGGCGAGGCGGAGGATTACCGGGCCTATTGGAATCCGGCCTGGGACGCCGACGGCGACGGCCGGCCCGACGCCGGGGCGCCGTCGTTCCTGGGCGACGAGAACCCGGACTGGCCCGGCAATTACCGGGTGCGGTATTGGCAGCCGGCCTGGCAGGCGATCGTGCTGGGCCAGCTCGACGCGCTGCAGGCCCGGGGATTCGACGGCGTCTATCTGGACATCGTGGACGCGTTCGAAACCTGGGAATACGATTCCGTTTCGGGCGATTGGATTGAAAACCGGATCAATCCCGAAACCGGCCGCACCTATCGCCGGGACATGATCCTGTGGGTGAAGACCATCGCCGCTGCCGGGCGCCAACGGCGGCCCGGTTTTCTTGTCTTCCCGCAGAACGGCTCGCCTCTTCTCCAGAGCAGGGGATTCCGCCAGACGGTCAGCGGGATCGGGATCGAGGACTTGTTCACCGAGGGGAACCGAAGCCAGCCGGCGGGGTATGTCAACGGCATCCTGGCCGACCTGGCCCTTCTCCAGGCGCAGGGCAAACCGGTCCTGCTGATCGAATACGGGACCCGGGAGGCGGCGCGGGAAAAGTCACGTGCCGGCGCGGCGGCCAACGGGTTGTCGCTGCTGCTGACCGACCGGAATCTGACCACGCTGGGCACGTGCCCGTGAGGAGGCGGGCCGGGCCGCTTAGAAGCTCTTGTTCAAACGGACGAGGAAGCCGCCCATGTTGCGGTCGTTCTTGAAGTCATCCTCGATCGGGATGTAGGAATAGCCCAGGCCGAGGTCGTACCCGTAATTGAGTTGGACGCCGATCAGGCCTGCGAAGCCGATGCCTCCGCTTTCCATCTCCATCTCATCGCTGGTTTCGAGAGGAATACCGTAGTTCACTTCGACCTGCAGGTAGGTGTCGAAGTCCGCATTCGGGTACCAGTAATCGGTCATGCTTTCGCTCTGGTTCATGACGAACTTGGCGGCCAGGGCCGGCACCACCATCATGTTGACCGAATCGTCATCGCCCGAGAACTGGTTGATGTAGAAGGCGGCGTAGGGGATCAGGGAAATGGAACCGGTGATGGGAATCTCCACTCCCGCGTTCAGGTCGAGCCAGCCCCAGTCGCCGGAGACGTCGAGGTTGTAATCGTCCGTCATGCCCTCGAGCCCCGAGCTGACGGTCACGCCGGCGCCGAGGCGGAACCGGATGTCGTCCGTCTTGGAATCGAACGCTTTCGCGCCGGAAGGGAGCACGACGAGGGCGGCGGCCAGGCAGCCAAGGGTCAAACATTTTCCGATCATGACGAGCCTCCTGTAGGGTATGCGATCTCTGGTGGAGAGTATCGAAAAGGAGGAACGGGGTTGTCAAGTGAAACTGATCGCCCTTTTTCAAGGGCTATTCGATTGTTCCACTCCCATACAAATCGGTTTCATGATTTTTGGGCGGTTTTGGCACCGTTTTTTATTTAAAATTCATTGCGCCACCGGGGGGGGTGCTATAGAATACCGGCATCGGTGCGACACATGTTCATGAAGAACACACTGGGAGCGTTATGAAGAAGTATATTTGCGATGTATGCGGATACGTGTATGACCCCGTGAAGGGCGATCCGGACAACGGCGTCAAACCGGGTACGGCGTTCGAGGCCTTGCCCGACGACTGGACCTGTCCCGATTGCGGGGTGGGCAAGGATCAGTTTTCTCCCCAGGAGTAAGGCATATCAACCGAAAGGGATGGCGATGATCAGCAAGAAGATGCAGAAGGCGTTGTGCGAGCAGATGGCCCGGGAATTCGCGTCGGCGTATTTGTACCTGGCGATGGCCGGCAAAGCCACCGAGATGAACCTGAAGGGTTCCGCGTCCTGGCTGGAAGCCCAGGAAGGCGAGGAGCGCACCCACGGCATGAAGTTCTATGCCTATCTGAAGGAACAGGGCGCGGCCCTGACGTTCGCCCCACTGGAAGCCGGTCCCGTGGCGTCCAAGTCCCTGCTGGCGATGTTCGAGCAGGTTCTGGAGCACGAGCAGAAGGTGACCCGCTGGATTTACGACCTGGTCGAACAGGCCCAGGCGGAAAAGGATTACGCCACCCTGGCGTTCCTGCAGTGGTTCATCACGGAGCAGGTGGAGGAGGAGTCGAACGCCACCGAGATTATCGCGCAGCTCAAGATGATCGGCGACAAGTCGAGCGCGATCTTTATGATCGACCACCAACTGGGCAAGCGGAAAGCCGGCTGAGAGGGTGGGGGGCAGTAATCAGTGACCAGTGATCAGTGATCAGTGACCAGTAATCAGTGATCGGTGATCAGTAATCAGTGACCAGTGATCAGTGATCGGTGATCCGTAATCGGTGATCCGTAACCGGTGATTGGTTAATAGTGAGCAGTTATTCGTGATCGCAACTGGCGCGCAGTGTCCCGGGAGGCATTGCGCGCTTTTTTTTCGGAGAGGCTATATGAGATTGCAGGGATGGTTGTCGGCGATGGTGTTGTGCGTTTCCGCCGGGATCGTCGCGGCGGCGGAAAATCCTTTCACGGCCACGATGACGTTCGAGCCCGCGGCCGCGGGAACGGGCAAGGTTGTTGTGGAGATGACCGTTCCGGCCGACCATTATCTTTATGACGACATGCTCGCCGTTTCGGCGGAGCCGCCAGTCGTCCTGGCGCCGCTGGACAAGCCGGAGCCGGAGGTGCATTTCGATGCCGTGACGGCCACCAACCGCGCGGTCTACCCGCGTCCGTTCCGGATGTCGTTCCAGTCAACCGGCGTGATGGCCTCCGGCCTGACGGTTTCAGTTTCATTCCAGGGCTGCGCCGGCGACCTGTGCTATCTGCCGCTGACCCGCACCTTCTCGCTGCCGGCGGCCGGTGGGGCGGGCGTGGAGATGGCTGAGCCGGACGACACCGCGGCGTCCCCGCCTTCAGGGGGAACGGCTGCGGGGTCGGCCTTCCGGGTCAAGGCCAAGACGGAAGGCTATCTCAAGACCGACGCCTTCTTGAGCTTTCTCACGGGGCAGGGGCCTGCAGCCGGCGGCGGTCAGTCCTCGTGGGTGCGCCTGATCACCGGGGGCGGGATCATCGGGATCCTGATCATCCTGCTGGGCGGCCTGCTGCTCAACCTGACGCCGTGCGTGCTGCCGATGATCCCGATCAACCTGGCCATCATCGGCGCGGGCTCCAAGGCGGGCTCCCACCTGCGCGGGCTGCTCCTGGGCTCCCTGTACGGGCTCGGCATGGCGGGCGCGTATGGCCTGCTGGGTATCATTGTGGTGCTGACGGGGGCCGTGTTCGGCACCCTCAACGCCTCGCCCTGGTTCAACCTGGCGTTTGCCGTGCTGTTTATCGTGCTGGCCCTGGCCATGTTCGGCGTGTTCAACCTCGACCTGACCCGCTTCCAGCCCTCCTCGCTGCCCGACGGGCGCAAGCGCGGCGGAGCGGCGGCCTTTTTCGTGGCCTTCTTCCTCGGGGCGCTGTCGGCCCTGCTGGCCGGGGCCTGTGTGGCTCCCGTCGTGGTGGCGGTACTGGCGCATGCCTCCGACCTCTATGCGGCCGGCTCGCGCGCCGGGCTGCTGCTGCCGCTTGTGCTGGGCCTGGGCATGGCCCTGCCGTGGCCCTTTGCCGGCGCCGGCATGGCGGTGCTGCCGAAGCCGGGACGCTGGATGCTGTGGGTGAAGGGCGGGATGGGCGTGGTGATTCTTCTGCTGGCGCTGAACTACGCCTGGAACGCCTGGAACGGCTTCCGCTGGCACCGGACGCCGACCGATTCGCGCGCGGCCCTGGCGACCGCCCTGGAGCGGGCGTCCTCCTCGGGGAAACCGGTGTTCATCGACTTCTGGGCCACCTGGTGCAAGAGTTGCCGGACCATGGACGAGACCACCTTCCGGCAGGACTCGGTCAAGAAGGCGCTGGAGGGCTTCGAGGTGGTGAAGTTCCAGGCGGAACGGCCGAACGATCCCGAGATCAAGGCGATCCTGGATCAGTATGGCGTCAAGGGACTGCCGTCCTATGTGATTCTGGAAGCACGATAGAAAATAGCGAATAGCTGATAGCGAATAACGGAGATAGACGTCGCTATCCGCTATTCGCTATCAGCTATGCTTACTCAATCTCCCCGCACGTGTCGAAGAACGCGCGGATATTGGCGATGGGCACTTCCGGCTCCAGCACGTGGGTGGGGGAGAGCATGAGGCCGCCGTTCATGCCGTCGAGGGCGAAGGCGAGGCGGCGGACCTCCTTGCTGACATCCTCGGGCGTGCCGAAGGGGAACGTGCTTTGCGTACCGAGGCAGCCGTCGAAGGCCAGCCGCTTGCCGAACCGCCGGCGGATGGCGAGCGGATCCATGCATTCCGGCTGGACCGGATTCAGGATGTCGATGCCGATTTCCACCAGGTCATCCAGGATGTCCCAGATGTTGCCGTCCGAATGGTACCAGACGTGGATATTTGGCTTGATGGCCTTGGCGGCCCCGATGATGGCGGCCCAGTGCGGTTTCATGACCTCGCGCCACAGCCCGGGGGAGAACATCAGGTCGTTCTGGTTGGCCACGTCGTCGCCGGTCATGATGCAGTCGTAATCGGCCCGCGCCGCGGCTTCCGCCACGCGGCGGTTGTTGGCGGCGATCCGGTCGAGCAGCAGTTCGGCCCAGTCGCGCTGGGTGAGCAGGTCCATGAGAAACGGCTCGTAGCCGCGGATCTGCCAGGCCGACTCGTACATGTGCCCCACGAAGAGGGAGGCGTGGTAGCCGGCGGCGTGGGCCGCCTGGCCAGCCTGCGCCAGGTGCGTGTCGGACCAGCCCTTGTTGCTGGGGATGGGATAGGCTTCCAGCTCCCGGATGGATTCCGCGTTGCGGAGCGGGCTGATGTATTCGGTGAAATGATAGTAGCCGTGGTTGAGGTGGCCGCAGCCGTTGCCATCGATCGTGAAGCCGGGTTTGCCGATGTAATCCGGGAAGAAACCCGAGAAGTCGGGCGCCTTGTAGTCGGCCGGCGGCTTCAGGCTGCCTCCGCGGCCGGAGTCCATGACGAACGCCTCTTCCGGCTTTTTGCCCAGCTCGGCCGTCAGCCGCTGGTACAGGTCGGCGGTGAAGGAGGCGCGCCGGGGGATGCGTGAGACGCGCTCGAACGAGGCGAAGGCGAGAAACAGGTCCCGGTTGTTCATAAGCGGTGGCTCCTCAGGATTCGAGGTGGAAGACTTCGCGGATTTCCTCGGACTTGGGGCTGTTGTCCGGGTTCGACGGCATGATGTCCTTCATGTGCGCCCACCAGCGGCGGCACGGCTCGGTCTTGGCGATGGCGTTCCACTGGGCCTCGTTCTCGAATTCGACGTAGCCGAACAGCTGGTGGGTGCCGGGGTGCAGGAAAATCGTGTAGCTGCGCACGCCGTGCTTTTTCAGCACCGCCTCGAGATCCGGCCAGATGGGGTTGTGGCGCTTTTCATATTCCGTGTGCTGGTCGGGATTGACGGACATGACGAAGGCTTTGCGGATCATGGTTTATCCTCCTGGGGGACCGGTTTCCATTCCACGCTGACCGTGGCGGCGCGGCCTTCGCGCTCGAACCGGTTCAGCGTGGTCACGGACAGGGTGTTGGCGCCTGGCTCCAGCCGCCACGTGTAGACGGCGCGCCGGGAATCGGGATCGGTTCCTTCGCCGGGCAGCAACGCGGGGTCGCGGCCCGAGGCGGCAAATCGGAACAGCTGGAGGTTGGGGGTCACGGTGTCGGCCGTCACCGTGATCAGGCCCGGCGTTTCGGAGGCCGTCAGGATCAGGTGTGGCGTGTGGACGGTCCAGTTGATGTCGCCGGCCCGCGCGGTCTTCCAGCTGTACTGGGCGTCCCGCTCGAACGGCGGCTGGGTCCGCCACCAGAGGTAGGCGTCGGAGTGGTAGTGGTTTTCGCCGTGCATCTCCTCCCAGGGGTCCAGCTGGTCGAGGTAGTTGTTGCGCGCGGTGAGGCAGAAGCTCTTGAAGATGGCGAGGCCGCTGTCCGGCCCTCGCACGGCTTCGGTCACCGTAAAGGGGCCGTTCGTCGTGTCCATGGCGTAGATCTGGAGCACGTCGGCGACGTTGCTCTCGCCGTTCTTCTGGGCCCGCAGCACGGCCTGGTGCAGCTCCAGGACGCCGAGGGGCTCGCGGGTGGCCGCCTGGCGGTAGAAGGCCGTGCCGTGCAGGCGGAAGCCTTCGGGCTGGACCGACTCCACGTCCATCAGCACCCACTTGCCGGCCTCCCGGCACCAGATGTCGGCCACGTAATGGCCGGTCAGGATGACCGGCCGGGCGTTGAAGCCCAGGGCCAGGGCGCACTGGTAGAAGGCCGTGGCGAAATGGACGCACATGCCGTGCTGGTTGTCGGGCGCGCCCAGGATTTCCAGCGCGTCCCAGGTCCGTTTGGCGCTGCCCGCATCGTTGCAGGTCCAGCGGGAGCGGACCCAGTTGCGCAGCAGCAGCGCCTTTTCCAGGTCGGTCTGGCCGGCCGCCACGACCTCGTCCAGCTTGTAGCGCTCCCGCAGGAGTGACAGTTTCCCGGAGGGTCTCTGGAAGCCGTAGGGATAGGACGAGCGGACCAGCGGGGGGTTCCGGAAATCGCGCAGCGCGAGGCCCTGGTTTTCCGCCGTCGCCACGGCTTCGCCGCGCGCCTGGACCGTCAGCCGGGCCAGGGTCGGGGCCCGGTCGCCCGCGGTGGTGGCGAGGGTGGCGCGCACCTGGACAAAGCGGGCGGGGAGGATGCGTTCCGCGGGGCCCCAGGCGGACCAGGCGCCATCGGGCCAGGGGGTGGGGCCGCTGCGGGCGCTGACGACGGCCGAGCCGGAGGCGGGGACGATGGCCCGCCATTGCACGTCCACGCTACGGACCTTGAAGAGCGGGGCGATGGCCTCGTTGGTCGCGCCGGCGAGGGCGGTGTCGATGACCGGGGAGGTGATGACGCCCTTGGGCGCATAGCGGCGGATGCGGATCTGGATCAGGAACTCGCCGCCCTCGGCGGGCTTCCAGGTGGTCCCGCCGTCGGCCGACAGGAAGCTGGTTTCGGGACGCGCTTCACGGTCCTGGGAGAGGACCGCGCCTTCCCCGAAAACGAGCTCGTTCAGGCCGGCTTTCAGCACGTTGGTGGAGATGTCGGCCCGGGTCCAGCCGCCATGGTGGGGGAAGGGGCCGAACTCGACCGGGGTTCCGTTGAGGCGGGCTTTTCCGGTTCCGCCGTGGAAGACGAAGATCTCGGCGCCGCCATTCTGGCCGTCGGGGAGGGTGAACGTTTTGCGCGCCAGGGCGTTCGAGGCCAGCCGCAGGGAGCCGTTGATGCCGCCCGCCAGCTTGTTTCCCATGGGGCCCGGGAGCACGGTGTCCTTCCGGAGGGTAATGGCACCGGGGGCGGTTTCAAGGTCGATGGCCCCGTCCCGGAAAAACGGTTCGAAGTCGGCGGCGGAGACGAACGAGCGTTCAGTGGCCAGGTCGGCACCGAAGAGGGCGGACGCGGTGACGAGTATGACCGCGGCTGCCAGTCGCGTAAAAATCCGCATGCCGAACCTCCTGCCTGTGTTAGGGGTGCATCTTAGCGGAACGGCGGAGGTGACGCAACCTTGGCGGCAAAAAAAAGGGCGGGTCTGTTGACCCGCCCGTCGAGAGACTGCTCCGGCTTACTTCACCAGGTGCAGGAACTTCTGCACGCCCGGCGAGAACTTGATGATGAGGGGGGTGAACACCACCGCCACCATGCTCATGAGCTTGATCAGGATGTTCATCGCGGGGCCGGCGGTGTCCTTGCAGGGATCGCCCACGGTGTCGCCGATCACGGCCGCGCCATGCACGGGGTTCTTGGCTTCGGCGCGGGTCTGGACCACCTCGCCCTTGGCGTTGACCCACTGGCCCTGCTCGTTTTTCAGGTACTTGCCGCCGAGGTTGCCCTTTTCGATATGCTTCTTGGCGTTATCCCACGAGCCGCCGGCATTGTTCAGCATGCAGGCCAGCGAGAAGCCGGCCGTCAGGGCGCCGGCCAGCAGGCCCATGATGCCGGCCACGCCGAGCACCATGCCGGTGGCCACGGGCACGGCGATCGCCATCAGGGAGGGGAGCATCATTTCGCGCTGGGCGCCGCGGGTGGAGATCTCGACGCACTGGGCGTAGTCGGGCAGCTCCGTGCCCAGCATGATGCCGGGCTTGGCCTTGAACTGGCGGCGGACTTCCTCAACCATGGCGCCGGCGGCGCGGCCGACGGCCTTCATGGCCATGGCGCAGAAGACGAAGGCCATCATGGCGCCGATGAACATGCCCGCCAGCATGAAGGGGTTCAGCAGCGTCAGGTTGAACTGGCTGACCAGGTTCATCAGCTTCTCCTGGGCCGTCACGCAGGCCGCGTAGGCGTCGTAGTTGAACGGCATGTCCGTCTTGCCCTGCAGCTTGTGGATCCACAGGTCGACTTCCTGGACGACGGCCGCGATCAGGGCCAGCGCGGTGAGCGCGGCCGAGGCGATGGCGAAGCCCTTGCCCGTGGCGGCGGTGGTGTTGCCCAGCATGTCGAGGGCGTCCGTTTTCTCGCGGACGCTGTGGTCGAGGCCGGCCATTTCGGCGTTGCCGCCGGCGTTGTCCGCGATGGGGCCGTAGGCGTCCGTGGCGAGGGTGATGCCGAGGGTGGCCAGCATGCCGACGGCGGAGAAGGCGACGCCGTAGAGGCCGGTGCCGAGGTCCGTCAGGCCGCCGGAGAGGATGAACGCGGCGAGAATGGCGATCACCGTGGTGATGACGGCCGGGGCGGCGGACTGCATGCCCACCGCGAGGCCCTCGATGATGACCGTGGCCGGGCCCATCTTGGCCTGCTCGGCCACGCCCTTGGTGGAGGCGTATTCATCGGAAGTGGCGCGCTCCGTGAAGTAGCCGATGATGACGCCGGCGAGCAGCCCCGAGATGGTGGCGCCGAAGACGCCCCAGCTGATGATGTCGAACTGGGCCATCAGGGCGGCCACCACGATGATCAGCCCGGAGCTGCCCCAGGTGCCGACGCGCAGGGCCTTGAGCAGGGTCATCATGCTGGCGCCTTCCTTGCAGCGGACGGCGAAGATGCCGGCCACCGAGAGGATGGTGCCCATGCCCGCGATGATCATCGGGGCGGTCACCATGCGGATCTGGTCGTTGACGTTCAGCGCGATCGTGGCGCCCAGCGCCGCCGTGGCGAGGATGGACCCGCAGTAGGACTCGTACAGGTCCGCGCCCATGCCGGCCACGTCGCCCACGTTGTCGCCCACGTTGTC
>CAYZVY010000042.1:0-23476 GCA_964481675.1 uncultured Verrucomicrobiota bacterium
GCGGGGCGCTTCGCCTGGCCACGGTCGCGGGAACCGTGCGGTTTGACGATGTGGAATTCCGGGTGCCGCGCGCGGGCCCGGGAGACTATTTCTATGCCTTTGACCGCCGCGAGACGGACTGGTGGCGCGAGGGGGGAGCCTGGATCGATCACGGCGGGATCTCCTGCTCGCTTGCCTCGCACTGGATCAGCCTGGTGGCGCCGGAAGGCCGCGGCGTGCTTTGGAACAAGCGGGCCTTCGGGTCCGATCTGCTGGTCGCCCTCACGGTCGAGGAGAACACGGAGTGGTTCGGCTGGGGGCAGGCGCACAGCCATGTGCATCACCCCTACGACAACTTGTGCCTGCTGCTGGGACCGGCGGCGGATTGGGATTCCGGCTACCGTCTCGAGGTCAACGCCCGGGGGCGTACCGCGACGGTGCTGTACCGGGCCGGCAAGGAGGTTGCCTCCGTGGTCCAGGACGCCCGTTTCCCGATGCGCTATATGGGCGGAAGCCAGCCCTATTCGCCCCGCCGCAACCGCCTCGCCCTGCTCCGCGAGGGAAGCCGGGTCCGGGCGCTGGTGAACGGCGTGGAGGTGCTGGCATTCGATGATCCTTCGCCCTTGCCGGTTTCGCGCGTGGGCGTGGGCGGCTATAACACGCACGCCAATTTCAGTCATGTCGAGATCCGGGAATTGTCCGGTGACAACGGGAGCGCGCCTGCCAGGTAGCGTCCCGGCCACGGTTTTCAATAGGATTCTTTCCATCGGCGGCAGTTAGATCGTTATTCTTTATCCTTGTGCGGACGAGGAACTCCTATTTTAATGCTGGCAACGGGAGGATTCGGATGAAGGAAGTTCGGTTGGGTGTTATCGGGGTCGGCGGCATGGGCACGGGGCATGCGCGCGGGGTTCTGGCCGGAAAACTGAAACGGTGCCGCCTGGCGGCCGTGTGCGACGTGAATCCCGAGCGGTTCTCGGCCTTTCCCGAGGAATCGGTCCTGAAGTTCACGGACAGCCGGAAGCTGATCCGCTCTGGGGAAGTGGACGCCGTGCTGGTGGCCACGCCCCACTACGGGCACACGACCATCGGGGTCGATTCGCTTTCGCAGGGCCTTCATACGCTGGTGGAGAAGCCGATTTCCGTTCACAAGGCCGATGCGGAACGCCTGATTGCGGCGCACCAGGACAAAAAGGTGGTTTTCGCGGCCATGTTCAACCAGCGCACGGATCCGCATTACATCAAGCTGCGGAACCTCATCCAGAGCGGCGAGCTGGGCGAGATCCGGCGCGTGAACTGGATCATCACGAACTGGTTCCGCACCCAGGCGTATTACGACAACGGCGGCTGGCGGGCCACCTGGGGTGGCGAAGGCGGCGGCGTGCTGCTGAACCAGTGCCCGCACAACCTGGACCTGCTGCAGTGGCTTTTCGGGATGCCGGTGCGCGTGCGTGCCAATTGCGCCTTCGGCAAATACCACCGGATCGAAGTGGAAGACGATGTGACGGCCTTCCTCGAATACAAGAACGGAGCGACAGGCGTCTTCATTACGACCACGGGGGAAGCGCCCGGAACAAACCGCCTGGAGGTCTCCGCAGAGCGCGGCCGGGTGGTGGTTGAGGACGGGACGATCACCTGGATCCGCAACGTCGTGGAGCAGGGCGAGTTTTTGCGGACCTCCAAGGCGAGCTTCGCGCGGCCGGAGACCTGGACGGTGGATATCCCGTGCGAGGGCAGTGGCGGGCAGCATGTCGGGATCCTCCAGAATTATGTGGATGCCATCCTGGATGGCACGCCCCTGATCGCCCCGGCGGAAGAGGGAATCAATTCGGTTGAGCTGGCCAATGCCATGCTCTATTCCTCCTTTACGGATAAGACGGTCGATATGCCGCTGAACGCGAAGGTGTATGAAGCCCACCTGAAGAGGCTGATCAGGAAATCGACCTTTGTGAAGAAAGGCACGGCACCGGCCAAGGTGGTGGACCTGTCCAAGACGTTCGGCAACGTCTGATTCTAGTAGCCGGTCAGCTCCATGCACTCGATCGGCTTTGCGATCTGGGGATCCAGGAAGATCGTGCAGGGCAGGAGCTGGTAGATCGAGCTGGGAACCATCGGGGTCACCGGCCCGTGCGTGATCAGGCGGGAGGTCATCCGGGCCAGGCGCGCGAGCAGGGCGCGATCCTTGACGGGACAGAAATCGGCCGGGGTGAATTGGAAATCGGTGCTCATCGCGCGCTCTCCTTGTGGGTGACCGTGTTGACTCAATCCGGCCTGAGTTTTATCAGCAACACGACCCGCGCGCAACACCTATGCCCTTCAGGCCGGGCCCGGGAGTATTTCATAGGCCTTGATTCCGCAGGGCTCGATTGAAAGGTGAAGGTCGGTGCACGCGACGTTCAGGCGTTCCCCGCTAAGCTTGTCCTCCAGGACGCAGGGGACGGGCAGCCCGTGCGCCGCCAGGTTGATGGAGAGGTGCTGGACCTGGTGGATGTCGAGGTTGGCGAGCAGGAGGAACGGGTTCGCTCCGCCCCGCAGCGGCTTCCGGCATGCCGCCAGGATGGCGTCGTGGCCGCTGTCCACAAACTCCAGGTTTCCCGCTTCCCGCAGTACGGGATGTTCGGCCAGGAGCGCGTTGAGGTCGGCGAGGGTCGGGCGGAAGTCCGGTCCGGCGGCAAGGTCGAGGCGGCGGGGAGGACCTATAAAAGGGACGCGTTCGGCGATGCCGCGCTCGGCGCCCTGCGTCAGGCCGGTCTGGCCGGTGGTGAACAGGGCGCAGATGGCGTAGCGGGGAATGATCGAGCGGTCGGCCCCGAACAGCTGGGCCGGCACCCCGGTGTCGTGGGTGGTGACGGCGCAGAGGTGGCGGAGCTTGCCGCTTACCGTGTGCAAATATTGGATGTAGTGCCGGAGCGCCGGGCCGAACGGGTGTTCCCAGCTGTTGGCCAGCAGGAGGTTGATGCCCCATTCCGGGACGGTTTTCTCGAGCGTCAGCTCGTCGGTGAAATATTCGCCCAGGATGGCGAGGTCGGGGTGCTGCTGCCGGAGGGCGGCGCTCAGTTCGGCGATGAACGGCCCCCGGCTGCTGTGCAGGTTGTCGAAGCGCACCATGCCGCCGGTGTAGGCGGCATAGTGGGACCAGAACAGGGCATAGTGCTTGATGTAGTCCCACAGGCCGCGCCGGACATGGGTGATGGGGTGATCGTAGTGAAGGGAGACCAGGTCCTCCCACCGGATCCAGCTTTGCCGGTGCCAGCACCCGGCGCGCTTGAAGCCGTCGGGCTCTCCGTCGTCCGGCACGATCCAGTCGGGGCAGGCGTTCACCAGGTCGCTGTCCGGCGAGATGTGGTTCAGCACCAGGTCGAGGCAGAGGCGGAGGCCCGTCCGGCGGCATGCCGTCACGAACGCTTCAAGCTGATCCAGCCCGGTGCCGGGCTTTGCCGGGTCCCGGTAGCGGTCGTCCACGCCGAACAGGTGGCGGGCGGAATAGGGGCTTTGCGATGCGCCCATCGGGGTGATCGGAAGCAGGTGCAGGGTGTCGAATCCCATGGAGGCCAGGCCGGGCAGGAGGGCGGTCCAGTCGGTGATGGTGCCGGACGCGCTGGGGATCAGGGTGTAAAAGCGCACGGTTCGCAGGGAGCCTGGGTCCACCAGGACGGTGGAGTGCGGCACGCGATCCCAGAACCATTTTTCGCCGCCGTTGAGCGAATATTTGACCCGGAACCGGTACAGGCCGCACAGCGGGACGGCCAGGTTCAGCGTGAACGTTTTCTGGTCGGCGGAGGCAAAGGGGATTTCCCGCCACGCGCCAGGTTCGGAGGCCCCGATGTCGGTGTGGAGCGTCACCAGGGGACGGGCCGCCTCCGGCGCGTTGAGGGTGACGGAGAGGGCGAGGGGTTCGTCGTTGTAAAGCCGGGTGAAATCGCCGGAGCCAGGCTTGAACGAGCGCTGGACGATGCCCGCCTCGCCGCGGTGGACGGGGCGGGAGGGCAGCGGCGGGATGGATCGTCTGCTGAGCGGGATCAGAATGGCCTCCGTCACGGGGTTGCCTTGTTGAAACCGTGGCCATCCTATTAAAATGAGCCGGCCTATACAAGCCTTGCGAGCGACGGGGAACCGCCGCATTCGCGAGCTTGACAGACCATGCCCCTTCCTTCACCATCTTTGCCCATGCATACATCGGTTCCATCCCGCACCCTCAACAGGGTCCGGACTTTTGTTGACGAAAAGACCGGCCGCGAGGTCCGCCAGCTCACCGATTTCGAGCATGGCGCCCATCTCGGCTACTTCCGGAATTTCCGCCAGCTTCCCGACGGCCGGATCCTGGCCGGGGCCCGGCATGCCGAGGGCAACGTGATCCTGCTCGATCCCGGAAGCGGCGATATCGAGCCTCTTGCGTTTCGCGACTCCATTTTGAAATTCCGCGAAAGCGATGGCCGGGGCTGGTTCATCCGGTATGAAGGCAAAACCCGGAAGGAATGTCCCTATGGCAGCGGGCGCCAGCTCTGGCGGGTCGATTTTCCCGCCGGTTCGCCGGAGAAGGTCTGCGACATCCCGGACGACGCGCCCGGCCTGATCGAGGACGTCACCATTGACGGGCGGCAGCTCCTGCTGGTTCACCGCGAGCAGGATATGAAGGCCTACCCGATTCCCACAACCCGGGATGTGGACCTTATCAACAGCTACCTGAAGCGTCCGCGGCGCGGCGATATCCGGGTGTATGATGTCGAGTCCGGCAAGGTCCGCACGATTGTCGAAACGGAAGGCCTGTGCCCGTCGCACCTCGACACCTCGCCCGCCGACCCCGGCCTGCTCCGCTACTGCCAGGATATGCCCGAAACCCAGGGGCAGCGGGTGTGGACCATCCGCACCGACGGATCGGGCCGCACGCCGATCCGCCCGCAGGCTCCCGGCGAAATGGTGACGCACGAGTTCTGGTGGTCCGATCCCGCCTTTATCGGCTATACCTATCAGGACCGCCGTGCCGATCCCACCGTGAAGACGCATCACTGGGCCGAATACGCCCAGGCCTCTACGCGTTTCGGCCTGGCGGACCTGGCCGGGCGCGAGGTCTACCTGTCCGATCCTCTCAATTCCTATCACAGCCACCTGTACCGGTCGCCGGACGGACGGTTTGTTTCAGGCGAGGGAACGGACGGGAACAGCTTCGTCTGCGCGGCCGCCTTTTCCCGGGACAACCCCCGGCTGCACATGGTTCCCCTGGCCTCGATCCACACACCCTATGTTCCGTTTCGCGGGCAGGGCGTGGACTGCAATTTTTCCGCCGACGGCCGCTGGCTGATTTATGCCGACAAGCGAGAGGGGCCCGATAAGCCTCATCAGCTTTTCGCGGTGAGGGTCGACCTATGACGGAACAGGATGACGGAGATGACGGGATCGAGCGGAACCTGGGGGAGCAGCCCCTGGCGCGCCTCATGGCGGAGCTTGAGCTGAAGCCGGTCGACCTGGTGAAGGCGTCAACGGACCAGCTGACGTTCAAGATGGTCTCCCGGGCCTGCAAGGGAAGGCGGCTGACCGTCAACGTCCAGACCAAAATCCGCGACGCGATGTGCCGGGCGAGCGGCAAGGCGTATGCCTTCAAGGATTTGTTTACTTACTGATGGCCTGCGCGTGAGGGGGATCGTCCGCTTCCACGCAGGTGTTGGCGGCGTCCTCGATCCGATAAACGTCGGGATCGCCGGGGTCGACGCCTGCCCGGCGAAGGGCTTCGTCAACGGAACCCGCCAGGCGGATGCCGAGCAGGGCCGCGTCCGCTTCGTCCAGCCCGGGGCTGACCGCAAACACCCGCACGTGGCGGCAGGCGGGATCGGTCAGGTAGCGGAGCCGCACGCCTTTGTGGTCGCCCAGCCGGTAGCCGCGCGCGAGGACCAGTGTCTCCGCTTCCCGGTGCGTGGCAGCCAGTTGGAGCAGGCGCATAAACGCATCCTGGCCGATGCCTTGCGGACAGGCTGCCTGCAGCACGATGACGCCGCCGTCGCGGACGGCCCATTCGCTGTTTTTGATTCCTTTTTCAGCCTGGTAAAAACTGCAGGAGAGCGGCCCCGACACCTCCGCCACCAGCGCCGAGGCCGGACGGGCGATCCGCCTCATGTAGGCGGCTTGAACTTTTGGCGCCAGTTTTTCCAGCGCCGTCCGGGCGGTTCCGCCGGACGCGTCAACGATGGCGGTTCCAAGCTGCATGACGTTGACGGCTGCCACCAGCCGGTCCTGTTCCAGAAGGGAAAGCATGCCGAGAATGCCCTCGTGAACCGGCGTGCCGGCCAGGCGGCAGGGGCGGCAGGCGGGGTCCAGGGCCCCGGCGTGGTTCCGGGTGATGTCGCCCAGCGAGGCGCAGCCGATGGTGGCGGTCTTGTGGGCGCCGCTGAAGCCGGCGAAATAGTGGGGTTCCACGCTGCCGATGGCCAGGATCCGGGCCGCGTGCGCCACCCAGGGGTGGGCGCGCCAGCCCTGCGATCCGCCCATGGGGAGCAGGTCCGGGCGCCGGGCGTCGTGCCAGTCCAGGTTGTCCGCCGGAATAAGCGGCAAGTCCTGTACCAGTTTCCGCTGCTCGTCAGGCGAAAACCGGTGGGAGCCCGTGGCGACCAGCATGCGGGATCGGGAGAGATCGACCCTTTCCCGGATCCGGTCCAGCACGTCGCGGGAGGCCGTGGCGCGCTGGGGGTCGTTGACGAGGATCAGGTCCGGCGCCCCGCCGCCGAGCACCCGTAGCGCCTCCTGCACGGCGGACTCGAGGGCGCCGGGATCGGGAGGGGGCGGGTTCGGCTTGAGGGTTTGCATGGAACGAGGGAGCCTATCGCTCCGGCCAGGCCGGTCTTATTTCCGTGCCAGCTTGCCGGCGATCTGCGCCACGTGGCGGCCCTGGAATTGGGCGATGGCCAACTCGTTTTCGCTCGGCAGCCGCGAGCCGTCCGCACCCGCCAGCGTGGTAGCCCCGTAGGGCGTTCCGCCTGAAATTTCCGTCATGTTCAGCAGCCGCGGTTCGGCATACGGCACGCCCACAATGACCATGCCCAAGTGAAGCAGGGTGGTGTGGAAGCTGGTGATCGTGGTTTCCTGGCCGCCATGCTGGGACGCCGTTGACGCGAAGACGCTGCCCGCCTTGCCGATCAGCGAGCCCGCCAGCCAGAGCGGGGTTGTGCGGTCCATGAAGTTGCGCATCTGCGCGCACATGTTGCCGAACCGGGTCGGCGTCCCGAAGATGATGGCGTCTGCCTCGGGAAGCGCCTCCACGCGCGCCAGCGGGATGTGCGCGAAGGCCTCGCGCGCCTTCTTGGCGCCGGATTTGATCAGCGCGTCCTCGGGAATGAGTTCCGGAACCTGGAAAAGAGAAACCTCGGCGCCGGGAACCTGCCGGGCTCCGGCGGCAACGGCTTCGGCCATCCGGTAGACGTGCCCATACATGCTGTAGAAAACAATCTGGATTTTCATGGTGATGCCCTTGTCTTCATGTGGGATCGCTGCTGTTCTGCCCGTGACGCCTATTTTACAGTAAAATGCCACCGGATCAAGCCTATGTGCCCATTCAAAAAGGCTGGCATTTTAAGGGCAGCGGGAGGACTATAAACAAAAGGTGTCTTTATGATTCATTCATCCCGACTTGCCCTTGTCGCCGCCCTGGTGGGCGTGCTGTCGCTGTCGCTTTCCGGCGCCCCCCTGGCTCGCACGGTGCTGGAAAACGAATGTCTCCGGGCCGAGGTGGCCCCGGAACAGGGAGCGGCGCTGAAAGCGCTGGCCGTCCGGGCGACCGGAGCGCCCGTGCTGACGGCAGGGGCTTCGGCGGTTGACGCCCTCCTGCTGCCGGACCGGACGCGGGTGAGCCTGTCGAATGTTGTCTTTCAGGCGGGCCCGACCGCGTCGGACCAGGCCGAGTTCACCGGCACGCTGCCGGCCTTTCCCGGACTGAAGATACTGAAACGCTTTCGGCTCCCGGCCGGTGTCGCCGCCCTTCATATCGACTATGAACTGCTTAACACGGGCGCGGTCCCGCTGGACGTCTGCCTCGTCACGCAGGTTGGATTATCCGCCACGGGCGCCCCGGTCCGCGTGGCCGTTCCCACCGCGATGGGCGCCGTCACCTTTCCCGAAACAAGCGCGGTTCTTCCCCTGGGCGGTTCGCGGGAATGCTATCTGTATGATCTGGACGGCGCCTGGGCCGCGCTTTTGGATGGGGGCGGCGGCGGGATGATGGCCGCTTTCGATCCGCGTCACCTCTCCTACCTGCACGTGGAGGCGCCGTCCCGGGTGTTTGAATTCGGGCGGACGGTGATCACGCTCGCGCCCGGCAAGGCGTTCCGGTCGTCCGGCTGGCTCATGCCGGTCCAGGGCTTTACGCGGCTGAACGGAGGCGCGGCCGACTGGGCGGGCGGTTTCACCGTGGCTCCGGAAGAAGCGGATGGGACGATTCCCCTGAGGCACCTGGAGTTTTCGGAGCGGTTGGTCCGGTCGGCGACAGCCGAGCTCAAGGCGGTCGCTCCGGATAACCAGCTTCGCGGAAATAAGGCGGACGATGATCTGGCCGAACTGGCGGACATCGTCAAGAAATCGGCCGGCCAGCAGGACGACTATGAGGGGTCGCCCCTCCAGATCCGGTTCCAGGTCCAATCCGCCCGATCCTGCCAGGCGGAAGCGGCGTGGAGTGTTCGTCCCCTGTCCGGGGGAGAGTGGAGCCCGCTCGGGCGCGAGTCGATCGCGCTTCAGGCGGGGAGTTCCGCCGGCTTGAAACAGGCATTCAAACCCGCGAAGCGGGGTTCGTATGTGGTGCGCGTGGACGTGTTGGAAAAGGGAAAGAGGCAGGCGTCCTTTGAGCAGCCGGTTGTGGCCGGCACCCCCCGGGGCTTTTATCGCGCGACTCCGCCGGCGCCGGAAGGCAAGGTTTTCGAGGCGTTTCGGCCTTCGCTCTGGACGCCGTCGCTGGAGGTGGAGCGGCCCCATGTTACGCTGGCCACGCCGCTGGCGGCGGGTCCGGTCCGCCTGCTGATGGCGTCCCCGTACCTATGTTCGCGCGGTCTGGTGGAAATCCGGCAGCGGCTGGATGCGGCGGCGGACTATGTGACCGCCGGCCATCAATACCTGATGAGCGGCGAAACCCTTCGCGCCCAGGCCGGGGAGACCCTCAAGATGCGGGAGTTCCTGGCCCGGCCCCACGAGGTGATCGTGCTGGCGGGGGTGAACGCCGATTTTTTCCCCATCGACCTGGTCGATGAAATCCTCCGGCAGGTTCGCGAGGATGGCACGGGACTGGTTCTGGTGCGGTGCGGTGCGGCCCAGGGTATTTTCCAACCTCTTCTGGATGCCGTGAAAGGACAGAAGACAGACGAATCCGTTGCCGCCGCGGCCCTGTTGCCGGGATTTCCAGGACTGGTGACGGGGACATTCGGCAAGGGGCGGGTGGCGCTGGTTGACGGGACAATAGACTATGCCAAGCCCGACTGGTACGGCCAGAGCGAGGCCGAGGTCCAGGGGCTGGTGCAGTCCATCTTGTGGACTGGCCGCGGCCTGTCGGAACTGGCCCTGGAACGGCCCGCGGCTGAGCTTGGGAAACAGGAGCGGGACAGTCTTTCAGCCAAGCCCTATGGGGTGACGTTTCGCAACGCGGGTGCGGCGCCGTTTTCCGGCATCCTGCGGGCGCGGGTGCGGCGCGACCTGTTGCGCATGTATCCCTCGATTTACAGTATGGGGAACGATTTTGCCTATCGGCCGGGGGCGGGTTGGGAGGAAGCGGTTCCGGCGCAGGACGGCCTTCTGGCTGTGCCGCCCGGGGGTAATGGGGCCGCGGAAATCACGCTTCCGCCCCTGGCGGCGGGGAACTATGAGCTCGACCTCCAGGTCCTGAACAGCAACCGGTCCGTGGTGGCCTTCTACTGCCTGCCGCTGGCGGTGACGAGTCAGGCCCGGATCGTTTCGGCCGCGTTTTCAACCGAACCGCCCGGCCGGACGTTGAGCGTCCGTTTCGCGGGAACCGACCGCCCCTGGTTCGGCGCCCGGGCCGGGGACACGCTCAACGTGACCGCCGAGATCGAGGATGCGGGCGCCGCAGTCCGGGCCCGGTTGCAGGCGTTTGATCCGTGGGGCCGGATGCCGTTTGACCAGACGGCGGCGGTCCGGAAAGAGGGCGGGAAGACGGTGGCGTCATTTGTCCAGCCGCTCCATGCCTGCCTTCATATGATCAGCGTCCTGCGGCTGAGTTTGCTGGATGCCAAGGGCGGCACGCTTTCGGAGGAGCGGTTGGTCAACTTTATCTACCCGCGGGCCGACCGCCTGCCGGCGTTTGAACTGCGCGGGTATGCGGAGGTGCGGGTGAACAATGCCGTTTCCGG
Source organism: uncultured Verrucomicrobiota bacterium (assembly GCA_964481675.1). Taxonomy (GTDB): domain Bacteria; phylum Verrucomicrobiota; class Kiritimatiellia; order CAIKKV01; family CAIKKV01; genus CAIKKV01. The sequence goes on from CAYZVY010000042.1 coordinate 10,314, forward strand.
GTATGACGTGCGGACGGGCGGCGGATCCCCGCTGTCCATGGCCTGGCATGGCATCCGGAAGAGCGACTACGGGGGCGTGATCGGGGGAGCCAAAATCCTGGCCGCGGGCGATGCGGTTCTGGACAAGCCTCCGGAGCTCAAGCCGACGGCGGATTGGGCGGGCGGCGGGGCGGCCAAAAACGACACGGGCGAGAAGCGGGCGGGGCAGGTCGAGGACGGCCTCGGGCTGGGGGACGAGCGGATCGACCCGAAAAAGGCCTATTTCAGGATTCCCTGCTTCAACAATCCCGTAGACCGCCGGAAAATCCTCGACGACATGCGGATGAGCTACACGCTCAATTCGTCCTGCTACCCGTTCAAGGGATTCCTGACCGACGAGTTCTGGTATGCCAAGGAGGAGGATCCGAAAAACATCACCTCCCACTTCCGGCGCGAGTTCGTTCCGGACCGCGACCTGAACATCTGCCGCTGTCCACACTGTGCCAAGGCCTTTATCGCCTATGGCCGCAGGATCTTCAAGGACGACCTGGCCCGGCTCAACGGCGCCTGGGGCACGGCGTTCATGAAATGGGAACAGGTGGAGATTCCGCTGACCGTTTCCGAGGGGACCCGGCCGCCGCCGGACGCGATGTGGCCGTATGTGCTGGCCCATCGCGATTTCATCGAGGAGCAGGTGGCGGACTTGGTGGCCGAGATTTCGCGGACGATCAAGGCGGTGGACCCCGAGTGCGAGACGGGTATGTCGGGGCTCTGGAAAGCAGGAATCCACACCGGGATTGACATCTACCGCCTGGCGCGCCTGGTTCCCTACAACATGCTTTACAGCGACATCGACATGTGGACCGATTTCGGGGATTCCGACGCGGTCAACTGGTCGGGTTACGGCGGGAAGTACGGGCCGTTCATGGGAAGCGCCACGGTCTGGCGGGGGCTGGCCGCGGGCCACACCGGCATCGGGTATTACGGCAAGGAGGATGACCCCATGCACCGGGCCGACTTCACGTTCTTCGAGGAACCGGCCTGGCTGTTCAGGGAAGTGCGCGAGCTGAAGGACAGGGGGCTGGACAAGCTGGTGGTCCGCCATCGCGCGCGCGATCCCATCGCCCTCTATTACAGCTCCCGCGATGTTTCGGTGGCGCAGCTCGAGGATTGGGCGGAGGATGCGCCCGGGTTCATCGGGGGGATGCGCAACGGCGGCCGGAGCTACAGCGAGTTTGTCAGCAGCGTCATCACCAGCTATCGGGAGCTGTGCCGGTCGCGTTATCTTCAGCCCTTCTGGACGGCTTCCGCCCAGCTGGAGGAAGGGGACTTTGGCGGGAAATTCGGGACGCCCAGGCTTTTGCTGCTGCCCTATGCGCAATGCCTGAGCCCGAAACAGGCGGACACGATCCGTCGGTTCGTCCGGGATGGCGGGGTGCTGGTGGGCGATGTGCACACCGGCTGGCGCGATGGCAACGGAACGGTTCAGCCCCGGGGCGCGCTGGACGATGTTTTCGGAATCTCCCGCCAGGGGGATTACCAGATGCGCCGGCGTGCGAACAAGGCGGGCGCCCTCATTCCGGTTCGGTTCGGCAACCAGTTTGGCACGCCGTTCAGTCTGGCGTTCGGCGCGGTGGGTGCGGGCGACGTGAAACCGGTGACAGCCAAGGCCTGGGCGTCTTTCACGCTGGACGGCCGGGAGCAGCCCGCCTTCCTGGTGAACGATTTCGGGAAAGGCAAAGCGATCTATCTGAATTTTATACCGGCGGGATATGCCGGCGTGGCGGTGAGCGGGGAAGGGGAAGTGCAGAACACCCAGGCGCTTGAGGGACAGGCCGCGGAGCAGTTCCAGCGGTTTCTGGGCACGATCCTGGAGATCGCCCGGATCAGGTCGCCCCTTGAATTCACAAGCCCCCAGCGGCTGACGGTAGGCCGGTTCGGTGAGGGCGACGTCTCTCATCTCGTGGTGATGGCCAGCCGTTCCGCCGAATCCATCCTGGCGCCTTACCGGGTAAAGATCGGAGAGAAGCGGCATGTCTACAGCGGACGGCTCCGGGAATACCTGGGGTTCACCGACGAGTTCCCCATCCGCCTGAGCGTGGAGCCGCGGATCATGGGCGACGTCTACTCCCTGCTGCCGTACAAGGTCGAGGGGCTGGCGGTGGATTTTCCGTCTCCCGCGGTGAAGGCGGGTGGGCGGTTCGCGTTCACGGTCAAGGTTCTGCCTGCAGAGGCGCAACGCCATCGCCACGTGATTGCCGTGCGCGTGGTGGATCCCGGCAAGCAGGATATGCCGTGGTACCGGTTCAGCATCGAGACCGTGAATGGCGTGGCGACCGGGGCGGTCGACCTGGCCGCGAGCGATGAGCCCGGCACGTGGACGCTGGAATTGACCGACGCCGCCACCGGCGTGCGGAAGACAACGGAGTTTGTCGTCCTGGCGCCGTGATCGATCCGCGCCAGGCTTATTTTACGCTTTTTAAATAACTTTGTGTTGCAAAGTAATTGGCGATGTGGCAAGATGGAGGCGAACTGGGAGGAAGAAGCCATGATCGCCAGCCATATCCATGACGCGCTCGGGCAGGTGGACCGCCTGCGGAGCCTGATCCTCGACCGCCGGCGGTTCCGCGGCTATTCCGGCACGGCGCGCATCCTGGGGGGCTTCGTTGCCCTCGCCGCCGCGGGCGTCCTCGGCCGGGCGGACGCACTGCAAACCCCGGTGCGTCAGCTCGCGGGGTGGGGCGTCGTCCTCGCCGCCGCGCTGCTCCTGAACTACGGCGGCCTGGCCGCCTGGTACTTCAGGCGCCGCGGGGCCGGGCAATCCCTCGAGGAGCTGAAGCCCGCCCTGGAGGTGCTGCCCGCGCTGGCCGCCGGCGCCGCCATCAGCGTGGCGCTCGCCTGGCGTGCGCAATACGACCTGCTGTTCGGCGTGTGGATGACCCTCTACGGCCTGGCCCACATGGGGTACCGGAACTCGCTGCCCGCCGGGATCGTCGGCGTCGGCCTGTTCTACCAGGCGGCCGGCATCGCCTGCCTTCTTGTCCCGGGCGTCACCATCATGAACCCCTGGCCCATGGGCATCGTCTTCTTCATCGGTGAATGTGCCGGCGGATGGCTCCTGCGGGACTATCCGGACGGGAAAGCGATTGAACCGGTTGAACGCCAGGAGGAGCAGGACCATGAAACAGCCACTTGATGCCGACACAACGGCGCTGGAACGCCTTTTCCATGAACCCAGCCGCATGGCCATCCTGTCCGCGCTGTGCGCGGCCAGCGGGGACCTGACATTCACGGAGCTCAAAACGCTGACAGGGCTGACGGACGGGAACCTGAGCCGCCACCTCAAGACCCTGGAAGAGGCCGGCGTGATCCGCATCCGCAAGGCGTTTGTCGGGGTCAAGCCGCGCACCACCGTGGCGCTGACCGACAAGGGGTTGAAACGGTTCGACGACTACCTGTCCGCCCTCTCGGAGATGTTGCGGAAGGCGAAACAGGCCCTGGCGTCGGACCGCAGGAAGACCGCGGACATTCCCGCCGCGGGCAGAAAGGTGGTGGCCTGATGCGCAGGAGCGTCCAAGTTGCGGCAGGCTGGGCAGGCGGAATCGCCTTGCTGATCGGCATGCCCCTGCTGGGCGTCCGCCTTTCCGGGGGCGCGATCGCGCCGTATCTGGAAATGCCCCCCCGGACCGACTTTGTGCTTCATGCTCCCTTCTCCTGGCCGGCCTTCCTGGGACTGGCCGCGTTCCTGGCCCTTATCCTTCTTCCCTTTGTGATCCGGGTTGGCGCGGGAATGTCCGTTCGCCCGGCTCAGGCCGACTCCCGCCTGTACCCATTTCCAATATGGGGCTGGGTGGCAGTCGGCTGCGGCCTGGCAATCTGGCTGCTGGCGTGGACGCGTCTGCCCTGGTTCAAACTGGTCCAGCCGTTCACGTTCACGCCGCTGTGGCTTTCCTATATTGTCGTCATGAATGCCTTGGTCATCCGAAGAACCGGCCGCTCGCCGCTCACGCATCGGACAGGCGCCTTTCTCGCCCTTTTCCCCGTCAGCGCGGCCTTCTGGTGGTTTTTCGAATACCTCAACCGCTTCGTCCAGAACTGGCACTATATCGGGATCGGCCCGCTGTCGGCCGGCGACTATGTGCTGCGGGCCACGCTGCCGTTCGCGACGGTCTTGCCGGCCTTTGTCGCCACCCGGGCCTGGCTGGCCAGTTTCCCGGGCCTGTGGACTCGCCTTGCGGCCTGGTATCCCGTCCGCCCGGTCCATCCCCGGCGGCTGGCCTGGCTGGCGCTGGCGGCATCCGCCGCCGGCCTGGCGGGGATTGGCATCTGGCACGAGGTTCTCTTCCCGCTGCTCTGGGTCTCGCCGCTGATGGTCATCGGGGCGATCCGCATTCTGACGGGGCACGCGACTCTTTTGAGCGGCCCTGCCCGCGGCGACTGGAGACCCCTCGTGATGGCGGCCGCCGCCGCGCTGATGTGCGGATTTTTCTGGGAAATGTGGAACGTTTTCAGTCTTGAAAAATGGATCTACACGGTGCCCTTCGTGGATCGCTTTCATGTCTTTGAAATGCCGTTGCTCGGGTACGCCGGCTATCTTCCCTTTGGCGTCGAATGCGCCCTGGTGGCGGAATGGGTTGGAAGGACAGGACAGGAGGATGCTCCATGAAAACGCAGTTGGAACGGTCGACTTGGATGCGGCGGATCAACGGACTCATCGTCATCGGGGCGGCGGCATGGTTCTTTCTGCTTCCCGGGGCGATCCTGATGCGGGACCTGTCAGACCCGGCCTTGCGCCAGCCGGTCGGCATCCCCCGGGTGGCCTGGCGCATGCACGCGAGCCTGACTCCGCGTTACGCGACGTGGGCGCGGGCCCGCGTGGAATCGGGACGGGCGGCCCAGGCCCCGCTCTATGACGTAGTGGCCACCGAATGGGCGATGTTCGGCTCCGTCTTTTATCTCACGGCCACGGAGAATCTGCAGCGTGAATGGGAGAAGCATCCCGGGCGCCCGACCCCAACCGCGCCCGCCGTCTATGCCCGCGAGACCATCGAGGCCGCCGCGGATCTGGTCCTGGACCCCGCGCACCACACCTGGGTCAAGACCCATTGGGGAGCTGATTACTTGCATCGGGAAAATGTCTTTTTCCGGGCCATGCTGATTCAGGCCATGATGGCCCGCGAAAACCTTATTCGCGACGGGCGCGACCTGCCGATGCTGCGGGACCAGGTCGAAACGCTGTCATCCGAGCTGGACGCCTCTCCCCACGGCCTGCTGAACGATTATCCGGCCGAATGCTATCCCATCGACGTCTTTGCGGCCGTGGCCATGATCCGGCGAGCCGACTCCCTGCTGGGCACCGATCACAGCGCGTTTGTCGAGCGTCAGCGGCGGGCGTTCTCGGGTTCACTGGTGGACGCCTGCGGGCTGCCCGGCTATTTCGCGGCTCCGAAAAGCGGTCAGCTGGAAGACTCATCGCGCGGGATCGGCAATTCGTACGTGCTTATTTACTGTCCCGAATTGTATCCCGACTGGGCGCCCGATTGGTATGATCGCTATGTGAAAGGATTCTGGCAGCACCGGATGGGCGCGGCGGGCTTTCGCGAATATGCCCGAGACGTGCCGGGGAAGGACTGGTTTTACGATGTGGATGCCGGCCCGGTCATCGCCGGCTTCGGCCCGGCGGCCAATGCCTACGGCGTTGCCGCCGCCCGCGCGAACGGACGGTTCGACAATGCCTGGACGCTGTCGTCGCAGGTGCTTGCCGCCTCATGGCCCTTGCCGGGCGGCGTCTGGCTCGGCGCGCGGATCCTGTCCAACGCCGCCCATGCGCCCTACCTCGGCGAGGCGAACCTCCTTTTCCTGTTCACCACGATGCCGGCGCCGGGCGTGCCGATCCGGACGGGTGGCGCCATGCCTCTTCTTGTGTACCTGTTTTTAATCGGCTACATCGGGCTGGGGCTGTTCGCGATCGTATCGGGCGTCCGCGGATTGCGCCGGGCCGGCACGATGCCGCTTCCGCCGGGTATCCGGGTCCAGTTCGTAGCTTGGGCGGTTTTGCTGGCCGGCGGCGTGATCACGTTTGCATTTCGGCAAACGGGAATCGGCGTCATCCTGTTGCTGGCGGCGCAATTTTTCCCGCGCGGAAAGGCCGGGCCGGATAAGCCCCGCGTGGCGTAGGAGGAACGGGGGCCGTATGTGGATTAAACTGATAGCGCCGCGTTTTTCGCGCCGCCCCATGGATTCCGCCTGGAAGACGCAAATGGCGCCGCCCCTGGGGCTGCTGATGGTGGGCGCGCTGACACCGCCCGAACACCGGGTGACCCTGGCCGATGAGAATGTCGAGCGGGTGGACACCGGAGACCGGCCCGACCTGGTGGCGTTTTCGGTGACCGCCGACACCTTCGACCGCGCCTCCGAGCTGGCGCGCCTTTACCGGGGGCGGGGGATCAAGGCCGTCATGGGCGGCATCCATCCCACGGTCTGCCCGGAGGACTGCCTTCGCGAAACGGATGCCGTGGTGGTGGGCGAGGCCGAAGGCAGTTGGCCCCGGCTTCTGCTGGACCATGCCGCCGGGCGGCTTGACCCGATCTATCGCGCCGCAGGACCCGTGGACCTGGCCACCACCCCCATGCCCCGCTTCGACTTGATCCGCGGCAATCGCTACCTTTTCACGAACACCCTGACCATCGGGCGGGGTTGCCCCTGGCGGTGCGAGTTCTGTTACAACAGTTCGCCGAACATCCAGGCGGCCTACAGGACCAAGACCCTGGGGCAGATCCGGGACGAAATCCTGGCGCTGGACGTGCGCCATGTGATGTTCATTGACGACAATTTCATCGGCGATTCCGGGTTCGCGTGGCGGCTGACCGCGCTGCTTGGCCGGATGGGGTTGACCTGGCATGCGGCCGTTTCGGCCGACATCGGGCGGCATGACGGCCTTCTGGAGGCGATGGCCGATGCCGGGTGTCGCAGTCTGTTCATCGGGTTCGAGACGCTGAATCCAGAGAACCTGATGCACTGTCGTAAAACCCAGAACCGGGTGGAGGCCTATGATTCGACCATCGCCCGCATCCAGGCGCTGGGGATGATGGTGAATGCGAGCGTGGTGTTCGGGTTCGACCACGACGGGCCGGCCGTTTTCGACGAGACGGTTGACTGGCTTGAGCGGAACCGGGTGTCGACCATGACGGGGCACATCCTGACGCCCTATCCAGGCACACGGCTCAACCGCAGGCTCGAAGAGGAAGGTCGTATCACCAGCCGCGACCTGCGCCTCTATAACACGGCCCACGCCGTTTTCCGTCCCGCCCGGATGACGCCGGACGAGTTGGAGCAGGGTTACCGCCACGCCTACAACCGGTTTTATTCCTGGCGCAGCATCGGGGCACGCCTTCCGGTGCTGCGGGAGCAGCGGACTGCCTTCCTGATGTTCAACCTGTGCTATCGCAAGTTCGGCAAGTTGACCGCGTATGCGGGCCGCGCGATCGGCATGCGCCCGCTCGCCAAACTGGCGAAAGCCCTGTCGTATTTTGAGCGGACGCCGCCTCGCCGTCCCGTCACGATGAGCCCGGCTTTCCGCCGTCATTGACTTTGTACTATCGGCTTCCCGTCAGCAGGAACGGGAGCACGTCCGTAAATACGAATTCGTAAAAATTGCGGTCGAGGCAGTCGGGCCGCATGAACGCCACCGGGTAGAACGGGCTTCCCACGAACGGCCGCAGGATCCAGGAGAGCTGGCAGCCGACGAAGGCGAAGGCGGCCAGCCAGAGCCCGAAGAGCGCGTTCACCGGGCAGCGGGGGCTGACCGTGCGCCGCAGCCCCTTGAGCAGGGCCGCGTTTCCGGCGAGGCCCGCGATCGCCAGGACCACGATGTGGGTGACCAGGATCGCGTTGTGGGCGAAGCGCAGCTCGTCATGCGAGCCGGCGCCGGACACGCCGGACACCAGAAAGAAAAAGGAAACGGGGACAAGTCCGAGCAGGATCCAGCAGCCGATGGTCATCGAAGCCAGGACGACGAAGACGGTGGAGCGGAAGGAAAGGCCGGAGCCCAGGACGCTGGCCGTCATCCAGTTGAAGAGGGAAACCAGGGCGGTGGTGCCCAGGAAGAGGGCCGGCAATTTGACGGCCACATAGAGGGACAGGCGGGGCGACCGCCAGCCGGCGAGCACCGCGCCATAGAGGCTGCAGGCCAGGATGACGAAAGCCGCCAGGCTCAGCAGCTGTTTCCAGCCCAGTTTCTGTTCGCGCAGCGCCGTCCAGAACGCCTCGCGGTCCCGCAGCAAGTTGAGGGGCAGGTTGTTCATTTTCAGCGTGTATCGTATAAGGGCGCGGTGTGCCCGTCCAGCATTTCCCTGTCGTGCCGCGCATCGGACGATTTTTCCACCCGCGCTTGACCTCGGAAGGGCGCGGGGCCTACACTGACAAATGATGTGGATGCCCTCCTGATATGAATTCCCGCACAGACGCCAGCCATCCCCGGCTGTTCTGGTCCGATTCCGAGCTGCCCGGCCTTCGAGCCAAGGCGGGCGACCCGGATATGGCTCGTTTGCGGGCGCAGGTGCTGGCCCGCTGCGAGCGGTATCTGGATCCCGGGGATCCCCTGTTCATCGACAACAGCCTTACTCGCACGGAGTGGGTGGGCGCGGTTCCGAACTGCGGCCGCCAGTGGCCCAAGCTGCCGGACCTGATCCTGGCCGCCCTTCTGACGGACGATTCGCGCTGGCGCGCCGCCCTCGCCGGAGCCCTTCGCGTCCTGACCCGGGATGACAGTCCGCTCAAATGCTATATCTTTGCTCACGCGCCGGTTACGCACCATGACGGGTCCCTGCTGGGCGGAGCCCAACGCAGTTTTTCGTCGCAGTGCGGCATGGTTCCGCTCATGCTCGATCTGTTGTGGAATCATCTGCCGGAGGAGGATCGCGAGGCGGCTTGCGATTTTCTCCGGCGCGACATTGTCGACCCTTTTCTGGCATATATGCTCGACTCCCCCACGGACGCCGCCTTCGCGATGAACCTGGGCGTGAATCTCGGCTGGTGGGAGTTTTATGTCTGGGTCTGGTCGTTGGCCGTCATCTATGACGCAGGGAACGAGCGTCACCGGCGCGGGATGGAGGCGGTGATCCGCCGTATCCGGCTCGGCATGCATCTCGCGTCCGACGAAGCCGGCATCATCGGCGAGGGCGCCGGCTATGCGACCATCGAGATTTTCGGCTGGTGGTCCGCCGCCGAGATTTTGAGACGCTTCGGGATCTGCGATTTCTGGGACGGCGACGAGCGGTTCCTGCAGATCATGAAGAGCCGCCTCTATTACCAGTTCCCGGGGGCGCATGGGACCCTGGACCACGGCGATACCGATCGCCTCGACGGCTGGCATCTGGGCGGCCTGCTTGTGATGCTGCTCCACGGCCGGCGCACGGGAGAGCCCGCCTTCGAAGCCTCCTGGAACAAGATGAAGGAGGCCACGGGCGTCGACGTCCTGAAGCCGAATCATCTGGCCCCCCTGGGCGTCCTGGGTTACTGGCTCTGGGCCGGCGCCCGTCCCGCCCGCGCCCTTGCTCCCGATCCCGACGCATGGCCGCTCGCGCCGAAGGCTGGCGGGTTCGGGCTCCATTTCGTGCGCGGCGGCTGGGGCGACGAGGACCTGTATTTCGCCTTCTTCGCCGCGGGCCGGCATCACGGGTCCTACATCCACCAGCACACCGACGGCGGCCACTTCGCCCTGGCCGCGCTGGGCGAGTTGTTCTGCGCGGGCCGCGGCTACGCGCATACGCCGGGCCGCTACCATAATGTCCTGGCCGTGAACGGCGTCGAGCCGCCCCAGGCTCCTGATTTTCCGAACGGGGAATCGTGGCGGGGCGGGCATACCCTTGCCGCGGCCCACGGCCGGCAGACCCATGTCATGGCTGCCGATCTGGCCTGGCAGTGGCACACGGCCTGGTACCAGCGCCATGCGGTGGTCGTGCGCCTGGCGGGCGCCGAGCCGTATGTCCTGATCCTGGACCATTGCAACGCCAGCAACGACTGGGCTTTTTACGACTGGCAGTTCCAGGTGCAGCCGGGATGTCGGGCCGAGCGTCTGCCCGCCGAGTCGCGTGCCGTTGTCCACGGGAAGCGCCATCGCCTCGAGCTGGCCTGGGCGACCTACGGGTCCGGCGAATATGCGCGCCCGCAGGAGCTTGAGCTGCGGGTGGATCCCCGCCGGCACATCTATGCGGACACGCCCGCCAATCCGCACCATAGGCAGGCGCTCTACGAGTGTCTGATCGCCCGGCTGTCCGGCTTCTGCGGCGTTCTGCTGTCGGCGCTGGTGCCCCGCCGGGACAATCAGCCCGCCGTCGGGATCGGCCGCCTGTATGCGCCCCGGCAATTCGGGCTCGTCATCGGGCACGGCGATTGCGTGGACACCGTCGTGGCCAATCCGCAGACCCGCCGCATCGCGTTGGGCGGCATTGAGGCCGAAGCCTCGCTGGTTATCGTCCGCCGCGACAGGGACGGGCGCCTTCTCGCCGCCAGCGCCGCCGATTGCTTTTCGCTGGCGGTTGACGGTCGGGAACTGATGCCGGACAGAGGATCGGCCGAACCGCTATTTGAATACCGGGCCAGTTGACACTAAAAACAATTTCAGGCGAGGATAACATGCGTGTCTATGAGACAGGGGAGGCCGCGATGGCGATGCGTTGTTCTGTGAAACAGGTTGCCCGGGTGTCGCTTCTCGCGGCCGCCGGATGGCTGATGGCGCCGGTGGCCGGCGCGGCGGATATTCCCGAAGCCTCGCTGGTGCCCTATGCCGCCCCGGCAAGGGAGCCGTGGGGGGCCGGAGAGCTGGGCTCGACCAATATCCGGGAAACCGCTTCGTTTGACTTGAAGGAGCCCGGCAGCGCAGGCTATGTGATCGTGTCCGGCGAGGCGCGCCTTCCCGTCCCGAACAGCGTGCTGGTGCTGCCCGACCTGAAGATCAGCGGCAACAAGGACAGGACGATCGCCAGCGTGGTCATCGGGTCCGGCCCCACGGCCAGACGCGCCGAGGTGGCGCTGGCGGCCGAGCAGGCCTGGACGCCGTTCACGGTGACGCGGCTGGGCGAGCGCCTGGTCTGCGTCTTCGGTTCCACTGCCGTCACAGGTCAGGTCGGCCTTTTGTCCGCGGGCCGGTCCCTCGGGCTCGATCTTCAGGGCGGCGCCCAGGCCCGCGGCGTGAAGGTCGCCACGCTTCCCCCCGCCATGGCCGTGCTGGCGCTGGATGCGTGCGCGCCCGCCACCCCCGAGGCGGACCGCTCCCCGACCGATTGCCCCCGGTTCGAGCCCGCCTCCCTGCCGAAGGGCCTTCTGACGGTGGACGGTGTCCCCTTTTTGGTTGGTGAGCGTCCCGTCGATGTGCAGTATGCGCAGAAAGGCGCCGACTTTTCGCGCCGGCTGAAGTTTTTCACCGTCTCGCAGCCCGGCCCGGGCCGCCCCGTGGGTTTTGCCGCCGGCAGAAGCTACACGTGGCTGCATGTGCTGGCCTATTCCCGCGAGATGCCCGGCACCGTGCCGCGCATGACGCTGTCCTACGGCGACGGCGTGTCCTGGGCGGGGCTGATGGAGGAAGAGGTTGTTGATGTTCCCGATTTCGGAAAAGGCGGCGAGTCGCCATACGTCGTGTCGCGCGTGCCCGTGAAGGTGGCCGGCGGTAAAAAAGGGTGGCTGTATCACCTGCGCATCCCGGTGGCCCGGAGCGCCAACTACTGGTTCCGCCCGAACACCTCGTTCGAGTTTTCCCGGGCGAAACAGGATTTGCACAACCTGCCGGACCCGAACGAATTCGCCCGCGTTCCGGTGGGGCTGCCCAGCTCGGTGGTGGTGGTGTCCGCCACCGCGGAGCAGGCGCCGGTCGAGTTCTCTTATGTCCTGACCGAGCCCGGCAACGTGTTCCACGAGACGTCGCCCGTGGTGCTGAAGATCAGCCTGACCAACCGGCTGGCCGGCCGCTTCGAGGGGCGCGTGGTGGCGCGCAGCGCCGGGCCCGGAACCGGCGAGGAGCTCAACGTGCAGCGGTCCGAGTGGAGTGTGGAGCAGAAGGTTGCCCTGGAAAAGGGGCAGGCCCGGGAACTGGCCATCACGGTCATGCCAAACGACCGTAAGAAGCGCGGCTGGTTTTCCCTCGAAATCGCGGTTGAGGCGGGCGGCGTGCCCGTGCAGGTTTATCGGACCACCTATGCGGTGCTGGCGCCGGACACTCGCAAGGCCATGGCCGATTCGCCCTTCGGGGTCTGGGAGTTCTGGGGGGTGCACACCATGTACGGGCAGGGCAAGCGCCATTGCTGGGACATCGCCAGCCTGATCAGCAAGGGAGGCTGGCGGTGGACCTATGGCGGCGACGCGCGCGAGCGCGGCCAGGTCGAGGGGCCGACGGCCGAGCAGCTGTTTGACCAGTTCAAGCTCACCTACACCATCCGGAACACCATGAACTGCTACCAGCGCGGAACGGGGTGGTGGGACCAGGTGGAGTTCGACAAGACGGTCGCCCCGGGCATCCGGACCAATGCGCTGCTGAAGCCGAAGGGGGTCGACCGGGTCTACAAGGTGCTTCATGAATCGCGCAGCTCGGACACCCTGTTGCGGCGTTATGGCGAACTGCTGGGCGGCGAACCGTATGCCATGCCGGACAAGGAGAAGGTGCAGATCGACCAGCAATTCGCGAACGTGGTCAGCTTCTGCCGGGCCATCAAGAAGACGGACCCCGACGCCAAAATCTGCCTGATTAACGATTATCCCGGCGTGGGCGCCGAGTACATGAAGCGCGGCATGCCCAAGGACGCGTTCGATTATTTCGGCTCCGAGATGGCGAATTTCATGCGGGAGCCGGAGCGGCAGCCGGACTGGCTGTGCCTGCTGGGCCTGACGCACCAGTGGAAGCGGGCGCAGGAAAAATATGGGTACACGGACAAACCGGTGTGGACCACGGAAGCCCTGTACCACGCCACGAATCCGGGCAACCTGAGCCTGCACAAGCAGGCGGTCATCCAGAACCGCGAGGCCATGCTGGCCCTGGCCAACGGCGTGGAGCGGATGTGCGCCGCGGGCTGCATCCGCGATGTCACCGACGACTATCGCTGGAGCAACTGGGGCAGCAGCGGGTTCTGTTTTCGCGAACCCGAGATCAACCCGAAGCCCAACTACGCCATGTATGCCTGGCTGACGCAGGTGCT
>CAYZVY010000043.1:0-6636 GCA_964481675.1 uncultured Verrucomicrobiota bacterium
CCTGCGCAGCCAGCTGGTGCTCGACGCCTGCTACCGCTCCGCGAAGAGCGGCAAGTCTGTTCAGATCCCAGTAAAATGACAGCCGATGATGGGGTAGGGCGAGGCGCTTGCCACGCCGAAGCGCTTCGCGAAGGCGGGTCCCTACCGAGCCGCTTGCGCCGGGCGGCGTGCGAGGCGGTTCCCATATAATGCCCTCTGATTGTTGTCTTTTTTTCTGTGGCTGCGGCCGCTGGCCGCGGCGATGCGAAATGAAGGCGCATGTCATTGTCGACTGGATGTGGGAGTGCGGTACCTTTGTCTTCGGCGTGTCAAGCAACAGATGCCTTTAGTCATTTTAGGGACAATCAATTTCCGTCGTGCATTACCGGAATTCAGGGTTCAACATTCGGCGAGCAAGATGGCATGCATCGCTAAAAACAACATGGACCTAAATAAACCACGATATCGGTTGCTCAAAATTGTCGTCAGCTTCTTGGTTTTGCTTTGGGCGCTGGCTGTCCTCGCAATATTTGTCGGTCCGCGCCTGGCGGAGTTGCGTGAGGGTCCCGACACAAAGCAAGCTGTTGCCGGGTTTATCGCACGATTCGGCTATCCGCCGCCGCCTTCGATCTCGGAAGTCTTCTTCACCGAGAACGCATGGCTTGATTACGATTGCCGCCTCCGGTTCACCTGTTCCGATCAAGGCCAGATTGGTCGAATGATTCACGATCTTGGGCTGCAACCTTCTCCTGAAACAAGATCTCGCGTGGCAACGTCTTCGGGCCCATCCTGGTGGCGCCAAATTCCACATGGTCAGCAGAACAATCTGACCTACTATCATGACCTCAGCACCAATTCGTTGATTGAGAGTTTCATTTCCACGCAAAAGGTCGGTGAAGTCCGTTTTCTCTGGCTTGATCGATCTACTCATCACGTATACTATTACGAAACAAGGCTGAACTGAAGGGAACAGTTGCTCTTCCCGGGGTGTTAAATGAGGGCAAGAGGCATATCATTTGGGTCAGGCGACTTTCCCTGAATGGCAGTTTGCCGGGGGTTGTGTCTTGTGGTATGATGCGGGCAATCGATTGGAGGCGCACTGTGGACAAACATGAACTGATGTCCAAACGAGATGCCATTTTACGACTTGCCATGCGGCGTGGTGCCAGAAAAGTTAGGCTTTTCGGTTCTTGTGCTCGTGGAGACGCCGGCCCCGGGAGCGATGCGGATTTCCTCGTTGAATTCGATCCGGATCGAAGCCTGTTGGATCAAGGCGGGTTGGCGATGGATTTGGAAGAATTGTTGGGATGCAAAGTCGATGTGGTGAGTGATCACGATTTGCGCCCGAAATTCCGGGATCGCATCCTGAAGGAGGCCGTTTCGCTTTGAGAAAGGATTTGGATCGACTTTCTGATGTTCTCGATGCCATTTCGGCTATTGAACGTTATTTGCCGGGGGGCAAAGCCGAATTCGATAGCAACGAATTGATTCGCGTCTGGTTTCTCCGTCATTTGGAGGTGATCGGCGAAGCGGTGGCACGGTTAAGCGACGAGTTGCGTTCCAGGCATTCCGTTATTCCCTGGCGAGACATCATCGGGATGCGCAATATATTGATTCATGGTTATTTCGAGATTGACTGGGATCGCGTTTGGTTGGCCGCGAGCCGGGACATTCCCAATCTCAAAGATCGTGTGGAAGCGATTTTGCGGGATGAACGCACGCACGCGGACGGTGCATAAAACCGTTGCAAGCTGAACGCGCGTGAGGCACTATTTTCCAGACCGACTATTAATGCTAACACGCACGGGAGCCTGCCATGCCGTTTGTCCTTCACGACACCTCCGTCATCAGCCATGAGCCGTCCTATCATGGCTGGCCCACCATCGGCAGACGCCGTAACGGCGAACTGCTTGTGGTTTCCTCGTCCGGCCGCAAGGAGCACGTGGACCCCTACGGCAAGGTGTTCCTGATCCGCAGCGCGGACGGGGGAACGACGTGGTCCGACCCGCAGACCATCGCCGACACCCCGATCGACGATCGCGACGCCGGCATCATCGAGACTCGCACGGGCGCGCTGGTGGTCAACTGGTTCACGTCGCTCGCCTGGATGAATTACCTGTACCGGCAGGAAATCGGCCAGATCGACTGGCTGCCCCGGGAGACCCAGGACGACTGGCGGCGCGTGCGGCAGAAGCTGGTGGAGTCGGTCCGCGTGCGCGAGGTGCTGGGCGAGTGGACCATCCGGTCGGAAGACGGCGGCAGGACGTGGGAGTCGCGCGTGCCGTCGCAGGTGAGCAGCCCGCACGGCCCGGTGCAGTTGGCGGATGGCCGTTTGCTTTATGTCGGCAAGCGGACGGGGCCGCCCTCGAACTGGAACCGGGGCAGTAGCCACGAGAGCATGGAGCTGGCCGCGGCGGAGTCGACGGACGACGGCCGGTCGTGGTCTGTCATCGGAACGATCCCGTTTCACCCCGGCCATACGGCCGCGGACTATCATGAGCCGCATGCCGTGGAGACGGCGGACGGCCGCCTGGTGGCGCAGATCCGCAACCACGGCAAGCCGTACGAGCAGGAGACGCTGCAGACGGAATCGGAAGACGGCGGCCGCACGTGGACCGTGCCGCACTCCATCGGCGTGTGGGGCACGCCTTCGCATCTGATCCGGCTGCGCGACGGCCGGCTGCTGATGACCAACGGCTACCGGCGCCCGCCGTTCGGCAACCAGGCGCGGGTGAGCGACAACGGCGGGCGCAGCTGGTCCGACCCGTTCACGATCAGCGCCGACGGCCTTGGCACGGACCTAGGATATCCCTCGTCCATTGAGCTCCCCGACGGCCGCATCGTCTCCGTCTGGTACGAGGTCATGAAGGGCAATCCCCGCTCCATCCTGCGCCAGGCGCGGTGGTCGATGGGTTAGCATTGCATACCGAAAGAAAGGTGTTATCATGTTAGCTATAGTGATAACAGAGGTGTCATGATCAGGACTCAAATTCAATTAACGAAGACGCAGAATGCGCGGATCAGGCAGGTTGCCGCGGAGCAGCACGTCTCGATGGCGGAATTCATTCGCAAGGCGGTGGATGGTGCGCTGGATCAATCCGTGACGATCGGGAACGACACTCGCCTGGAACGGGCCGTTCAGGCGGCGGGCCGGTTCCATTCGGGCGGGCGTGACGGATCGAAACGCCATGACGCCCACCTGGCGGAGGCCTATCGAGCATGATCCGCTTTGTTGACACCTCGGCCTTTTATGCCATTCTGGATGCCGATGATCGCCACCATCCGGCCGCGAAAACAGCCTGGGAAACCCTGTTACGGGCGGGCGACACCCTGGTGACGACCAGTTATGTGTTGGTGGAAACGGTTGCCCTTCTCCAGCACCGTATCGGCCTGGACGCGGTTCGAGTCTTTCAGGAAGACATTGTTCCGCTGCTTCGCGTGGAATGGATCGACGGGCCAGCCCATGGTGGAGGCATGACGGGCGTTTTGGCGGGCCGGCGAAGGGGCGTGAGCCTGGTGGACAATGTCAGTTTCTTCACGATGCGCCGGCTCGGTATTCGCGACGTGTTCGCGTTCGATCCTCATTTTTCCGAACAGGGTTTTCGCTGCCGGCCCTGATTCGGCAGGACTTTCACCACGAAGAACGCGCGACGGCCGAAGGAAGCGCGGAGACTCAAACCACGGTGCTGAATAGGGGAATGTGCTATGCTCCTGACGGTCGAAAAGCTGCGCGCGAAAAAGCATGTCACAATGGTGGCGTTTGGCGACTCCAACACCGAGCTGACGTTCCACACGCAGGGTCGCCTGAACTGGGCGGGGCTGCTGGGCGAGGCCATTTTCGAAACCTACGGCAACGGCGCGTGCACGCTGGTCAACTCCGGTAAATGCGGCTCCACGTTCCGCGAGGGGCTGGACCGCCTGCAGCGCGACGTGCTGCGTTTCGAACCCGACTTGGTGATCCTGGCCTACGGCATGAACGACGCGGGGCAGGGGCTTGCGGGCCTGGAGGCCTTCCGGAGCGACGTTCGTGAAACTGTTCGCCGTATCCGCGACGCGTGCGGCAGCGAGATCCTGATCCGCACCCCGAATCCGATTGTGACCCTGAACGGCCTTCCGCTTCCCCCTGGTGCCGCCGGCGTCGGCAAGGCCTGGGATCCGCCGGAGCGGCCCCTGGGCGCTTATGCGGCCGCGCTGGTCGACTTGGCCGCCGAGACCGGTTGCGCCGTGGTGGACCATTATTCCCTGTGGACGCAAAAGGCGTTTGCGCCGACACTGCCGGTGGCCGATCCGAACGGACTCTGGCTGCGCATGAGCGATGCCATTCACCCTAACGCCCTGGGTCACCTGGTCTTCTTCCGCGAACTGGCCCCGCTGTTCGGCGTGCCGGCGCATTTTCCATGGGAAGGGCGTTAGGGTGATTTGTGTCGCCGGATCAATTCCTCGACATCGACTTTGTCTTTGCCGCGGCCGGTCGCCGATTTGTTCCTAAGTTCAGGTGGCGCACGCGAATCTTTCCTCGGTCGAAGCGGAACGGCTCGACAACGGGATCGCGATTGTTTTTCATGCCCGGATTATCGCACAAGGGCAGGCTTTAGGCAATGGCGCAGGCGCAGGGGTGAAAAATGACCGGCGTTGTCACGGAGGTTGTTTTGTGAAACAATAAGCGGGATCGAGAATCCGGAAACGAGGGCAAGATGGCTGGCAGAACAATAAGACCCTGGACGGGGTTGGCTTTTCTGGTATGGGCCGGAATCGCCATGGCCGAAGACTGGCCGACCTACATGCACGACCCGGCCCGCAGCGGCGTGACGGCCGAATCCCTGGCGTTCCCGCTGTCGCCCCTCTGGAGCTATGCGCCGCCGGCCGAGCCGATGCCGGCCTGGGGTGTCCCCCAGCCGGGGTGGACGGAACTGCCCAAGCTGAATTTTGACGACGCGTTCCACGTGGCGCTGGCCGGGGATGCTGTCTATTTCGGCTCGTCCGTGGACAACGCTGTGCGCGCCCTCGACGCCGCCACCGGCGCTCCGCGCTGGACGTTCTTCACCGAAGGGCCGGTCCGCCTGGCCCCGAGCGTGGCGGACGGCCGCGTGTTCGTCGGCTCCGACGACGGCGGGCTGTATGCCCTCGAGACGAAGGACGGGAGCCTGGCCTGGAGCGTCCGGCCGTTCCCGGGGAAAGCCCGCCTCCTCGGCGCCGGCCGCCTGATGTCTTTCTGGCCGGTGCGGACGGGCGTGGTGGCGGACGGCGGCGTGGTGTATGGCGGCGCGGGCCTGTTTCCCACCCGGGGGACGGCGATGTTCGCGCTGGACGCGAAGGACGGTCGCCTGCTCTGGAAAACGTCGGAGGTCCCGAGGGAAGCCTATGTGACGCTCGCGCCCATGGGTTACCTGCTCGCCTCGCCGAAACAGGTGTATGTGCCGAACGGCCGCACGTCGCCGCTCACCTACGCCCGCGCCAACGGCTCGCTGTGCGGGTCGATGACGAAGGACTATGACATCGTCGGTGCCAAGGGCGTGATCAGTGGCGGCTATGGCATCCTCATCGATCAGCTGCTGTATATGGGATCGCAGAATGTCCTGCATGGCTACACCACCAATGGTGCTCACGCGGCTGTCCTCAGGGACGCCCGCCTGCTGGTGGCCACCGCGGACCGCTATTTCCGCCTGTCGGGCCAGCCGCCGCCCGCCTACGGGAAAAACGCGGATGAAAAGACGAACACCGTGACGGCCATCGACCGGGTGATGTTCGACAAGGCCGAGCGGCGGGGAACGGTGGCGAAGGAATCCGTGAAGTGGGTCTACAAGGGGGTGCGACTCCAGTCCATGATCGTGGCGGGGGGGCATGTCATCGTCGGCGGCGACGGCGACGTGGTGGCTCTGGACGCTGCCACGGGGAAGCCGGTGTGGCGCGGCACGCTGGAAGGGCGCGCCAGGGGCCTGGCCGTGGCCAACGGCCGGCTGATCGTCAGCACGGACAAGGGGCGCCTGTTCTGCTTCGGCAAGGGAGCCGCCGCCGCTCCTGCGGCCCGCCCTGCGGGCGAGCCGTTTGCGGCGGATGCCGACACGTCCCGGATCGCCGCGCTCGCTGACGCGCTGGCCGCGGATTCGAAGCTGACCCGGGGTTACGGGCTGGTGCTGGGCGGGAATGCCGCGCGTCTGGCAGACGAGTTGTCCAAGCGGACGGGGCTGCTGGTTCATGCGGTCGAGCCGGACCCGGTCAAGGCTGCGCAGGCCCGCGCGGCGCTGTCGGCTGCCGGGGCATATGGCACGAAGGTGCTGGTTGACGTGGTGGCGCCCGGGGGAACCAACGGGCTGCCGTATCCGCCCTATTTCGCGAACCTGATCGTGGTCGACGGCGCCCTGCCGGCCCCCTGGCGCGACATTCTCCGCCTGCTCAAGCCTTGCGGCGGGGTGTTTTACGCGAAGAGCCCGGCTCCGGATCCGGCGTGGGCGGCCGCCGGTGTTGTGGTAGCTCCGGCGCCGGCCGGCGCCGCCGGCTGGGGTCGCCTGGACCGCGGGCCCCTGCCCGGAGCGCGGGACTGGACGCACCAGTATGCGGATTCCGGCAATTCGGCGTCTTCGGACGATGAGCGCATGAGCGGCCGCCCGGAGGTGCTCTGGTATGGCGAGCCGGGGCCCGACAAGATGCAGGACCGGC
>CAYZVY010000043.1:6736-23270 GCA_964481675.1 uncultured Verrucomicrobiota bacterium
CGCCCGGAGGTGCTCTGGTATGGCGAGCCGGGGCCCGACAAGATGCAGGACCGGCACGTGCGCAGCGAGGCGCCGCTCTCGCTGGACGGCCGGGTGTATGTGCAGGGGGTGCGGTTCCTCGAGAAGTCCCCGATCCTCATGTGCTTCGATGCCTACAACGGTGTTTCATATTGGGAACGACCCATGCCGGGCGCCCAGCGCATCAACATCACGGGCGATTGCGGCAACCTGGCGGTCTGCCGGGAGGGTTTCTTCGTGGCCGTGGGCGACCGCTGCCTGCAGCTGGACACCGCCACCGGGGCCGTCCTCAAGGAGTATCCGGTTCCGGCCGGGGCCGGCAAGCCCGCGGGCGCCTGGTCCTATGTGGGGGTGGCGGGCGGTTACCTCGTCGGCGGCGAGTCGGCCACCAGCCAGTTCAGCCGCGCCCTGTTCGCGTATGACCTGAAGACCGGCCAGCTGGCCTGGCGCCACGAGGCTGCGACGGCCCGTAACGCCACCATCGCCATCCAGGGGGGGCGGGTGTTCTATGTCGAGAACCGCGGGCCGGGGAAAACGCCGGCCGCTCCGGATCCCGCGGCGGCCAAGGCGGCCGAGCGGCGGGGCGAGATTGTTCCCAAAATGGAACTGCCGAAGTTCATGCGCACGGTGGTGGCGCTGGACCTGGCGACCGGCGCCGAGCGCTGGGCGAAGGACGAGGATCTGACGTTATGCGGCGGGTGGAATGGCAGCCTGAGCCTGATCGCCAAGGACAACGTGCTGCTGCTGTGTGGCATCTATTCGGCTTACGGGAAGCCCAAGGGGGATGAAAACGAACGGCGCGGGCTGGCCCTGTCGGCGGCGGACGGCGCCACGCTCTGGGACAGGACGATCGGCAACCGGGTGCGGCCCGTGGTGGTGAAGGATAGGGTCATCGCGCGGCCCAAGGCCTTTGATCTCAAGACCGGCGAGCCTGCCATGCGGACCGTGAAGAGCAAGCAGCAGGCCTGGGCCATGCTGAACAGCGGCGCCTGCGGGCAGATCTCGGCCTCGGCCGGCATGCTGTTTTATCGCGACGGGATCACCGCCATCACGGATGTGAAAACAGGCAACCGCCTGATGTCGTTCCTCGGCATGAGGCCGGGGTGCCTCATTAACATCGTGCCCGCGGGCGGCGTGGCCGTCCAGGTGGAAAGCAGCTCCGGCTGCGCCTGCGCCCATGCCCTGCAGGGAACGGTCGCGTTTGTTGCGGCGGACGCCTATTAACGGGAATCGGAGGGGTGTTGCATGACAAGAGGATGGCTTTCGTTGATCGCCGGCGTCGCGCTGGCGGGCCTTCCGTCGTTTCCGGCCTTGGCCGTACCCCCGGCGGCGGAACCGGGCGCCAGCGGGAAGGCGCCGCTGATGCTGTTCTGCGGAGCCGGAGTCCGGGTTGCCGCCGAGGCGCTGATCAAGGCGTATGAGGGCGATCACGCGGTGACCATCGCCGCGACGTATGCCGGAAGCGGACAGCTCCTGGGCCAGATCGCTTCGCTGCAGAAAGGCGATCTCTTCATGCCCGGCGAGGAGTTTTACGTCGACCAGGCGGTGGGCAGAGGCCTGGCGGACCCGGCGTCCAAGCGGGCGGTGGCTTTTTTCGTTCCCGTGATCCTGGTGCCGAGGGGGAACCCGAAACAGATCCGGTCTCTGGCCGACCTGACCTGGCCGGGGCTCCGGCTCGGGCTGGGGGACGAGCGCAGCTGCGCCGTGGGGAAGCGGGCGGTCGACCTGTTCGCGAAGAACGGCATTCCGGCAGAGGCGGTCGCGAAAAATACGGTTTATAAGAGCGGCACGGTGGATGAGCTGGGCGTGGCCGTCCGGCTCGGCCAGGTGGATGCCGTTATCGCCTGGGACGCCACGGCCCGGAATTTCGAGAAGGACGCCGACGCGATCGCCATCCCGCCGGAGCAGAACCTGCCCGCGGCCATTTCGATCGTGGTCCTGAAGTCGTCGCTCAACACGGCGGCGGCGGCGAGCTTCGCCGACTTTGCCGCGTCGGATGCCGCGAAAGATGTTTTGAAAGTGCAGCGGTTCATCACGTCGGTCACGAACGCCCCCGCGGGCGCGCGGTGAAGGCGGCAAGGGACGGGGGCAGACGTCATTGAGCTCATCTTCTCCAGGCTACAACAAGGGTTTCGACGGGCTCATGGCCATTCCTCTGGCCGGGTATCTCCTGTTGATCGTGGGATTGCTGGTGAGCATGTTCGCCACCATCACGAGCGATTCCATCCGCACGGCGTTCGGCGATCCCGCCCTCCGGCATTCCATCCTGCTCTCCCTGGTGACCTCATCGGTCAGCACGGTTCTGTCGCTACTGGTGGCGATCCCGGCGGGTTACGTGATGGCCCGGCGACGGTTCTGGGGACACACGCTGGCCGACACCATCCTGGACCTGCCGATCGTCCTGCCGCCCCTGGTGATGGGCTTGTGCATCCTGATCTTCTTCAATACCGGCGTGGGGCGCTGGCTGGACCGGGGGGTGGTGAAGGAGGGCCTCTTCGTCTACCAGCCGCTGGGGATCGTGCTGACGCAGTTCATTGTGGGCTGCGCCTTCGCCATCCGCGTGGTGAAGGCGGGGTTCGAGGCCTTTGACTGGCGGTACGAGGACGCCGCCATGACGCTGGGGGCGAACAGCCGGCAGACGCTGTTCAAGATTGTCCTGCCGAACGTGATGCCGAGCATTCTCGCGGGCGCCGTGATCACGTGGGCCCGCATCTTCGGCCTGTTCGGGCCGATCCTGATGGTGTGCGGGACGATGCGCGGGCGGACCGAGATCATGCCGACCACGATTTTCCTGGAGACCAGCATCGGGCGGCTCGAGGTGGCCCTGGTGATCGCCGGACTGATGGTCCTGATATCCATGGGCACGCTGATCGTGTTCAAACGCCTCGGCGGAAAGGCTTACCCGCTGTGAAACCGGACGGCATTTCAATCGACCATTTGACGTTCCGGATCGGATCCTTCGTCATGGAGGATCTTTCGCTCGTCATTCCTCAGGGCGAATACTTTGTTTTGACCGGACCGAACGGCGCGGGCAAGACCATTCTGCTGAAGCTGATTGCGGGGCTGTTCAAGCCGGAGCGGGGGACGATCCGCATCGACGGCCGGGACGTGACGGGGCTACCGCCTTGGAAGCGCGGCCTCGGCGCGATCCAGCAGGACGGGCTGCTGTTTCCCAACCGGACCGTGCGTGACAATATCGGGTTCGGCCTCGAAATCCGCGGCCTTGGGCAGCCGGAGCGGGACCGGGCCGTCGAGGAGGTGGCCGGCCAGTTCAACATCCTGCCGCTTCTGGACCGGATGCCCGCGGGCCTGAGCGGGGGCGAGCGCCAGAAGGCGAGCCTGGCGCGCACGCTGGTCCTGAAGCCGTCGGTGCTGCTGCTTGACGAACCCCTGAGCGCGATCGACGAGGGGGCGCGGGATGATCTGCTGCGCCGCGAATTGAAGGCCATTCAGCGCCAGTCCGGCATCACGGTTGTTCACGTGGCCCATAACCGGCAGGAGATCGAACTGGTGGCGGACCGGGTGGGGGTCATGACGGGGGGGCGGCTCTGTAGCGTAGAGGCTCCAGAAAAGCGGCTATGATCCGGCCTGTTTGATGATATAATGAGAGGATGATGAAAAGGGCTGTAACATCCCGACTGCTGGCGCTGGCGTTCATCGTGTCGTTTCTGGCGCCGGCATCCCTGCACGCCTGTTCTGTCCCCGTTTTCCGCTATGCGCTTGAACGCTGGGCGCCGGACTCCTACCGGGCGGTCGTCCTGCATCGGGGCCCGCTGTCGGCAAGCGACGAGGCCGCGGTCGCGCTGCTGGACGGCTCGGGTATGCCCGATGACCGGGCGGCCCCGAACATCCGGGTGCAGACGCTGGACCTGGCCGGGACAAACGGCAATCCGCTGGCGGTCGAATTCCAGGACGAAGTCAAAAAGGGTTTGCCGCGGGTGCTTTTGCGTTATCCCCCCTTGCCGGGGGAGGACGACGCGGAGGCGGGCCTCGCCGGCTATTGCCCGGCCGCTCCCGGAGCCCCGATGGGGCGGGCGCCTCTAGCCTGGGCGGGGCCCCTGGACGTCGGAACCATCCCGTCGCTGTTCAATTCCCCCGCGCGCAGGGAATTGGCGAAGCGCCTTTTGCGCGGGGATTCCATCGTCTGGATTCTAGTGGAGAGTGGGAACAAGGAGCGCGATGCCGACGCGGCGGCGCTCCTCGAGACGGAACTGCGTAAACAGGAAAAGGCAGCGGCCGAGGCTCCCGCGAAGCCGGAAGACGACGAGTCCGCCGCCGCCGTTGCGGTCGTCGATCCGGTCCCCGTCGTCTTTTCGGTGCTTCGCCTCTCGCGCCAGGACGCGGCTGAGCGGGTGTTCCTGTCCATGCTGGTGAACACGGAGGCGGATCTCGGCAACTACGCCGACCAGCCGCTTGTCTTTCCCGTCTTCGGGCGCGGGCGCGTCCTGTATGCCCTCGCGGGCCGCGGCATCACGGCCGGGCATATCGCGGAAGCGTGCGATTACCTGACCGGCCCCTGCTCGTGCGAGGTGAAGGATCAGAATCCGGGCACCGACCTGCTGCTGGCGGCCGACTGGGAGCAGATCGCCGACGGGCGCCGGCTTTCCGATGATCCCTTGCCGCCCTTGACCGGGATCTCGACGGATGCCTTGACGACAGGTATGGCCATTTCCGCGGTTCCCGTCGCAACGGCCGCCGACACCGGTGATGCGGCTCCGGCGGACAGCCGGCGAATCCTGCGGAACGCCGCGCTCACGCTGGGAGGCATGGCACTCGGCATTGGTCTTCTGGGGTTTCTGCTGGTGCACCGGCAGGCCAGGGGAGGGCGGCAGCCGTGACGGTCTGGCATCTGGTCATCCGGGAGATCGCGCATCGCAAAGGCCGGTTTGCGCTGGGCCTCCTTTCGGTCGCGGTGGCCGTGGGCAGCCTGGTGGGCGCGATCGCGCTGATGGATTCGTACGGGCTCCGCACGCGGGAGATACTGGACCGCAAGGAAGCCGCGCTGGACAATCGGCTGGGCGTGCTGGGCGATGCGATGCGCAAGGCGATGCTGGGGCTCGGGTTCAATATCATCATCCTGCCGCGCGACCAGAACCTGGGCGACTTCTACGCCAGCGATTATGCCGCGAAGGACATGCCTGAGGAGTATGTGACGGTGCTGGCCACGTCGCGGCTGGTCACCATCCGCCACCTCCTGCCCAGCCTCCAGCAGAAAATCGAATGGCCCGAGGTCAAGCGGTCGGTGCTCCTGATGGGGACGCGCGGCGAGGAGTCCGCCGCGGCGGGCGAGCGTGAAAAGCCCATGGCGCAGCCCGTACCGCCGGGCAAGCTTGTCCTTGGCTCCGAGCTGCATCAGAACCTCGGCCTTCACACGGGAGACACGGTGAGGCTGCTGGGACGCACGTTTACCGTGGCGCAGTGCCACGCCCCGCGGGGCAGCAAGGACGACATCACGGTCTGGATGAACCTGGCGGAGGCGCAGGAGTTGCTCGGCAAGAAAGGGCGGATCAACGCCATCCTGGCGGTGGAGTGCCAGTGCGCCTGGGCGGACCTGGGCAAGGTGCGGCGGGAGATCGAGGGCGTGCTTCCGGAGACCCAGGTGGTGGAGCGGTCGTCCGAGGCCCTGGCGCGCGCGGAGGCCCGGTTGAAGGTTGAAGCCGAAGGCAAGGCCGCGCTTCAGGCGGAGCGCGACAGCCGCCTCCGGCTGGGCCGCGAGCGCGAGCGGATGGCCGCCACCCTGGTGCCGCTGGTGCTGCTGGCTTGCGCCATGTGGATCGGGTTCCTGACGCTGGGCGACGTGCGGGCGCGGCGTTCCGAAATCGGCATTTTGCGGGCGCTGGGGGCGGGCGGCCGCCAGATCCTGGCCCTCTTCCTGGTCAAGGCTGTCCTCCTGGGCATACTGGGCGGGGCGGCGGGCTTGCTGGCCGGACTCGTCTGCGGGCCGGCCCTGGGCGTTCTGCTGGACGGGGCGTCCCTGTCGTCCTTCGCCTTGCCTCCGCTCCGGCTGGCGGGCAGCCTGGCGCCGGTCCTGCTGGTCGCCCCGGCCATGACCGTCCTGTGCAGCTGGATTCCGGCGGTCATCGCGGCGCGGCAGGATCCGGCCGACATCCTGAGGGAGGCCTGACATGGAGCCGATCCTTCAACTCGGGAATGTGGTGCTCGGGTTCCGGGGGCCGGACGGGGCTGTTCCTGTTTTGACGGGCGTGTCGCTGGCTGTCGCGCCGGGCGAGTTCGTGACCGTGCAGGGGAAGAGCGGATCCGGCAAGACCACGCTTCTGCTGGTGGCGGGCGGGCTGTTCGCGCCGGACGAAGGCACGGTCACCCTCAAGGGGGAATCGCTGTATGGTTTGCCGACGGAGGCGCGGAGCCGGTTCCGGGCTGCCCATCTGGGTTTTGTGTTCCAGCAGTTCCATCTGATCCCGTATCTCAGCGTGCTGGACAACATCCTGGCGGCGGGGCTGGCGGCGCCGTCGCCGGGGGCGGAAAGCCGGGCCCGCGAGCTGGCCGGGCGATTCGGGCTGGCGCATCGCCTGCGCCACGTGCCGGCTGCGCTGAGCACCGGGGAGCAGCAGCGGACGGCCCTGTGCCGGGCGCTGCTGAACCGCCCCGCGCTTCTGCTGGCCGACGAGCCGACCGGCAACCTGGACCGGGAGAACGGCGAGCTTATCCTGGCCGCCTTGAGCGAATTTGCCGCCGAAGGCGGCGCGGTGCTGCTGGTGACGCACGATCCGGCGGCCACGCGGCATGCGCACCGGGCGCTGCGTCTGCGCAACGGCATGCTTGAGGCGGACGGATGACCGCGCTCATCGCGCGCGGCTACGGTAGGAAACAGGATTCAGTGTTTGGGATTCAGGAATCGGCTGCCCCGCCCTTTTGCGAAAGGGAGTATTGAGTGAAGATGATTTAGCGGAAGGGAGTGGCACGGGTCTCCTGACCCGTGCGACAGCCAACGGCTCGCAAAATCACGTTCCACTGGCGGGATGGGATGGGGCTGGACAGGGATGGGGTGCACGGGTCAGGAGACCCGTGCCACTGGGGGGATGGGATGAGTCTGGACAGGTACCCGGGGGGCCAGGTGCCATGATGTCCGGCGGTTACGCGGCCGGCGACCGCATGCACGGTGCTTGCGAGAGAAAGGGGTTGGAAAGTGTCGCCGGCCAACAAGGCCGGCGCTACATTACCTTGCGGTCGGTTACTGGTTTTAGTGCTTGGTCAGGCGAAAGCCGTGCTTTTCGAACAGGTCGCCGCACTGGGTGGTCATGTACTCGTAAAAGCGGCGGGTCGCGGGCTTCTCGCTGTCATGCCGGACGATGCCCACGGTGAGGGCCACGTTGCGCAGGTCGCTCTGGCCGTAGGTGGCGGAGGTGACGGCGTCCACGCCCTCCGCCGACAGCGGAACCATGTCGAGCTTTTCCCGGTTGGCCACCGCCACCGGCTTCCAGGTGATGGTGGCATCGAGTGCGCCCAGCGCCACCGCCGTGCAGCGCTCCTGGTGACCCCGCGCCTCGTCGATCACGTTGCTGCTCACCGCGACGCCGAACGGGACCCGTTCCAGTATCTGTTTGACCATCACGCCGGAGGTGGAGTAGCGCCGGTCCCCGATGCCCAGCCGCACGCCGGGCTTGCCGAGATCCTCCAGGCCCCTGACGCCGTTCGGGTTTCCCTTGGGCACCGCGATCACATTGTCCAGATAGGCCGCCGCTTTCCAGTCCGTTACCAGGTTCTTCGCGGCCGCCCAGGGCATGAAGGGATCGTGGCAGATGAAGATGTCCCCCTGGCGGGTGTTCGAAATCTGGGCGCAGAGTTCGGCGGAGTCGCCGTAGGTGACGATCACGGAATCGGGCGACTGGGCCCTGTACCGGGCCAGGATATCTTCCACAACGGGACGCATCGTGCCGCCGGAGAGCACCAGCACGTCGTTGCCCAGGGGTTTCTGGCTTTTCTTGAGGAAGAGCGTGAACATGATGATCACGGCGATGGTCAGGATGGCAAAGGCGAGTCGCTTCAACATGGGCAACCTCTTCTATTCGGAACGGCAGCACGGTGACGGCTACTATCTGTTTTTTAGTCAGAAGCCGTCAAGGAAATTGGCTTTATGCACCGGGTCTGTTAGAGTGGGCGGATGAACGAACAAACCGGAGCGGAACAGGGTGGCGCGATCACGATTTACGCCGACGGCGCCGCCTCTCCCAATCCGGGCGCCGGCGGCTACGGCGTGGTCCTGATCCGGGGCGGCGTCCGGAAGGAGCTGTCGGGCGGCTTCCGGCGGACGACGAACAACCGCATGGAAATCCTGGGCGCCATTGTCGGGCTGCGCCAGCTGGAGGGGTCGCTCCTCGCCGGCGTGCCGGTTACCATTTACAGCGATTCCAAGTATCTCGTCGATATGTATACCGGCGGCTACGCGGCGAAGTGGCGGCAGCAGGCGTGGACACGGAACAAGGGCAAGGATCCCGTGCTCAACCCGGACCTGTGGAACGAGCTGCTGAAGCTCTCCGACGGGCGGGACGTGAAGTTGGTCTGGGTGAAGGGCCATTTCGAGAACGCGGAGAACACGCGGTGCGATGAGCTGGCCGTCCTGGCCCGGCAGCAGCCCGACCTGCCGCGGGATGCGGGCTACGAGCAGCCGGTTGCCCCCGTCCCGCCCCGCCAAACCCTGTTGTTCGAGGGCCTGGGATGAACACCGGGCCCGATCGCCTCGACTTCACGCGGATTGCCTCGCCGGTCATTTTCCGGGGTGACAGCCGCCTGGCCTACCGGGATCCGGCCGTCTGCTATCACGACGGCGTGTTCCGGCTGTTTTTCAGCCTTGTCGAGCGCGAGGCGGACGGGCGCGTCTTCCTCTGCCTGGGCGCCAGCCAGAGCCGCGACCTGGTCGCCTGGACGCCGCCGCGCCGGCTCACGCCGCGCGACCAGGCGCTGAATTTCTCCAGCCCCGGGAACGTCATCCGCCACAACGGGCGCTGGGTGCTCTGCCTGCAGACCTATCCGACCCCGGGCAACGAGCTGTACGGCACCGAAGCCGCCCGCCTGTGGACGATGGCGAGCGACGACCTCGAAACCTGGGACGAGCCCGTCCTGCTCCGGGTCAAGGGTCCGGCTGTTCCCGTTTCGCAAATGGGTCGCATGATCGACCCCTTCCTGCTGCGGGACAAGGATGACCCTTCCAAGTGGTGGTGCTTTTATAAGCAGAATGGCATGAGCCTGTCCTGGAGCCGCGACCTGGAGGCCTGGACGTTCTTCGGGTCGGCCCGGGCGGGGGAGAACGCGTGCGTCATTCCCGACGGCGACGTGTACCGCCTCTTCCATTCGCCGAAAAACGGGATCGGGATCAAGACGTCGCGCGATCTGGCGGCGTGGGAGGACGGCGGGCTGCTGGACCTGCCGCAGGCCCGGTGGCCCTGGGCCGGGGGGCGGCTGACGGCGGGCTTCGTGCTCGATATGAGGGATCATCCGGGCATGGGCGGGTATCTGCTCTTTTTCCACGGCACACCGCCGGAGGCCACGGCGGTGCGCGAAACGCACGGAGAGGCCAGCCTGGCGCTGGCCTGGAGCGCGGACCTGAAACACTGGCACTGGCCCGGGGAGGAGCGGCGATGAAAACGACGGCTGAACGCGCGAAACGGGCGACGATCCTCCTGGGCGGCGACCTGTGCCCTATTGGCCGGTATGAGACGAAGCTGCTGGCCGGGGAGCCCGTCTTCGACGAGATCCTGCTGAACGCCTTCCGGAAGAGCGATTTTTCGATTGTCAACCTGGAGGCGCCGCTCTGCCGGGCCTCGCTGGTGTGCGCCAATCCGGGCGAAAAGGGATTGCGGGCCGATCCGCGGGTGGCGGGGTTCCTGAAGGACGCCGGCATCATGGCCGTTGGCCTGGCCAACAACCACATCCGCGATTTCGGCGACGCCGGGTACCGGGAGACGGCGCGGGCCCTGGAGCGCCACGGCATCCGTCACACGGGCGCCGGGAGGAACCTGGCCGAGGCGCAGCAGCCGCTTGCCGTCACGGTTAACGGGCTCAAGCTGGGCCTCTGGGCGCTGGCGGAGAAGGAGCTCAACGTGGCGGGTGAAAAGGCGGCCGGCTCGTCCTGGTTCCGGCCCGAGGAAGACGTTTTCCGGATCCGCGAGATGCGGAAGGCGTTCGATTTCCTGCTGGTTTACGCGCATGCGGGCCATGAGTTCATGTCCACGCCGTCGCCCCGCATCCGGGCCGCGTACCGGGCGCTCGTGGACGCCGGCGCCGATGCCGTCATCGGCCATCATCCGCACGTCGTGCAGGGCATGGAGTTTTACAACGGCGGCTTGATTGCCTACAGCCTGGGCAACCTGGTGTTTGACAGCCCCTACGTGGCCGCCCACCCGGATACGGACAGCGGCTTCCTGCTGGGGCTCGACATCTCCGGGCGGGGGATTGAGGGTGTGGAACTGGTTCCCTACAAATTGCAGGCCGACACACGTGTGACGGCGCTGACGGCGCCGGAATCACGCGCGTTCATGGGGCGGATGAAGACCGTGTCCGCTGCGGTCACGAACGACCGGATTTTTGAGCGCGAGTGGGAGCGGAACGTGAAGCGCCGGTGGAATGGGGATTACCGGCAGGTCATCGCCGCCCTGGCGTCCACGCTGGCGGATAAGGGGAAGGCGAATGGTCCGAGGCGGGTGAAAAACCTGATCGCCTGTCCCACCCATGTCGAGTTGCTGGGCAAAGCGTTTGACATGATGGAAGCGGGGACGCTTCCCAGGCTTTAGGCCATGGGGTCATCAAGGCCGGGGGATGTCTCTAATCAGAAAATGCACTATTAAATCAAAAAAAGATACTTTGAAGTCTCCCTCGGAAAGACCATAATTACTGATATTGTCTGTTCCTTCATGGAGGGGGTCCGATGAAACTCCGTTTTGTCTGGATGATGTTTGTTCTGTTGGCTGTCGGGTTGAATCCCGTTCGGGCCGCCGATTTCAGCACCTGGTCCCGGAAGCTCCCGATCGTGTTCGACGGGTACGTCCAGGCGGAAACCCTGACGAACTTTCCGGTGCCCGTGGCGCTGAGCACCGCGCTTTCCGGTTTCAGCTACGCGGCGTTCGCCTCCCCCGGCGCCGGTGCGGACCTGCGGTTCACGGCGTCCAATCAGACCGACGAATTGAATTATGAAATAGAAAAATGGGACACGAACGGCGAGTCGGTCGTTTGGGTCCAGGTGCCCCGCCTCGCGGGCACTAACACGCAGATTTGGGCGTTCTGGGGGAACCCCTCCGCCGTGGCGCCCCCGTATGCCACGAATGGCGCGGCCTGGACCAACGGTTATCCGGGCGTGTGGCACCTGAAGGAAGAGGCCGCGGGAACCGGAACGGCCCGGTTGTACAAGGATTCTTCAACCAACCGGAACGACGGCGACGATTATGTGGCGTCGACCGGCAAGGACGGGGTTGTGGCGGGCGGCCAGCAGTTTGGCAACGCCGCGGATTACGTTTCCCTCGCCGACTCCGCCTCGTTGCGACTGGCGGACCAGATCACGGTGTCGGCATGGATCAAGCCTCGCACGATCTGCACCAATTCCGCCCGGATCGCGGAGCGGGGCGCGGCGGTGTCGTGGGCTTTTCTCGCGCGGGCCGGCGCCGTCACCAACGGCCTGTCCGTCTGGTTGGTCAACGGCGAACGCGCGTTCACCACCGGTAACGTTTACAGCTCGAACGCGTGGAGCCAGGTCGCATTCACCTACAACCGCCTCGCCGCCTCCCCCCAGGTGAGGATTTATGTGAACGGCATCCAGATGGGCGCCGGAACCTATTCGACCGCGATGGGTCTTGCCGCCACGAACATCCTGTTCGGCCGCAAGTCGCTCAGCCTCGTCAACTCATTCGACGGCAATATGGACGAGATGTCCATCGCGTCTCTGGCGCGCTCGTCCAACTGGATGTGGGCCTCCTGGGCCAGCCAGACGACGAATTCCACGTTTGCCACGGCCGGAACCGTGCGGAACGTGCTGGCCGTGGAGTCTTCGAACGCGGTTTCCGTCAAGTCCACCTCGGTCCTCTTGCGCGGCACGCTGGTGAACGACGCCGAGTCGGCCACCACGGCCGTCGCCTTCTGCTGGGGATATGCCGACGCCGGCGCCGGCTCTACGAGCGACTGGCCGAACGCGGTTTCGCTGGGCGAGGCATGGGTGAAAGGCGACGCGTTCAGCCATGCCCTGTCCGGGCTGTTGTCCGGCAGCACCTACGTGTTCCGGATTTATGCGGCGAACGCGCTGGGCGGAACGGCCTGGTCGGGTGCGAAAGCGTACACCACCATCTATCTTCCCGTGCTGTCCAACGGGGGGGGGACGCCGGTCAACGCGACGACGGAGTGGCTGCGGGGCGCGGTCCTGGATACGGGGCTGGAAACGCCGGAGGTCTGGTTCCAATACTGGCTGGCCGGTTCCGACACGACCAATGCCGCCGGCGTCGGCCCGGTGAGCGGGCAGTGCGCCGTCCAGGTTGGAGGGCTGTTCTCGGGCTCCAATTACGCCTGCCGCCTGGTGGCGTCCAACGATGCGGGAATCGCCTTTTCCGACATCAAGTCTTTCCGGACGCTGGCCTATGACAACATCAAATATTACGGCGGCGCCGGCGACGGCTTCGACATGGCCGAAGCCACCGGCGGGCTGGGCGGCGGCGGCGTGAGCCTGGCGTCCGCCGCCGACCAGATCCTGCCCCGCACCACGAATGCCGTGGCCGCGTCCATGCTGACCGTAACCGCCGTGGGCGTCCCGTCCATCACCGCGGCCGGGGACATCCGCATCGGCATGCCTGCGGGCATCACGATGACCTGGGATGCGGACGTTGCCGCGCCTTCCTTCGGCGGCACGGCGGCCGGCAAGGTTAACGCCGCGGTTGCTTATGAAAATGGCGGACGCACCCTGGTGGTCGACGTCTCGGCCGATTTTCTGGCCGGAGACACCCTGACCCTGGACGGTCTGGCGTTCGATGCGATCCACTCTTTCGGGCCGGCGGGGCGCCTGACGCTGGACATCCAGAACGACGGGATTACGGACGCTGTCGACGCCAAGACGCTGATCGTTCGCATCTCGCGTCCGGGCGGACCGGGCGATGCGTATGCGATGAACGATTCGATGGTCGAGGTCCCGCTGTATCCGTCGGGCGGGACGCTTATTTTCATCCGGTGACCGGGAGGAGAGGATCATGCGCTTTATGAAAATCGGAACAGCGACAGCCGTTCTGGCGGCCTGGTGCCTGGGCGCGTTGCCGGCTTCGGCCAACAATGTGACGGTGGCGAACGTCGCACTGGCGCCCCTGGCCAACGGGCTGGCGTCTGTTGGCTTCACCCTGTCGTGGGACAATTCCTGGCGCGACGAGGAGAACTTCGATGCCTGCTGGCTGTTCGTCAAGTATACGGCTGACAACGGGCTCACCTGGCGGCACGCCACGCTGGCGGAGAGCGGAACCAACACCGACCACATGTCCGCTGGCGACAACGCCGCGCTCCAGGTCGTGGTACCGGCCGACCGGAAGGGCGCCCTGATCCAGCGCGCCGGCGAGGGTTCTGGCAACCTGACGACGGCGAACGCCGCGCTGGGCTGGGATTTCGGGGCGGACGGTGTTTCGTCAAACGCCTCGGTTCGCGTGCGCGTCTTTGCCGTCGAAATGGTCTACATTCCAGAGGGGCCGTTCTACGTCGGGAGCGAGAATTCGGTTTCCACCACCAACTCCTTCTGGGTGACCTATATCAATACGCCCGTGGTCACCGCCACCAACCCGGCGGGCGGCAATGGCACCATCTTGAACCCCTACGTGAATCTGATCAGCGGGATGGGGCTTCCCTGGGGCATCACGGGCACGTTCAGCACGAATTACCCGAACGGGTACAAGGCGTTCTACGTGATGAAGTATGAAGTGTCGCAGGGCCAGTACGCGGCGTTTCTGAACACGCTGCCCGTTGACCTTGCCATGGCCCACTATTCGGGAAGCCCGAACACCACCCGCTATTCCATCACCGGATTGGTGGCGAACGGCCAGGCGTCTTTCACGGCGGGCGCGCCGAACCGGGCGATGTATTTTCCGGACCAGGCCGTGGGCGTCGTGCATGCCACGGCCTACACGGCCTGGGCGGCGCTGCGGCCGACCACCGAAATGGAATACGAGAAGATGTGCCGGGGGCCCGCGCTGCCGGTGGATGGCGAGTTCGCCTGGGGCACGACCAACCGCTGGATCTATAACGGGGTGACGAACGACGCCACCGCCCTCGAGGCCCCGAAGGAAGCCTCCACCAATGCCAATATCAATCTGAATGGCGCGGCGCCGACCGGACCGATTCGCAGCGGAGCCTTCGCCACGAACGGCTCCAGCCGGGTCAAGGCCGGCGCCGGGTATTACGGCGTGTTCGAACTGACCGGCAACGTTTCGGAACGGGTGGTCGCCACCGGCCCTGCGGCGCGGACGGGCACGCCTTACCTGAACACCTCGCCCGGGTTCAGCGGGGCCCACGGGTCCGGCGAACTGGATGGCGGCGGGTATGCGAACGTGAACAGCTGGCCGCTGTCGCCCGGTAATCGCGATTACGTCCGGGGCCGCAACCATTACGGTCACCGCGGCTTCGGATTCACCCACACCGCGCTTGAATGCACGGTGGGAAACCGCAAGTATCCCGAGCAGGATTACACCTACAGTTTCGATTACGGCGGCTGCCGCGGCGCGCGCAGCGCCAATTGAGCCGCTTTGCAAAGGAGAGACAATGAATAAATGGATCATGGCGCTGGCGGCCCTTCCGCTGCTCGCGGCTTTGAATGCCCCGGCCAACAACCTGGCGGTCACCAACACCGCCGTGCGCGGTATTGGAAGCGGCAAGGCGGCCGTCTCGTTCGATGTCGCCTGGGACAATGCCTGGCGCGACGAGGTGAATTACGACGCCGCCTGGGTCTTCGCCAAGTTCACGGTCGACGGCGGCGCCACCTGGCGCCACGCCACACTGGCCGCGGGCGGGCTGAATCCCTCCGGATTTTCAGCGGGAGCGGCGCCGGCGCTGGATGTGTATGTGCCTTCGGACAAGAAGGGTGCTTTTTTGCAGCGGGCGGCCGCCGGCTCGGGAATGGTTTCGAACCGGGCCACCCTGGTCTGGGATTTTGCCGCGGACGGCCTGACGGTGTCCGCCGCCCCGCGCATCCGGGTTTTCGGGATCGAAATGGTGTTCATTCCCGAAGGGCCGTTCTACCTGGGGGATGATTCCTCCGGCAAATCCTTTTATGTAACCCATATCACGACCGCCTCCATGACCGCCACGTCGGCCACTTATGGCGCCGGGACCATCGCCAGCCCCTACGAGAACACCACCAGCGGGTTCGGAAGGCCATACGGGGTTGTCGGGACGTACAACACGAATTATCCGAACGGCTATAAAGCCTTTTACATGATGAAGACCGAGGTGTCGCGCCAGCAATACCTGGATTTCGTCAATTCACTCCCGTTCACCGCCGCCACGAACATGCTGCCCCGGTACGGCGGTGCGGTGGGGTGGGGTCAGCGCAATCCCGCCATTCTCGGCACGCATCCCAACTTCACCAATGTCAGTCCGCTGGCGGCCGCGAATTTCAACCAGGGGGAGGGCTGGTTCCAGGGCTACGGCTACCTGGACTGGGCCGCGCTCCGGCCCATGACCGAGATGGAATTTGAAAAGGCGTGCCGGGGCCCCTGCAGGCCGAACGACCAGGACCGGCCCTGGGGAACGGCCGGGCAGATCTACGCCTCCTCCGTGACGAGCAACGAGACGCCGTTCGAGTCTCCGGTCTCCACCAATGCCAATATCTCGGGCACGATGTACCGGGTGGGTTCCTTCGCCCGGCCGAACAGCGACCAGTTCCAGGCCGGGGCCGGCTATTACGGCGTGCTGGATCTGGCGGGGAACATCCTGGAGCGCTGCGTGGCCGCGGGACCGGGCACGCGGACGGGCGCGGCCGATTCCCGCATCCTGAACTACAGCGGCCTGCACGGGGACGGTGAGGTTTCCGCGGCCGGCACCAACAATGTGCCTTTCTGGCCCGATCACAATGCCGATGCCCCGCAGTGCGCGCGCGGCGGGTGTGTGGACCAGGGCGCCGACTTTTTCCGTGTTGCGGACCGGTATTTTGCCGGCGTCCGTAATAATTATTCGTATTATCCCGGCTGCCGGGGCGTCCGCAGTTATTGAATCGGCTTCCCGCGGGGCCGGCATTTTGCTAAACAGGAGTCATGACCATACAGCCTCCGCCCGCCCTTGATTTGCCGGGGATGACCGCCTGCCTGAGCAGGAGCGGGACGCCGGCCCGTGTTTTTTCCTTTGAGCACAGTGTGGCCGACTCCATGAAAGCAGCCCTGCTCAAGCGGTTTGCGCTGGGTGCGCCCGCGCCGGCGTCGGACGTGGAGCAAACGGGCCGGAACGAGATCGCCTTACAGCGGTTCCTGGGGCAGGAGCTGCTGCGGCTTCGCCTGACCGGCGGCCGCGTCGTCCACGCCATGCCCCGGCGCGGGGGGCAGTGGGAAAACGAGCA
>CAYZVY010000044.1:0-23066 GCA_964481675.1 uncultured Verrucomicrobiota bacterium
GCTCGGCCACCGCCCAGCGCGGCGCGCTCGACTGGAAGCCGAAGTTCAAGAAGGCCACCCTGCCGGTCTTCAAGGACCTGTACAAGGCCGTCAAGACCAAGGCCGAGGCCAAGCGCGTCATGAAGACCTGCAGCGCCCCGGACTACAAGCAGAAGCTCGAAGTCGAACTCAGCGCCATGCGTAACTCCGAAATGTGGCGCGCCGGCCAGGCCTCCCGCGACCTGCGCCCCCACGAGAAGGTCCACGCCAATGCCGCCACCGCGGCCGGCGTCAAGGGACGCGGCAAGAACTAGTCTCACCTGTCCATTCAAAGGCCCGGAACATCCGTTCCGGGCCTTTTTTCGTCTAATCTTGCATAAAAACGGCCCGCTCCACCTTGCCGGAAAACGGTAGCGCATATTCACCTTGTCCGGGCGCGTTGATCCGACTACCTTATTCCCATCATGCCCCTTAAACGCACGATCACGATCTCCCTGCTCGCCACGGCCCTGCTCTGGCTGGTCTTCGCCTGGCCCGTGCCGCGCTACGCCACCCGGGGCATCCCCTCCTCCGCGCACAACGTCGAGCGGGGCAGCGTGCGGCGCATGATCGTGGGCGACCACCTGCAATTCCACTACTTCTACTGGCTGTTCAGCGACATGCTGGCCGGCCGCACCCCGATGTTCGAGAACCGCTACGAATTCAACACGGGCAACGACGCCGAGCGCCGCAACCCCGGCGCCTACAACATGCCCCTCTCCCTCGTCTACGCCGCCCTCCGCCCCCTCGGCCGCCCCTTCGCCTGGAACGCCATGCTCTTCCTCTCCCTCTGGCTGACCCTCCTCTGGACCTGGCTCGCCCTGCGGAACCTCCTCAAATCCCACTGGCTCACCCTCCTTGCCGCCGCCGCCGCCATCGCCCTTCCCTTCCGCTGGATCATGCTCCTCGGCGGCAGCCCCACCGGCCCCGCCATGCTGTGGCTGGCCCTCCTCGCCTTCGGCCTCAGCCTGGCGTTCCGCGAGGACAGACCCCGCGGCGGCGTCTATGCCTCCCTCGCCCTGCTGGGCGCCTACCTCAACGACCGCCACGTCTTCTTCTTCAGCTACATGGCCGTCCCGCTCCTCCTCCTGCTGTTCCTGCTCCTGCGCAACGAAATCCCCTGGCGCTCGCCGGCCTTCCGCCGCTCCCTGCTGGCCGGCCTCCTGCCCCTGGCCGTAACCGGCCTGGTCCTCGGCGCCCTCGCCGCCCGGACCGCGCTCGGCGGCTTCGCCGACACCTCGCTCGAGGGCGGGCGCACCCTCGACGAGGTCAAGAAATACGCCCCCTACCTCTCGGGCCTCGTCACCTTCGGCGGCCGCGGCCGGGATGCCCACATCTACCTCGGCTGGGCCTTCATCCTCCTGGGCGGCCTGTTCCTGGCCTCCCTCGGCTGGACCTGGAAAAGCCGCGATGCCCGCGAACGCCGACTCGCGGTCGCCGGCCTCCTGCTCTGGCTCGCCTGCGCCGGCGTCATCACCATGGCCATGGGACCCAACGGTCCCTTCGACGGCGGGCTGTTCGACTTCTTCCGCACCCACGTCCCCGGCTCCAAGGCCCTTCGCCAGCCCGCCAAAATATTCGCCCTCCTGGCCGCCTTTCTCCCGCTGGCCGTCGCCGTCACGCTCGCCCATCTCAAGCGCGGCATCGCCTTCGTCGTCGCCCTGGCGCTTTCCCTCCTGATGCTGCTCGATTTCAACGCGCAGATCCATCCCTCCATCTGCCTGCTCGACAAATCCCAGCCCGCCTATGCCGCCGTGGCCGCCGACGCCGACGCGGAAGGCCAGGCCGCCCGTGTGGTCATCCTCCCCCTCTGGCCGGGCGATTCCGACTGGGCCGCCGTCTACCAGCACTACATCTCGCTTTACCGCATCCGCATGCTGAACGGCTACCGCCCCGTGGTGCCCAACGCCTACCGCAACCTGGTGAAGCAATTCGCCTCGCTCAACATCGGGCTGCTGAACGACAGCCAGGCCGACGCGCTTCTGAAACGGGGCTTCCGCTACGTCATCCTCCACGAGGATGCCTTCCCGGAAAAGATCAGCCCGTTCCCCATCGTCTTCACGCGCAACCGGCTGCTGGCCCACCCGCGCCTCCAACTGCTGAAGCAGGCGGAAACAGTCTGGGCCTTCCGGATCCTCCCGGCCCCGCGCGCAACGATCACCGCCCGCGCACCCGGGCCCCTCTTCCCGGCCCGCCTCTGGGAATTCGAAAAAGCGCCGCGCACGAACGTGGTCGAGCGGGCCGACTCCAACGCGTGCAACGGAGCCTACTCCATCATCAGCGGCCTCGGCACCGTCACGGGCCGCAATTTCAAGGTCGCCGGCCTGGCCGAGCCCGTCCTGCTCATGCGCCTGAAAGGCGAGGGCGACCTGCTGCTCAGGCCGTCCTCCAACGAAGCGCCCTGGCTCGCGGCCTCGGTCCACACAAACGCCTGGACCTGGTTCCGCCTGCCGCTCGATCCGGCGCGCGAGAACGAAATCCAGCCGGTCTTCACGGCTGGCGCCGGGGCGGTGGATGCCGACTTCGCCATGCTGACCTCGGGGCCGTGGAACCCGCCCGAACCGGGCCGGCCGCTGACCATTCCCGCCGAATTCTTCTTCCATGCGGGCTGGTCCGATCCGGCCGACGGCAGCGTTCATTTCCGGCCCGATTACGAGCCGGCCGATTTCCTCTTCTACGGCCCCCGCCTGCCCATGGGCCCCGGCACTGTCCGGATCGACGTCGACCTGACGGGCGACGCCGAACCCGGCACGCCCCTGGGCCGCATCGTGGTGGAGGATGCGGGAAACGCCTGGGGCCCCTTCCACGTCAAGGCCGGTGAACCGTTCCATTGCGTGGTGACGTTGCCGACCGACAGGCCGGTGTCCGTGCGCTTCCAATACCGGCGCCGCGCGCCGGTTGTCATCAAATCAGTCACCTTTACCCGGCTCGACGGCGTCGAGTGACCGGATCACGCGGGCCGGTACGCCCACGGCGAGGCTGTTGGCCGGCACCGGCTTGACCACCACCGCGCCCGCCCCGATGACGCAATGCACACCGATGCAGGCCGCATCCAGGACGGTCACGCGCGCGCCGATCCAGCTGTTCGCCCCGATCGTGAGCGGGCCTTTCGTCTCCATGCCGGACTGATCTGAAAAGGGTACAGCTGACGCAAAATCGTATTCGCCGCCGCTCAGGAAATAGGAAAACGCCCCGACCACCGTGCCGGCGCCGACGGTCAGGTCGTTCGATGAAAAGACCTGGCAGTTGGAGCCGAGGTTCACGCGGTCTTCCAGCGTGATGGCGCCGCCCTTGCAATAGACGATCGTGTTGCGGCCGATGAACACGCGGCTGCCGATGGCAAGGCCGCGGTTGCCTTCGCCCTTGGCGTCGAGCACGGCGTTGTCGTCCACCACCACGCCGTCGCCCAGCCGGATCTTGGAGGGGTGGCGGATGACGACGTGGCGGCCGAAGACGACGCCGCGGCCGGCGGCGGCGAACAAGGCAGGATAGAAAAGCTTCCGGCAGGCGAGCCCCGGCGCCCCGGCCATGCCGCCGAACAGGTTGACGACAAGCTCGGCATGAAGTGCCCGGCAGGCGGGCATCGGCCCGTATTGCAGCTCCCGGTACTTTTGCCAGGAGGACCGCCTGGTATCCTCCATCATAGCCCCGGCCTTGACGGCGGCTTTGTCTTTCATGGGGCAGAGACTAGCACGGGCCGGATGCGTTTCCAAGCCCTAGTTGGATGACGCTCGCAATGAAAATCAATGCCGCAGAAACCGGGCGTCCCAGATGGCCACGTTCATAAGGGCCCAGAGCACGTGATTGTGGTTGTGCTTCATGGACAGGTGTTCCGAAATCAGGCGGTCGATCTCGGCCTCGCGCAGGTTCTTCTTCAGCACCGGCGACTCGTGCAGCAGCGCGATCATCCAGTCCTTGAACCCCGTCCGCAGCAGGTTCTTCACCGGCAGGCTGTATCCCTGCTTCCCCCGCTCCACGATGCTGTCGGGCAGGAAGCCCTTCAGCGCCGCCCGGAACAGGTGCTTCGTCCGGAACCCCTTCAGCTTCCACTCGCCGGGCAGCGACGCCAGGAACTCCACCACCACGTGATCCAGCAGCGGCACGCGGATCTCCAGCGAGCTCGCCATGCTCATCTTGTCCACCTTCATCAGCACGCTGTCCGTCATCATGAAGCGCGTGTCCATATACAGCTCGCGGTTGACCGGGTCCGTCGCGTCGCACCGCGCCGCATACTCCGACAGCAGCCGGAACGGCGAGGGGTTGATGCGCCCCATGAACTCGGGCGCGAACAGCCGCTTATCCTGCTCGGCCCCGCCGAAGAACTGCCAGCGCAGGTGGCCGCCGGCGTCCGGCAGCCGCGCGCCCTGCAGGAACCGCTTCAGCATGTTGATGGCGCCCTTCTTCTGGGGCCGGTCGGGCAAGGCCGCCACCAGCGCGTCGATCACCAGGTGCCGCACCGGCCGCGGCACCCCGCGGAAATACCGGTCCAGCCGGCTGGCCTTGAACCGGTCGTAGCCGGCGAAAATCTCGTCCCCGCCCTCGCCGCTCAGGCACACCGTCACCTCGCGCCGCGCCTGCCTGCACACCCGCATCAGCGGCACGCAGGAGAGGTCCGTCATCGGCTCGTCCAGATGCCAGAGCGATTTTTCCACATCCTCGGGCGTCAGGTCGTCCACCATCAGCACCTGGTGATCGGTCCCGAAATGATCCGCCACCACCTTGGCGTATTCCAGCTCGCTGAACGACTTGTCGGCATAGCCGATGGTGAACGTCCGCAGCCGGCCGGTGATGTGCCGCCGCATCATGGCCACCAGCGCGCTGGAATCCAGCCCCCCGGACAGGAACACGCCCAGCGGGACATCGCTCATCAGGTGGCTGGCGGTGGCTTCGTCGAGCAGCGCGCGCAGCCGTTCCACGGCGCCGCCGAACGTCATGCCGGTGGCCGGCTTGAACGACAGGTCCCACCAGGGCTCGATGCGCAGGTC
This sequence comes from uncultured Verrucomicrobiota bacterium, assembly GCA_964481675.1. GTDB lineage: Bacteria > Verrucomicrobiota > Kiritimatiellia > CAIKKV01 > CAIKKV01 > CAIKKV01. The sequence goes on from CAYZVY010000044.1 coordinate 5,004, forward strand.
GCCCTTTTCCAGGATGATGCGATGGCCGGCCGGCAGCTTGTGGATCCCGGCGAACATCGTGGACGGCGCCGGCGTGAATTCGAAGCCGATGTAGTCATAGAGCGCCTGCGCGTCCAGCTCGCGCGGCACATCGGGATCCTCGAGAATGGCCTTGATCTCGGAGGCGAACCGGAACCGCCCGTTCAGCCAGTGGTAATACAGCGGCTTGATGCCGATCCGGTCGCGCGCGAGGAACAGCCGCTTCCGGCGCGCATCCCAGATGGCGAAGGCGAACATGCCGCGCAGGTGATGCACCACATCCACGCCCCACTCCTCGTACCCGTGCACGATCACCTCGGAATCGGCCCGGCCGGCAAATCCATGCCCCTTTTCCTCCAGCTCCTTGCGCAGCTCCAGGAAATTGTAGATCTCCCCGTTGAACACCAGCCGCACGGACCCGTCCTCGTTGCCCATGGGCTGGTGCCCGTGGGCGGAAAGGTCGATGATGCTGAGCCGGCGGAAGGCCAGGGTGACGCCCTCCTCCGCGTGCAGGCCGTCGTCGTCCGGCCCGCGGTGGCGGATCGCGTTCGCCATCCGGGTTCCCAGGGCCGGGTCATGCCAGTTAAAACCGCAAATGCCGCACATGCTACGCTCCCGTCCGGGTCATTTTTGAAATGGCGGGCGACCCGGCGCGGGCCGTCCAGCCCGCCTGCCGCGCCGCCGCCTCCAGTTTGCGTGAAATCGCCGGCCGCCCGAGCATCCGATGCAGCACCAGGGGCCAGAAGAACTGGCGGACGACCGCCGCCTCGCGGAATCCCCGGGCCTCAAACGCCTCCGTCACCTCGCGGTGCCGGAACGGACGCCAGTGGCGGGTGTTGCCCTCCACCTTCTTCTTCATGCCGAAAAACAGGCCCGCCATCCGGTGCAATCCTTCGTGAACCGGATATTCGACAATCACCTCCGCCCGGGCCACGCGGCACAGCTCGGCGATCAGCTCGCGCCACCGCTCGCAATGCGTCAGCAGGCGGATGCAAAGAACGACGTCGAAGGAACGATCCGGAAACGGAAGGGCCGTCACGTCGCCGGTCACGAAACGGCAGCGCCCGGCCGCCACCAGGTCGTCAATCCGCCGGCTGCACACGGGTTCGCTGCCCAGTACGGTGTAAGGCCAGCCATCGGCGGTCAACGGCCGGGCCAGCTGCCCGTGTCCGCCGCCCACTTCCAGCAGCGTCTGCAACCGGTCGGGGCCCAGAAGCGACCGGACCGCATCGGCCTGCACCGCAAGCAGCCAGGCGCCGGAGGGGCCGGCAAAACGGGCGGCATACCGGTCCGACGAGGTTTCAACGTCGGCCGTTTCACGGCTGTTGGATGGGGCTTCGGGTTGCATAAGCTGGTCCTCAACCATACCCGAAAGGCGCGGCTCTCACAACAGCGAAGTGCCGATCGACAGAACGGCGTCCCCTGAACCACGCCCTTACGCGGGCGCCTCCCGGCAGACGCCCTTGCCCGGAACATCGACAAACAGGATCTCGCCCGACGAGAGCAGGCGGCCCCGCCTTTGAAATCGGATCACCTTCAGCAGTTCAGAGAGGAGGGCGCGCTCGGCGGCGGACAGGTTATTCGCCAGCAGATCCTGAAGCGCCACCTCCAGCACCTCCACCGCCGTGCCGGGAGGCAGCGAAAGGAGATAGCGAAACGGAACAATTTCGACCAGACGCAGCCAGGCAATCATCCGCAGGGAGGCGCTGGGGCCCACCACAATCAGGGCCTTGCCCGGCGTCAGCTCGATTAGTTCGACCGGCTTTCGCGGTCGGTTCTCATGCCAGTCCATCGCCTCCACGCATTTGACGATGGCCCGGGAACGGTCCGAGTCGGCCGACTCGAGCTTCTGCAGAATCCGCTCCGGAAGGGTCACCGTGATCGGCCGCCGCGGCTCCGCATACTTGGGAGGCCGACCGCCCTTCGATTTCGGGATCTCATGAAACTCCCTTTTTCTTGTTGCTTCCTTCTTTGATTCCGCGTAGGATCTATTCATATTTATGACTTTTAACGTAGAAACATTGTCATTGCAAGCGCTAACTGACCCGGCGCTCCGTTCCCAGAAAGGTTGCCCATGAACATCCGCCCCTGCCTGATCCTGTCGTTCGCCCTGGCCGCGCTGACCGCCGGCGCGTCGGAACCCGTCATCGGAACGCCGGGCCCGGAGGAATATGTCTCCTCGCTCGCCTTCTACCGCCCCTCCATCGCGACCGACTCCAAGGCGCAGCCCCATTTCGTCAGCGACCCGGGCGGAAACAACCAGTTTGCGAAGTTCCACCGGGTCAACGGAACGTGGAGCGGCGGCATCTTCGCCACGGGCGGCAACGGGGGGAAATACAACGCCTCGCGCCTTTACATCGGCCAGATCGAGATCGACGGCAAGGACCGCGCCTGGATTTCCTGCAAGTTCGGGGCCAAGGAGTACGGGAACCCGGGCCAGGGCATCTGGCTCTTCAGCGGCGTGGCGACGTCGGCCTACCCCGCGGAACAGTTCTTCAAGTTCGTCAGCCCCGACAAGGGGAACGGCGGCATTTCCACGGACGCCAAATACCCGGACGCGGGCATCGACCTGGCCACGGGCGGCAATTATGTGAAGCTGGACGATCACGGCAACGTCATGGACTCCGGCTCCATCAATGCGGGCCCGGGCGGGGAAAAGGTCCGCTTCCGCATCGCCTCCTACGCGCCGCGGTTCCCGGACAAAGGCGACACGAAGGCTTACCCGGACGGCATCTGGCACACGGCCATGAACGGCTATTCGGTCGCGTCCTCCGCCTACCAGAGCTCCCTCCGCTACATGGCCGGCCTGGGCCCCGTCACCTGGGCCTCTTATTCAACCTATCCCTCCCAGGGATCCGATTACACCCATCCGGGCGTCGGCGTCGACCTCAATGATCCCCGCATCTGCTACATGGGCAGCGTGTTCAACGGGAAGCTCTGCGTCAACATCTGGGACGGCACGAAAATGCTCTTCCCGGCCACCAGCCTGAAGGTCCTCGACTACGACGCCGCCTACGAAATGCGCCACACCATCCAGTTTGCCCCGGCGCCCGCCTATGTCGGCGGCACGTTCGTCATCTGGAGCTCCAATGGCCGCATCAAGCTGTGCTACCTGTCCCAGACGGGAGTGGCGGGCGCGGTCCGCGACATCACGGCCGGCAGCATGCCGGGGGCCTGTGTCGACCGCTACGGCAACCTCCACCTCGTCTACAGCAACGGCGGCATCCGCTACCGGAAAGTTCCGGTGCAGTCGGTCGCGCCGCTGAGCCCGATCGGCCGCATCACTGACACCCGCCAGCCGCTCTTCCACTGGGCCGGCGCTCCCGGCGCCGCCCTCTACACCCTGGAAATCACGCAGGATGGCGTCCGTCTCCCCCGCTTTGTCGTCACGCCCGGGCTTGACAACAGCTGGCTGCCCGCCACCAATTACCCGGTCGGCTCCTACAGCTGGCGCCTCAAGCAGGGCGGCACCAACAGCAGCAACCCGTGGTCCGCCTCCGCCGCGTTCGTCATCCCGCCGGCCCTTCCGACGCCTCTTTACCCCGCGGGTTATTCGCCCATCCAGCCGGTCATCCCGACCTTCGGCTGGCAGTGCCCCGATACGGCCGCCAACCGCTTCACCGTCCAGCTCTTCCAGGGGGAAAACCTGCTGGGCGCCATCACGATGACGCCCGTCAAGGACGCGGCCGATTTCACGGCCGACTGGACCAACAACCTGACGGCGGGAAGCTATGGCTGGCGGGTCAAGTCGACCCGCGTCCTGACGGGCCATTCCGTGTCCAGCGACTGGAGCGACATGCTGCCCTTCCAGCTGGGCGTGCCGGGCGTACCGGCCATCACCAATCCGGTTGTCGCAACTGTTTTCCCGCCCGCGACGGCCAGCGTGCCGGTGGGCTGGACCGCCGCCGACGGCGCGTTATCCTACGACCTTAAGGTCCTGCGGAACGACAAGCCCATGGTCACGCACAGCAACCTGCTGTTCACGGATGGCACGGTGAACGACGCCTTCACGCCCGCCTACTACACGCTGCTCGTCCGCGGCGTCAACGCCATCGGAAAAGGCCCCTGGAGCGAGCCGGTCACCTTTATCGTCGAGCGCAGGATGACGCCGGACGGCACGGTTTCAAACCGCGCGCCTGCGGAGTTCAAGTGGACCCGTTCCGATCCGGCGACCCGCTACCTGCTCCGGATCCTGCAGTTTGACGCCGGTACCGGGAAATACGTCGAGAAGCGGACCGCCTGGATCGGCCAGCCCGCCGCCGGCAATCCGCGCTGGACGCCGCCCTACATCATCCCGAACGGCAAGTTCCGCTGGACCCTCACGGACTTCAACGGAAGCAAGGCCGGCTATACGCAATCGGCGTCCTTCCAGATCAGGAATTCGGGGCATGCCGGCTGGAATGATCCGGCCCTCATCGTGGGCACCTGGAAGGTGCTCACCTCCTGGCGCTGGGTGGAGATGTCCTTCCAGGCCGACGGCGTGATCCGCACGGTCCAGGGAGATGGCGCCGCGTTCACCCGCGCGCGCTGGTCGGCGGACGACGAAATCCTGACCATGGTATCGGACGTCACCGAGCGCTGCCCCTACACGGTGACGGAGAACACCCTCACCTTCACGCTGCCCAGCGGGAACGTCAAGGAACTGATCCGTAAATAGCCAAAGCGCTCAGGGAAGATCCCGGAACGAGAACGTGGCCGTTGAGGTGAAGCCGGCCAGCGTGCCGTTGTAATCCGTGACGGCCCAGCGATAGGTGCCCGCGCTGAAGGCATAGGCGGAGCGCCAGGTGACGGGGTTCGACTTGGCCGGCGTGACCCAGCTCTGCTCCACCACCACGTACTTCCCGGTTGCTTCGCTGTAGCGGGACAGCTTGAACAGGTAGCGCGTGACCGGCTTGGAGCGCGTCCAGGAAAACGTCCCGGGGTCGCTGACGAGACTCCCCCCGGAAGGCGTCATGTTTCGGTTCACCAGGAATGTCCGCGCCGGGCTCGGGTCGCCCTGCCCGGCCGTATTATACGGCTGCACAATCAGGGTCAGATAGCCCGGCTGGCCCTTCAGCACAAGGTCATAGGATGTGGCCCGGATATCCGGAATCGTGGCCAGCAGGGATCCGTTGTGCAGCACGGTAAGCGTGTAGGACTCCGCCCCGTCCGCCGGGGTCCAGGAACAGGCGGCGGTGAACGGGCCGGGCGAAAACGCCTCCATTGACGCCGGCGTGAGGATGGCGCAGGAGCCCGGCACCTCCACCTGAAAGCGTTGCAGCGGACTCCACTCGCTGGAGATCGCGAAATTGGTCACGCTGCGGAAGGCCTTCGCGCGCCAGGCATACGCGCCCGGCTCCAGCGGGTCCGGCCATGTCAGGCTGCCCGATTCCCCGGTCGAACGGGAGCCCAGCAGGTCGACCCCCTTGTACAATTCGACCTTGACCTTGTTGGCGGCCGAATCGGCGCCAGTCCACGTGAACAGGGCCGCATCGGCGTCAGCGCCGGCGATCCTGCCGGCGGGCGCCACCGGCACGGGAACGGCCGGCGGCAGGCTGAAAGCCAGCGGACGGGACCACATCTCGTCGCTGTCGGCTTCGCCTTCCTTGACGATCCAGGAATAGACGCCCGCCTCCAGGGGAGACTCGGGCGTCCAGCTGTTCGTGGCCACGGAAACCGTCCGCAGCAGGCTTCCATCCCGGCTCAAGGCGATCGTATAGGCCGGAGCCTCCGTGCCGGTCCAGGAGAACACGGGCGTGCGGGTGTCGCTCACCCGCCCCATCGGCGCCTGGGGGTTCAGTTCGGAAAGCGTGAGCTTGCGATAACGCGGGCCGTTGGAGGAATAGACCAGGTGGATATTGCCGAACCTGTCCATGGCGGCGGCTGGCGAGCGGCCGGAGGTGATGTCAACCGGATCGGTCGACTCCCCGTCCGGCGAAAGATAGGCTTCCTTGATCCGCCCCCCCGAGGTCCAGAAGATAAAGGTTCCGCCCGACGGAGCCGGAACGAAGGCGGGACCGTGGCGGATTTCATACATGGCGCTGTAGTCGAGCACCTTCAGGTTGGTGGACGGAAACAGCATGCGGCCGCCATCCCAGATATTGACGCAAAGCTGTCCGTTGAAAACGCTGCCGATATAGCAGATCAGCGGATTGACGAGGTCGATGCCGACTCCCGGGTGGGAGAAGTCGGACCCCTGCTGCGGATACGCCGAGTAAGCGGCCCATTCCACGGGCCCGAACCCGCTCTTGTACCGGAGGGAGTTCTGATAGCGGGAAGAGGCGACGCTATACCCGTTCATGGCCGTGTGCCAGACGCCGTCCGCATAGTCCCGCCCCGGTTCCGAGTCATAGCGGGGAGCATACGACGCGATGCGGGCGCGCACTTTTTCACCACCGGGCCCGGCGTTGAGGGAGCCCGTGGAAAGGGTCTGGCCAGACGCATGCAGGACGGCATAGTTGCCGAACGTACCGATCACCACCCCCTGGTCCGGATACTTGGCGTCGGTGGTGATCACGCCCATTCCCTTGTAAACGCAGACAAAGCGGAAAAACTGCTCCTTCGGGACGGTGTCCATGTTCTTGAACAGCCAGATCCCCTGGCCATACATGGCCCCGTATTCCTTGACCCCGAACTTGCAGGAAATCCAGGCGCGGTCCCGCGAGTCGATCTCGATCTGGCCGATATACAGGCGCGACGCGTCATAGCGGCCGCCGCGGGAGCCGACGGCAAACACGCCGCCGCTCCACTGATCGCCGATCCGATGGAACTTCATGAACTGGGTGTTGCCGCCAAAATCGCACACCATGTGCGGCTGGCCCTTGGAATCGGCCGCCACGGAAGGCCGCTCCATGTATTGGCCGGAGATGAACTCCTCCTCGCCAATGGACCCGATGGCGGGAAACGGGACATCCTGGGCCTGTGCGAGGCCGGCGGCCATCAAAAGAGCGATGATACGGAGGCAGCGCATGGTTATCCTCCCACGTGTATTTACCGACTGAACCAGAATACCAAAAAACGGCTCAATCGTCAAACCATGCCGGAGGGCGTCATGCGGTTTCTCTATCCGCTCTTTGTCCTTTACCGGGCCTTCACCCCGGTCACATCCATTACCATGGCGTCCTGCACGGCCAGGCAGCGGGCCTGGGCGACGGGGTCGTAACTCATGTAGATGGCGGTCTGCCCGTTTGTCAGCGACGCCGAGGCGTACCCGTAGAGCATGATGGCGTTGGTCGGGTCGGTCACGTCCAGCACCCACACGGGCACATCCGAGAAGCCATGGAGGAAATACCGGACCACGGCGGGGTCGGTCTGGAACTCGATCCGCTGATCGCGCCCGGCCCGCTCCGCATAGACATCGCCCGCCGCATGGCTCGGCGGAACCGGCAGGAGCCCCATGGCCGCGACCGGCTCATCCACCGTCACCTGGCAGGCCAGCCCCTTCACCGAAGCCGGCGCATAGAACAGGAGATAATCCTCAGGATCCGGCGCCGCGGCCGGCGAACTCACGAACACCGGCACAGCCTGGCCCGCCACCCGCACGGACAGCGCCTTCGGATTCAGCGTCCCGACCGGCAGGCCCGCCTCCGCCAGTGACGCGAACCGGATACGGTACAGCCCGCCCGTCGCCGACGTGCGGAACGTTGCCAGCACGTTAAGCGGGCGGGAATCGCCCCCGCTCCCCGCCCCCGCCCGGATCGCCGGCCCGTAAACGCGGCTCCTGAAATTCCAGCTCAGCTCTTCAAGCCAGTAATAGTAGGTCACGCCCGGCCGCGCCGTCTCGTCATAGAACCGGTACGCCTGGCCGTCCACGGAAGCGGAACCCGGCACCAGCTGCGTGTTCAGTTGCGTCCGGAGCCCCGCCTCGGAGGCGGACCGGTACAGGTTGAAGCCCAGGTTCTCGAACTCGGAACCCGTCTTCCATTTCAGCTTCACCCGGCCCGGCACATCCTCGGCCTTGAAGAACAGCAGCGTGACAGGAATGACCTTCGGGTTAATCACCCGCGTGAGCAGGTGCACGGTCCGGCTGCCCGACCGGCTGAACACCTCCGCGGTATTGAACAGGACATCCTGTTCCAGCGCTTTCTTGGAGACCAGGCCTTCAATCACGATGTTGGTCACGAAGCCGGGCGGAAGATCGCCCAGGTCCCACGCGTTGTCCGTGCCGGGCATGGGCGCGGGAACGGAGGACTGGTAAATGAAGTTCGGATCGTAGGTCTCGACCACGCTCGCGTCCCGGATGACGGACTGCGACACGTTGGCCACCGTAATGGTGTAAATCAACATTTTGCCGCCCTGCACCAGGTCAAGGCTGGCGGTCTTGGTCACCTGGGGAGGAGGCTCGACGCCCACCAGCGTCAATTCCGCATCGCTGCTGGGCTCCGCATTCCTGGCTTTTGCAGTCACCGTGTCGAAAACCAGGTACCCGTTTGGCGCGGAAGTGGACACCCGTCCCAAAACCACGATTTCAGCGAACGTGTTTGTCGGCATATTGCCCAGCACCCACACGTTACTGGTTCCAGGCTTCGGAGCCGGCGCAGCCGATACGAACCGGAAGAGCGGATCGAAAACTTCGGTCACAACCACATTGGTGGCCATCACGGGTCCGAAATTCTCAACCCGGATCGTATACGCGAGCGCCGCTCCCGGGGCGACCGGATCGGCGTCGTCGCGCTTGGTAACCCGTATCACGGCCTTGCCCGGCTGGTCTGCTCCAACCACCCGCGTCGTCTCGTTCGTTCTCACCGTGTCGGCATTGCCGCTTTCCACGGCCACCCTGTTCGTCAGAACCGCGCCGGCTGCCACACCCGCGCTGACGGTTCCATTGATGACGATGGGCCGCATGTCCCCCGGCTCCAGAGTGCCCAGAGCCCAGACATGATCCCCCGCCGTCGGCGCCGGCGTGGCGCTGACAAACGCGAAATCGGCCGGATACTGCTCCGTGACCACCACTCCCGTCACCGCGTTGGGAGAGGGATTCGCCACCCAGACCGTGTAAGTCAGCGTCTGTCCCGCCTTGACCGGATCGGGGCTGTCTTCCTTGCGCAGCATCAGGAACGTGATCTTCGCGACGGCGTCATTGCTGGCGGCCACATCCGGCAAAAGGGGAATCGGCGTCCCGTCGGAGGCGGCCGGGGTCCCCCTCGCAAGCGCGACGTTGCGCACGTCGGCGGTCATATTCGAATGCACGGCCGTCAGGTTGGTCGACCAGCCCGGCGCCACGGGACCGGGAATGACGGCGATCAGGCCCAGCACGTCATCCGTGACCACCACGTTGGACAGGAAGACGTCGCCCGTGTTCGACACGCGGAAGACATAGGGAACGGTCGCCCCGGAACGCGTGTAAAACACCTCGCCGTCCGCCGCGTCGCCCGCCGTTTTAACGATCCCGATAGCGGGAGCCACTACGCTATAGATCGCGCCATTCGTCTGGGCGGGCACGCCGGGCCACTCGGGCGGCACCGTCGGCGACGCCACCACCAGGTTGGTCGAGGAACGACCCGCCGTGCTCGCAACGACGGTGAACGACAGAGAGACCGTCGCGCTCTGTCCGGGCGCCAGCGGGCCCAGGTTGGGCCAGTTCAACACGCCGTCATCGGCCGGATCGTCCATCGCCGGTGTGGCGGACGCCACGGCCAGGTCGTGGATGTCATACCGATCCTCCAGCGGAACGGTGACCAGCGTCACGTCGCCGCTGTTGGTGACCACAATCAGGAAGTTCGCGGTCTCGCCCGGCAGGAGCGGCCGGCCCGAGGGATTGACCAGCGTTTTGGCAAGGCTGAACGACGGATTCACCACGACCACCACAGCGTCGTCGCTGTCGGTCACGTCGGGAATGCCGGGCAGCTTGTCGCCGTTGGCGTCGGAGGGGCCACCGACGGCCGTTCCGATATTGGTGACGCTTCCAGACACGCTGCCGGCGGTTTTTGTCAGGGTGCCCGTGGCGCCGGGCGCCAGAGGGCCCACGATGACGCCGACGGCGCCGAGGATGTCGTCCGTCACCACGATGTTGGTCAGGTAGGTATCGCCCGTGTTGACAACCCGGTAGGTATAGAGGACGCTGTCGCCCGCCCGCACATAGCGGGTGGCGCCGTCGGGAGCCGCATCGGCGGTTTTCACGATCGAAAGGCCCGGCGACACCACCGTCACCACGGCCTGGTGGTCATCGTTAACCGGGGGCAGCCCGTTGGTGGGGTAACCGACAACCAGCGCCAGATTCGTGACGGAGGCGGTGGTGTTGGACTTCGTGGCGTAGAGATAGTTGGTGGAGCCGGGCAGCAGCGGTCCCGGGAGAATGCCCACGAGGCCCAGTTTGTCGTCCGCCACGATCACATTGGTCAGCGCGGCGTCGCCAGTCACCGTAATCTCATACGTATACACCACATTGCTGCCCGCCAGGACATACAGGACTTCGCCGTCCTTCGCGCTGCCCGCAGTCTTGATCACGCGCACGCCGGGCGTTGAGACATCGGCCACGGCCGTGTCCGAATGCACAACGGGAGCCAGGTTCGGAATCGGCGTGCCGTTGGCAAACGCTGGCGTGCCCGTCACCGTCCCGATATTGATCGTATAATTGGTGAAATTGTAATTCGTGGCGAAGAGATAGGCCGTCCCGTTCGTGGCCAGGAAGGGAATGACCCCGATGTACCCCAGCTTGTCGTCGTTCACGGTGACGTTGGTCAGGGCGGTGTCGCCATAATTGTGCATGTGATAGACATAGAGCACGTTGGATCCGGGGGACGTGTAGTGCACGAACCCGTCGGGCTGGTGCACGGGGCCCGACTCCGGCGCGGTGGCGGCCTTGTGCATATGGATTTCGGGGCGAACCAACAGCACGACGGCGTTATCGGTGGCTTCCAGGAAGCGCAACCCCGGAAGGATCGTGCCGTTGGCGGCGGCCGGAACCGCCCGGACCGTGGCGATGTTGGTCACCGACGCCGTCACGCCCACGTTGGTCTTGAACAGCAGCTGCGAGGCGCCGGGCGCCAGCGGGCCGAGGATCACGCCCACGGCACCCAGCTTGTCGTCGTTGACCCCGATGGAAACCAGATGGGTGTCGCCCGTGTTGATCACCTGGTAGGTATAGACCACCGGTGTGTTCGGCGTCACGTACAGGATGCCGCCGTCCGCAACGTTGGCCGCCGTCTTGACGATGCGGACGCCAGGGCGCACCAGCAGGGCGACGGCGGAGTCGGACGCTTGCACGGGCGGCAGCCCGAGCGGCGTTCCGGCGGCCAGAACGGGGAGCCCCGTAACCGTCCCGATATTGGTTACGGCCGCGGTCACGTTCAGGTTCGTCCCGAACAGGATGTTGGTGGCGCCCGGCGCCACAGGGCCGGGAATGGCGCCGACGGAGCCGATCTTGTCGTCGGTGACGGTGATGGAGGCCAGCCAGGTGTCGCCCGTGTTGACAACCCGGTACGTGTAGACGACTGCGGCGCCGGAGGTCACGAAGGCGGGAAGGCCGTCGGCCGCCGTGTTGGCGGTCTTGACGAGGCCGATGCCCGGGCGCGCGACCTGGACAATGGCGCTGTCCGACGCGCCAACCGGCTGGAGGCCGGCCAGAGGTACGCCGTTCGCCTGGGAGGGAACGGCGATGACTGTCCCGATGTTGGTGACGGATGCCGCGACGGCCAGGTTGGTGGCCGTCAGGGTGTTGGTGGCGCCGGGAGCCACGGGACCCGGGATGAGGCCGATCGGCCCGAGCTTGTCGTCCGTCACCGCCAGGTTCGTCAGGAACGTGTTGCCGGTGTTCACGATCCGGTAGGTGTAGGCCGCCGGCGAACCGGGCAGCACGTACAAGATGCCGCCATCCGGAGCCGAACCCGCCGTCTTCACGATGGAAACGGAAGGCGCCACCACCTGGACATAAGCCGGGTCGGTGTCCGTCACGCTCGGAATGCCGGGAAGAGCATCTCCATTGGAGTCTGCGGGTGCCGCCGCCACGGCGCCGACATTCGCCACGCTGGACGTCACGCTGGTGGCCGTTTTGGTCAGCGTATTGGTAGCACCCGGCGCCAGGGGCCCCGGAAGCACGCCCACGGAACCAAGCTTGTCGTCCGTCACCACGAGATTGACCAGATAGGTGTCGCCCGTGTTGATCACGCGGTAGGTATAGGTCACCGCCGCCCCCGACAGGATGTAATTCGTGCCCCCATCCGGGGCGGAGCCAGCCGTCTTGACGATCAACACGCCCGGACGAACCGCCTTAACAACGGCTGGGTGGTCGTCCGTCACGGGGGGCAGCCCGTTGGTGGGATAGCCGGTGACGAGGGCGATGTTCGTGATGGTGGATAACACGTTGGATTGGGTGGCATACAGGTAGTTGGTGGAGCCCGGCAGCAGGGGCCCCGGCAGGACCCCCACGAGACCCAGCTTGTCGTCCGTCACGGTGACGTTCGTCAGAGCCGCGTCGCCCGTGACGGTAATTTCATATTTGTAAACCACGTTGCTGCCGGGCAGCACGTACAGCACGTCGCCATCGTTGGCAGCGCCCGCGGTCTTGATGACCCGCACGCCAGGGCTCGAGACATCCGCCACGGCCGTGTCCGAATGGACGACGGGCGCGAGGCCGGGGATCGGAAGTCCGTTGGCAAACGCCGGGGTACCGGTGGCCGTGCCGATGTTGACCGTATAATTGGTGAAGTTGACATTCGTGGCAAACAGGTACGCCGTCCCGTTCGTGGTCAAAAACGGAATGACCCCGATGTAGCCCAGTTTGTCGTCGTTGACGGTGATGTTGGTCAGGGCCGTGTCACCCATATTATGGAGGTGGTAGACATACATCACGTTGGAGCCGGGAGAGGTGTAATGCACGAACCCGTCGGGTTGATGCACGGGGCCCGATTCCGGCGCCGTGGCCGCCTTGTGCATATGGATCTCCGGCCGCATCAGCAGCATCACGGCGTTGTCGGACGCCTGCACGTTGGCGATCCCGGCCAGGGCAACCCCGTTCGACTGGGAAGGCGTGCCAACCGCGAAGCCCACATTGGTCACCGAAGCCAGAAGCCCGGCATTGGTGGCATACAAGGTCCGCGAGGCGCCAGGGGCCAGCGGACCGGCAATCACGCCAACCGCGCCGAGTTTGTCGTCGGTAACCACGATGTTGGTCAGATAGGTGTTTCCGCTATTGATGACCTGGTATTGATAGACGACGGGCTTCCCTGCGATGGTATACCCGACAGCTCCGTCGGCAGTGGCGTTCGCCGTCTTGACGAGCGTGATGCCGGGCGTCACGGCCGTGATGATCGCCGTCCCGTAATCGTCCTCGGATGGCACATTGTTGCTCGGAGTGGAATTGGGGTCGAACAGATTGGATGTCCACACCTGGGCGACATTTGTGAAGACGCCGGCCACGGCGGCTCTCACGGTGAATTGCAGGGTCGTGCGGGCCCCGACCGCCAGCGTCCCGATGGTCCAGATCCCATTGGTCGGATTGTAGACGCCTGCGCCACCCGAGACAAACGTCAGCCCGGACGGCAGTGCGTCGCGCACCGTGACGCCTGTCGCCGTGTCGGGCCCTTTGTTGGTAACCGCAACGGTGTAAATGAAATTACTTCCGGGAAGCACGAACGAGCGGTTGACGCTCTTGGCGAGGGCCAGGTCCGCCTGAAACACCGGCGTCTCCACGCCCACGGTCCGTTCTCCGTCCAGCGTGAAAAAAGTGGCCGTGTTAATCAGCGTCGAGACGTTCAGGGGAAACGGATTCGTGATGGCAACCCGGAACACAACCGTCAGATTGCTGAAGGCCCCCACGTTGGGGATGTTGGTCAATCCGGCCGAATCCAGGGGAAACGCCGTGCCGCTGCCGTCGTCCGCCACGGCAATCCCGTTCAGCTTAGTGCTGTTGGGCACATAGATCACGTAGGCTGGAAGCGGATCGACCAGCGAGATGTTCTCCACGGGTAACAGCCCTTCGTTGTTCAGCAACAGGGTATATTCGAGGGTTTCGCCAGGCTCGGCCAACGCATCGCCATCGCCGCCGACCAGGCTGTATGTTTTGCTGCCCGCGAAGGTCGAGAGCGCGGGAACCGTTGTACCCATATCCAGATAGGGATTGTTCGCCGACGCATTGGCGGGATCTTCACCCCAGGCCACCGAAATGGGCGTCTTGTCTAACGTATAAAGACGCATACCGGTCTGGTCCCGGTCGTTCGTGTCGAAGAATCGGACACTCTGGAAGGCCAGTACGTTGGTTTTGACGTTATACCGGTTCCCGTTGGGATCCACAAGCGGCCCGGTTGAGGCATTGGCATCGAAATCGGCATAAATGGTCGTATTGCTGAGCGCGACCGCCCAGACCGGGCTGCCGTTCTGGGTGCCCGTCCAGGATGGCGAGTTCGTGTCCGCTCCGGGGCCCCAGCCCACCAGCGCCTGTGAGCTCAGGGATCGCAAGGTCGGCACCGTCAGACCCCAGTCGAAATCCTGATTGCTGCTGTCGCCCGCGTCCATGACCGCCACGGCGCTGTAGAATTTGGTCGGAGCGGCGGGATTCTGTCCCCGGATCAGCATCTGCGCTCCGCTTCCCGACGGCATGACGTAGCGGTATGCGCTCTTCGGCCCTACCACAAAACTGGTCGTCGAACTGACCAGCGAGACATCCACGGTGAAACTTTGCGCGTACTGGTTGTAAAGGAAAACATTGACCGGATTGGCGGCGACCGTCATCGTCACGGGCATCACGCCGCAAAAGCACCAATCCTCCACCGGGGTCAGGTTAAACCAGCGGGTTTCGTAGCTCGAGTTGATGTCGCCCGTGAGGAGAATTGTCTGGACCGGTTTTGAAGTTCTGACCTGCGCGCCCGCGACGATGCCGGTCTCGACCAGCCAGGCCGTACCCTGGCTCAGGGTGTTGGAGAGTTCGAAAATGCCGTCGGCATTTTTGTCCACCCGGACCACCGTTCCGTTTTCACCCGCCATGATCGAAAACGCCGTGTATTGAAAGAACTCGGCAGCCGGAACAACGTTGGTTCCTACGGGGGATATGAAGTTCGTCCCCCAGGCTGTCGTGTCGTAGACCTCCACGGCCTCGGCCAGAACGGCGCCTGGCGAAATCGGCCAAGCCGAATAGGTTACGGCCAGAGCTTTGGTCGCGGTGAACCGGTCCTGGCCGTCGTAAATGATCGTCGCCGGATTGTGCGGCACCGTGACGACGCTCTGCAACAGGATCACTTTGCCGGCAAAAATCAAATCGGTTGCAAACCCAGGCGGAATTCCGTTGGAAGGATTGTTATCCCCCCAGATTCGCGTTGTGGCTTGCGTGGGAAAGGCCATATTGCCCTCGTACCCGTCTTCAAAGTGATCATAAACAATCAGCGTGTTAGTCGCATTCGGGGCTATCGATATCACGTTCCGAATGTTGGTTGTTGTCGCGCTGTTGATCGTCTCGAACACCTGATAGGTGTGCGTTTCGGGCAACGGCACATAATATGTCTGTACGGGAGGGGGCAACGCCACGGCAACAGACGCTGCAAATAATAGAAAACTCGTTAAGCCATACCGATTGATGCATTTCATCCTTCATCCTCCTAGAGACCTTATAATATTCCAAATAAAGGAGGAAAAGGCAAGCTTTATATAAATTTATATTTTACGGATTAAATACCATGGCCGGGTCGGCAAATAGATTCACGTAAAGCAATTCTTGCGTATACGGATTATAATCGGACAATTTCTGGAGTCCCGCCAAAAAGGAATCCCCCAGCCGCATCCTTTTTTCATTAATCAGCTTCTGGGAAAAACCATCCGAAAAGGCCACGCAACTCGCCCCATACGAAATCGCAGTGGTGCCGATGCAGGCGCTGGCTCCATTGTCCTTATCCTGCAGGAGAGCTTCCATCATGGAAGGACCGTCCACCGGATTCTGAAAGGCCCCATTCCGGCACGCCATCATGAGCACGAGCGGCGTATAGGTGTTCTTAAACAGGGCAACATCCCTGTAGGTGATGATTTCATGCCCCCACCGGTTGACGTTGCCATGCCCGAAGTAATACACCAGGAAAACCCCTGCATTCATGGAACTGAAAACGGTGTTCCGCACCATGGCATCGCCAATGTCGTCGGTATAGGCCGTGGTCGTCCAGAAGCCATTGGGCGCAAAGTCCGACTTCCTTAACCATTCGCACACCACCTTGCCGTCCAGGGCGGCATCCCCCCGGTCGGCCACCAGCAAAGCCTGCTTCCGCCGCCAGTTGTTCTTCGAAACAGTCTCGAAAGAAACAATTTTTGCTACCATGTTGCTCATCATTTGAACCGTTTCGGCGGGAAGACGACCCAAGGCCACGTCCGCTATCCGGTCCGATCCCGAAACCGTCGCATACCATCCGTCCATGGCCGCCCACCCGTGGTCCGAAGGCCCCATCTTGACCGGTATCCGCTCTTTCTGCTTGAACGCCTTCAAGCCCCGCTGCGCCATCAGGTAACCTTTCGGATCATACGATCCGTTCCCCGCCAACAGGACATACCGCGGGGCCGGAGCTTGCCAATGATGCACCGTGTACCCGATGAACTGCTTGATGGCCGCCGCGTCTTCAATCCCGTAACTGAACTCGTTGTATATGTCCGGCAGCGAAACCACCACCGTCCTCAGCCCCTCCCCCTCCCGCTTCACCGCCAACGCCTGCAAGGCCGGAACAAAATCGGCCGGAGCCACAATCACATAATCGGCCTGCCGGGCTGGATTCCCCAAATCCGCCCCAACCACCCGCTCCAAGCCCGCGGGCGTCATCAACCCGGCATCAACACAGGCGATGTACCGCCGGAACCCGCTGGCCGGCTGATCACCAAACCGTATTCCCGGCCCGTCTCCTCCGGAATACGCTTCAGCATTCAACAACCACTCCGGCGCCTCCGGATCGGTCACGTCCGCTAGCCAGACTGGCTCGGGCGCCGCCAGTCCTCCCATGCGATACCGCTGCCCCCCCGTCTGGCCGTTAAAAATCAATCGCCCACCGACCAAAACCAGCCGCGCCGTATACTCAAGCTGGAACCGGTCCAGGTAAACACGGTCCACCGGAACGCCCTTCCGCAAATACTGACGAAACGCAACCGCGTTTTTATTTTGTAACAGCGATCCCGCCACCGTGCACGATTGCGTGACGGCCACCTGCCCATCAAACAGGATCGACACCACCCGCTTCCCGTTCACCCAGATCCGGGTCAGATGGTCCGGATTAATTTTAGCAGCCGAGCTGTGGCCATATAAAACAACCGTCAGCGTGGCCGGTTGTGACGTGATCGCCTGCGGCGCTTCAATCGGCAGTGAAATCTTGCCCGTCTCGGCAATCGTGGCGCAAAACCAATGATCGTGCCCCTCGTCCAGCACCCGGTATTTGTCCTGAATAAAGGTCTTCCGGTCGTACCGCACCACCCGAACCGAACTGGTCACATCCGCCCCGCCGACCACAGGCGCGGCATCCCGGGAACCAAATCTTATCCCCCCTTCGGACGCCAAACCCAGCCAATATACATTGGCATCCGAATACTCAGCCTTCCGGCCGGTTCCAAAAAAGACCAGATAATCCCCGTTGGTCCACAACCCGGATTGGCTGACCGCAATCGCCACCTCCTGGGTGCGATTGAACAGCCGCATCATGGAACCCGTCAGCGATTGCGGGTCAACGCCGACCGCCTCCAGCGCGCTACCGGGGATCTTATACAAACCGTCGTTTGTGATGGAAATTCGAACAAAGGCCCCGGCCGGCCCCCCGGCCCGGCGCACGGCATAATCCCCCGGCTGGCCGCCCATCGGGGGAAACAGCGGATCGACCTGGGCAGCGCACAGGCCACAACACAATAAAAAGAAAAGGCCGGTCAACCACATCTCTGTTCCGGCCTTTCCACGTTTCATGGCAATCCTGACTTAAGGGCTTCTGATTTCCGTCACATCCATGACGGCCGCATCCTGTATGGCCGTGCATGTTGCATCATTATACTCGGAATCGTAACTTAAGTAAACGGCGGATTGACCGTTTGTCAACGTCGCATAGGCGTAACCGTAAAGCATGACCGGATTCGTCGGCACGGTCACGTCCAGCACCCACACGGGCAGGCCGGAGAACCCGTGGA
>CAYZVY010000045.1:0-20651 GCA_964481675.1 uncultured Verrucomicrobiota bacterium
CCAGAGCGCCGGGTTGGACCAGGGGGCGCCGCGCGGGGCTTCGCGCGTGATGTAGGCGGGCGTGACGAAGGCGTCGGCGGCGAGGCGCAGGTCCGGGCGTGACGGCACGACTTCCCAGGTGTCGGTGAGGAAGAAGAGGCGGTATCCGAGCCGGTGCAGGGTATCCCAGACGGCGTGCACGGCGGCGCGGTCGCTGGCACCGAGCAGCCAGGCGCCGTTTTCATGCGTGCGCAGGAGGTAGTCGTCCCGCCGCAAGGGATCTTCGGCGTGGAAGGGCGCGCCGGTTTTCAGGGCGGGGAAGTTCGTGAAGGTCCCGACGGCGATGCCCGCGGTGCCGTCTCCTTCGGTCACGGCAAATTTCGCGCCGGAGATGCGGCCCAGGTACCCGGCCAGCTCGGCGGCCGCGGCTCGCACGGGCTTGGAGGCGGTGGGCGAGACGACCACGGGGTGGAGGGCGCGCCCCTCGGCGGCCAGCCGGACTTCGGGCGGATTGCCAGCCGGGGGCGTGGCGGGCGTGTCGGCCGGGGTGGCGCCGAGAAGGAGAGCCGCGGCCGTGGTGAGAAGCAGGGACATGGGAAGCCTGTCGCTAACGGGGTTGGAGCCGGTTCGGCGGCCCGACCTCGTGCCGCACGGTTCATTTCCTAGTGTCCGACCTTGGGGCTGCTTGAGTCAACCGAAAAGGCTGGCCCGTCTTGCTTTTACGGCGGGTGATTGCTATGTTTTGCGCATGAACACGAACGAACGCCTGATTCTTCGCGCGCTTGCGGGGGAATACGTCCTTCTCTCGCGGCAGGAGCGCTTTCTTGAAAACCGCCGGCTGCACCGGGCCGGTAACGACCTCAAGCCCGTCCGTCCGGTCGTCCTGATCGACGAGCTGCCGTGGACGGAGATGGCCATCGGCGACGAGCTGACCCTCCGCTGCGAGGATCCGGTCCTGCGCGGCGTCGAGTGGATGATGCGCTCGACAATCTACAAGGCGAAGCATCTCCCCGCCGACATGATCATCGCCCCGTATGTCCCGGTGTCCAAGGTGACCCGGTCCACGGGGATCGGCGTCAAGGTGGAGGAGCGCACGATCGCCCAGACGGGGCGGGACACGATCCGCGCCCATGAATACCACGACCAGCTGGCCACGGACGCGGACCTGGACAAGATCCACAACGACGTGATCACGTATGACGAGGCCGAGACGATGCGGCGCTACCAGCTCGTGGGGGAGGCGATCGGCGACCTCCTGCCGGTGCGCCTGAAAGGGCCGGAATACGTCGGCTCCGGGACATGGGACCGGATTGCGATGTTCCGCGGCGTTTCCAATCTGCTTCTGGATCTGGCCGAACGGCCCGACTTCATGCATCGCACGGTCCGGAAACTGCATGACGTGCAATGGGACGCGAACCGACAGCTCGAAGCGCTGGGGCTGCTCGACAACGACCCCCAGTCGCTGCACTGCACGCCCATCCTGGCGAGCGACCTGCCGGGGCCCGGCTTTGACGGCGAGCATGTCAGGTTCAAGAACGTCTGGGGCCGCGCCGTGGCCCAGATATTCGCCTCCGTGTCGTCCGCCATGCACGAGGAGTTTGACATCGACTACGTCAAGGAGCCCCTGTCCCACTGCGGCCTGGTTTATTACGGTTGCTGCGAGCCGCTTGATCGGAAGATGGACATTGTGAGTAAAATCCGGAATCTCCGGAAGGTCTCCATTACGCCCTGGGCGGACGTGAATGTGGCGGCCGAGGCGATCGGGAAAAAGTATGTGCTGGCCGCCAAGCCGAATCCGGCGTCCGTGGCCGTCGACCGCCTCGACGAGGCCGGGCTGCGCAAGGAGCTCGGGACCATCCTCGAGGCGGCCCGCCGCAACGGCTGCGCCTGCGAGCTGGTGCTGAAGGACATCAGCACCTGCAACCGCCGCCCGGAGAACATCTTCGCGTGGGAGCGGATCGCGATGGAGATGGTCCGGAACGCCTGAGGAATAGCGGATAGCTAATAGCGGATAGCGGATTATTCGTTATCAGCTATTCGCTATCAGCTATCAGCTATCAGCTATTAGCTATTCGGGAGAACGATGGAAACGGACATTCACCCGCCTGCCGATTGTTCCGCGGTATACAGCGCCGAGCCCGCCTCGCAACCCGGTTGGATGCGGATGGAGCAGCCGGTTCCGGTTTTCCCGGGCCCGCATCTGCTGCTGGACGATGCCCTGATCCTGTCGGCAAGCGGCATTGTGCGGAAAGTGGTCCAGCCGCGGCGCGATCCGGCCATTCCCAATCCGCTGGTCACCGGAGCCGAAGACCGCTGCTTCCAGCCTTTCTTCACGGTCTCGGGAAGGCCCGAGGACGGACGCTGGCGCCTGTGGTACGGCTCCTGGCGCGATGACCAGTCCTTCAACCGATCCTATTTAAGGTACATGGAGTCGGACGACGGCATTCACTGGCTGCGGCCCGCCCGGATCTGCGACACTCCGGAGCTGCAGTTTGGCGCCTCCGTCCTCGACCGCGGCCCGCAATGGCGCGATTCCCGGACGCGTTATGTCTATAATTACTGGTTCGAAGGCGGAATGCGGATCCTGGCCTCCGCCGACGGACTGACGTGGCGCCCGCTTGTGGACGGGATCGTGCTGCCGCACAACCATGACATCAACAATATCTGGCGGGACCCGATCCGCGACCGGTATGTGGCCACGGTCTCCTGGCACAGGGAAAGCCCCCGGTGGAACGGCCGGCGGCGCACGACCCTGCAAAGCCACAGCCCTGACCTGGTGCACTGGTCGGCCCCGGAGATTGTCCTGATGGCCGATCCGGAAAAGGGCGACCCGGGGGTAACCCAGTTCTACGCCATGAGCGGCCACCAGGCCCGCGGCCCCCTGGTCATCGCCATGGTCAAGGTTCTGCGCGACGACCTGAAGGCCGCGGGCAGTGTCCCCGAGGCGTTCGGCCGCGCGCACACGTCGCTGGCCTGGACGCGGGACGGCCGGCACTGGGTCCGCGACCAGGCGATGTATTTCGAGCCCGACGACGATCCGTCGGCCTGGGATCATGCCCACGCCTGGATCGACGAGCAGGTGATCGTCGGGGACAGGACCCGGCTCTATTATGCGGGGTACCGGCAGGGGCACAAGGCCGAGCGGTTCACCGGCCGGCAGATTGGCCTGGTCGAAATAGCCCGCGACCGCTATGTCGCCCGCCAGGCCTCAGGTGAAGGCCTCCTGGAAACGGTCACGCTGGAAGTGAACCGATGTCCGTCAGCCCTGACGATCAATGCGGTTGTCGCCGGCGAGGTGCGCGCGCAAATCCTGGACGCGGCCGGGCGGCCCCTGCCGGGACTCGGTTTCGCCGAATGCCGTCCCGTGTCAGGCGATGGGCTGAGGCTGCCGCTTCTGTGGGGCGATGAGGCGGCGACATCAAGGGGGCTGTCGGCCCTGGCCGGCCGGAAGATCCGTCTCGCATTCCGCCTCCGTGAAGCGGACCTGTATGCGTTTGAATTTCAGGGTCCTGCGTGAGGTGGCGCATCCGGCCGCCACTTCACCTGGTCGACATAAGCCGCGCCGGGCGTCGGGCCGGTGTCCCCGATGAAGACCCAGCGTATGGCATGATCGCCCGCGCCGAGTGTCAGGGTTTCATGGGACCACGCATAGCCGGGGGCCAGGATGCGCCGCAGCGCGCCGTTCACGAACAGCAGGCACGTGTCCTTTCCTGAACCCTTTGCCAGCCAGTCGAATTGCAGTGTGCCGGTGCCTTCCAGCTCCGTCTGAAGCCACGACGCCTGGCCGGGAGCGGCGGTCCCGCTGACGCCGGCGTCCACGCCATCCGCCGTCACAAAGGCCTGTTTCGTCCAGGGCGCTTCGGCCGAGGTGAACCAGGTCAGCGCGTTGCCATCCAGGGCATCGGTCAGCTGGTCCATCCGGCTTGCGACCGGATCGCCGCCCGCCGGGCCGGACTTGTTGTTAGCCGCGATGACGACGGTGGTCTTGTACGGGCTTCCCAGTGTCGCGCCACTCGGGCTGGACAGTTGGACGACAAAGGATTCGTTTCCTTCGGCGTGGCCGTCCGCCAGGATCGGGATCTTGATGGCCTTGGCGAGCGTGTCGCCGTTTTGCCAGGTCAAGGTTCCGCTCTTGGGCGTGTAATCCTGCCAGGCCAGCGCGGTTTTCGGTTTCGTCACATAGTTGACGGACACCGCGCCGCTCGAGCCGTTGATCCGCTCGACAAACACCTTGCGGGTCGTTCCTTCGGTCGCGGGGGTGGCATTCAACCTGACGCGAAGCTGGCCTGCCGGCAAGACATCCGTCGTTGCCAGGCGGAACACGCTCCGGTCGGCCAAGGAACTGCCGGTTGACGAACTCACCGAGGACCCCAGCAGGGCTTTGCCGGAAACCGGATAGGTGGTGGCCGTGATGAGGCCGCCGGCCGGGGAGCTGTCCCACTGGATTTCGATGAGGAGGTTGTCCGTCCCGTTGTAGTTGAAGGAATTGTCGAATGCGATCTGGCGCCACTGGTTCTCGGCCCAGCTTAAAACCAGCGAGGAACGGGAGAGAACCTGGACGGGCGTGTTGCCCGAGTAGTTTGCCGAAAACGTGGTGGAGAGGGTTGTCCGCGTCGTGTGACACAGGTATATCCGGGCGCCGTTGAACGTCCCGCTGTACTGGTTGTATACGGTGTCGGGGCAGTACATGCTGAGGGCATTGATCGAGGTCGCGGCGTAACCCATCTCACTGGCGGATACCAGAACCTGGTATCGAGCGCTGGATTGTCAGTATCCGCACCACGGCTTCTGCGACCAGGAGTTGCCGGTTCCCCCGATGCTGATAGTACCAGCGGGTGAGAGGGACGCCGTTCCGATGAAAAGAGCTGCCAGGAAAAGTAAGCGCTTCATCGTGCCTCCAAAACGTTATCTACATAGGCACTATACCGCCGTCTTTTTGTTTTCGACAAGCTATATTTGATTATTTATTTACTTGCCTTGACCGGCGGGATGGGGCGACAATTGAGCAAGAGCAGGGGGCTATGAATACTCATCGCATTCAGTTTCAGAGGGCCCGTTTCGCCGCGCTGGCACTGCCGTGC
The DNA here is from genome assembly GCA_964481675.1 of uncultured Verrucomicrobiota bacterium. Taxonomy (GTDB): domain Bacteria; phylum Verrucomicrobiota; class Kiritimatiellia; order CAIKKV01; family CAIKKV01; genus CAIKKV01. Next base: position 5,061 of record CAYZVY010000045.1, read on the forward strand.
CTGTTGGCCGCGGGGCCGGCATTCGGAGGCGAGGCGGATCCCGTCGCGGAAGCCGCTGGAAAAAAAGAGCTCGTCCGGCTCCAGATGATCAATGACATGATGTACGCCTCCGATGACTTTTTCGGGGAAACACGCCCCTTCATTTATGTCGACCAGCCACTCCCTCCCGCGGCCCCGGCCGAGGGGCCCGCGCCCGTTGCTGCCAGAGAAAAGACCGGCAACGATGTTCCTTCCCCACCGGACAACGGCGGAGGCGATCCCGGCGGCGGCGATTGCCCCACCTGAGGAGGCTGAATTTTCTCGTGCCGGTTCGGCACGAGCCCCGCACAACCCAAGGGATCATGGTATTCCCATGTCGCTGAATGGAATAGTTAATCGCCCGGGACGCTGGCTCTTCGCCGGCCTGATGGCGGCGTTGGCCGCCGGTCCGGTCGCCGCCCAGGAGGAGACCGAACGGCTGTCGTCCGGCATTCCCCTGGAGAATCGCATCGCCGGCCGGGATCTTGCGTTTCGCTGGCGATGGGAAGTCCAGGACTCGGAGGAATCCATGGGTCCCCTGGACGAGGACCCGACCCTGGCCCGCTATCCCACCCGCCTGTATACGTCCGAGCTCAAGATGTTCCTGGAGAACGGCGTCACCGCCTTTGTCATGGTTGACCAGTGGGAGAACCATCAGGATCTCGATGTGTCCCGCACGTCCGGTGGATTCGGCATTCCCGTGGAAGGCTGGCGCGTGGAGGGCAAGGCCGCCTATTCCGCCCAGGGAACCTACAACGACAACCAGTTTTACTATCTGTCGCTGGGCCGCCCCCTCGGCGCTTTTTACACCTACACGCAATACCGGCTGTCCCTGGAAGGGCAGTCGGACAACAGCGGGTACATCACCAGCCACCAGCTGAATGAATACGTGAGCTGGACCCCGGTGAAGACTTTCCGACTGGGCGCCCAAGGGGGCTATTGCGAAAAGGAAAACCGCGACGACTCGGGTTATATCCGGGTGTTTTCCACCCGGAGCTTCTTCAATTACCGGACCGCGCTGCGGGTGGAGGCGCTGTGCTACGAGAGCCGCCTGAACCCCGACTACCGGGAAGTCAAGAGCTACCTCTACCAGAAGCTCACGGACTCAACCCTGCTCCGCCTGGGCTACCGCTACTACGGTGATGACGACAGCCAGGAATCCCACGGGCCCGGCGTCAAGCTGATCCATTTCTTCGGCCCGCGCATCGCCTGCCACGTCGGCTATCTCCGGTACGTCAGCCCGGACGGGCCCGATTTCGACTCCGTCCTGGGCGGGATGAATGTCATTTTCTAAGCCGGCGTAAATGCCTTGCCGATGCTTCGGCGATACCGCTACTATGCTCCCTTATGGCAAATGAACACGTTCTGATCATCGAGGACGAGGAAGACATCGTCGAATTGATCCGGTTCAACCTGGTCCGGAACGGCTTCAAGGTCATCGCCGCGATGACGGGCGACGCCGGCCTGCGCCAGGCGCACAGCCACGTCCCGGATCTGATCCTGCTGGACCTGATGCTGCCCGGCATGGACGGGCTCGACGTGTGCCGCGCGCTGCGCCGGGATGACCGGACGGCCTCTATTCCTATCGTGATCCTGACGGCCCGGGCAGAGGATTCCGACATTGTGGCCGGGTTGGAACTGGGGGCGGATGACTATGTGACCAAGCCGTTCAGCCCGAAGGTGCTGGTGGCCCGCATCCGGTCGGCGTTGCGGCGGAAGCGGCAGGCGCCCGTCCAGGGGGGCGAGCCGATCCGGATCCGGGACCTGGTCATCAACCCCGGCCGGCACGAGGTGCTGGCGGGCGGCAAGCCGGTGGACTTGACCGTGAGCGAGTTGAGGGTGCTCCAGTTGCTGGCCGAGAAACCGGGCTGGGTATACAACCGGGACCAGATCGTCACCGCCATTCACGGCGAGGGCTATGCCGTGACGGACCGCGCGGTGGACGTGCAGATCGTGGGCTTGCGCAAGAAGCTCGGCGCGCGCGCGCATTATATTGAAACCGTTCGAGGGGTGGGGTACCGATTCCAGGAGTAGACATGGTCCGTCAACGCCTGTTTGCCAAAGTGTTTCCCTGGTTCCTCGCCGTTACGCTGGCGCCGCTGGCGATCGTGGTGGGCGTCACGTGGAAAGTGGTGGAGGATTTCCACCTCGAGCAGACCCGCCAGGACCTGCTGGCGCGCGTGGAGCTGTTCCGGCTGGGGCTGGAGCCGGCGTTCGACAGGGGGGGTGGGGCGGTCGACCGGTATTGCAAGCAGGCGTCGGCTTCCGGCGGGGGGAAGGCCGCCGCGGGAACCCGGTTCACGGTCACCGGGCTGGATGGGACCGTGCTCGGCGATTCGGTCGAGGATCCCGCCCTCATGGAAAACTACTTCGACCGTCCCGAGATCCGGGACGCGAAGAACGGCCGGGCCGGGCTGCGCGAGCGCTTCAGCGACACGCTCCGCACGCGGCAGATGTATGCGGCGATTCCCGTGCGGAAAGAGGGCGCCGTGGTCGGGATGGTGCGCGGGGCGTTTACGGTGGAGTCGATCCACGGCGTGGTGCTGGCGGTCACGTACCGGATCCTGGCCATGGGGTTGATCACGGGCCTGGTCGCGATGGGGGCTAGCCTGTTCGTCTCGCGGCTGCTGACCGGCCCGGTGGAGGAGATGGAGCAGGGGGCCCGGCGCTTCGCGGAAGGCGACCTGAAGGCCCGCGTGGCGATTCCGGATTCGTTTGAGCTGGCTGGTCTGGCCGAAGGCTTGAACCGGATGGCCCGCCTGCTCGACGAGCGCATCCGGCTGGAAACCCGCCAGCGCCGCGAGCGCGAGGCCATTTTCTCGAGCATGGATGAAGGCGTGCTGGCGTTGGATCTGGATCAGCGGATCATCGGCCTGAATGACGCGGCGGCCCGCCTGCTGGGCGTGGAGGCGGGAAAGGCCCTGAACCGCTCCCTGCTGGAAGTCATCCGGAACCCCGGACTGGAGCGGTTCGTGACGGCGGCGACAGCCTCCGATGTGCCCCTGGAGGGCGACCTGACGCTCCAGCATGGAAAGGAAGTCGACCTGCAGCTGCGCGGCGCTCCGCTGAAGGGGGACGACGAGAAGCGGATCGGCGTCGTGGTGATGCTGGGCGATGTCACGCGGCTGCGCCGCCTCGAGACCGTCCGCCGCGAGTTCGTGTCCAATGCGTCCCATGAACTGCGCACGCCGATCACCTCCATCCGCGGCTTTGCGGAAACGCTGGTGGAAAGTGCGGCGGACGATCCGGAGGCGGCCCGCCGGTTCGCCGGCATCATCGAGGCCCAGGCCCGCCGCCTGGAAATGCTGGTCGAGGACATGCTGACGCTGTCGCGGCTGGAGCACATTTCGGGGCAGGAGACGTTGGCGCGGGAGCGGCAGGCCGTGGGTGGGGTCCTGCGGGCCGCGGTCGCGGCCTGCGAGGGGCGTGCGCAGGCGCGTAATATCCGCCTGGCCCTGGAGTGTCCGGATACGCTGGAAGCGCTGATCGCCGGATCGCTGCTGGAGCAGGCGGTCATCAACCTGCTCGACAACGCCATCAAGTACAGCGAGGAAAGCGGGGAGGTGCGCATCATCGCGGAGGCTGACGGCGACCGGGTGGCGATCCGGGTGCGCGACCGCGGCTGCGGGATCGAGGCGAGGCACCTGCCCCGGCTGTTCGAGCGGTTTTACCGGGTGGACAACGCCCGCAGCCGCAAGCTGGGCGGCACGGGCCTCGGCCTGGCCATCGTCAAGCACATCGCATTGGCCCACGGCGGGGAGGCGAGCGTGGTCAGCACCCCGGGTTCGGGTTCGGAGTTCACCATCCGCCTGCCGCGGGGTGCGGCCGGCTGATCGCGCGGGTCAGGGCTGCGGCGCCTCGGGTGGGTGGGACATGGCCTTATCGGATACTTCCTGCTGATGCCGCACGATCCGGCCTTCCGCCAGGTAGATCACGTCCTCCGCGATATTCGTCGCATGGTCCGCAATGCGCTCCAGGTGCCGTCCGATGGACAGCACTTGCAGGAGCGGCTCAAACAGGTTGGGTTCCTTCATCACCGCGTTCCGGACCTGAATATAGAGTTCGTGGTTCAGGTTGTCCACCTCCGCGTCGGCCGCGCAAACCGCCCGGGCGGCCGTCCCGTCCAGCGTCACGAAGGCGTCCAGCGCCTGCTTCAGCATCGTCCGCACCTTCTCCGCCATCAGCCCCAGCCGGAACCCCGTCACGGGCGCCGGGTTCTCGCACAGGACCAGGCTCCGCTCGGCGATGTGAGCGGCCAGGTCCCCGATCCGCTCCAGGTCCTGGTTGATTTTCAGCACCGCGATGATGTACCGCAGGTCGCCGGCCACCGGCTGGTAGAGCGCCAGCAGCTTGAGGCACTCCTCCTCCACGTCGACCTCCAGGGCGTTCGAGCGCGTCTCGCCGTCGATGACCTCGCGCGCCAGGGCGGGATCCGGCCCCTCCATCGCGCGGACGGCGTCCAGCAGGTCCGACTCGACCTCCGCGCACAGCGACAGGATCCGCTTCTTCACATTCTCGATTTCACGTTGCAGATGCGCTTTCATTCGTCCTCGCTTTCCCGGGCGGCCTCAGCCGAAGCGGCCCGTGATGTAATCCTCGGTTCGTTTATCCGTCGGCTTCGTGAACAGGTCGAGCGTCACGCCGAATTCCACCAGTTCGCCCAGCAGCATGTAGGCGGAGGCGTCCGAAATGCGGGACGCCTGCTGCATGTTGTGCGTCACGATCACGATCGTATAGTCCGTCCGCAGCTCCAGCAGCAGCTCCTCGATCTTCGCGGTCGAGATCGGGTCCAGCGCCGAGCAGGGCTCGTCCATCAGGATCACCCCGGGCTCCACCGCCAGGAGCCGGGCCACGCACAGCCGCTGCTGCTGGTCCAGCGGAAGCGCCAGCGCCGGCGCGTTCAGCTTGTCCTTCACGTGGTCCCACAGCCAGGCGGCCCGCAGGCTCTTCTCCACGATCGCGTCCACCTGCTGCCGGTCCTGCATCCCGGAGACGCGCAGCCCGAAGGCCACGTTGTCGCGCACGGAGAGGGGGAAGGGGTTCGGCCGCTGGAACACCATGCCGACCTGCTTGCGCAGGGCGCAGGTATCCACGCCCGGGCCATAGATGTCCCGGCCCTCGATCCGGACCGAGCCCGTGATCCGGCAGCCCGGCACCAGGTCGTTCATCCGGTTCAGCACGCGCAGCAGGGTCGACTTCCCGCAGCCCGACGGGCCGATCAGCGCCGTGATCTTGCGAGGTTCGACCGCCAGGTTCACCTCTTTCAACGCCTGGAATTCCCCGTAAAAAAGGTCCAGGTTCTCAATGCGGATCACGGGATCGCTCATCCGAACCTCCCGCTCACGTAGTCGTTCGTCCGGGAGTCGCGCGGGGCCGTGAAGATCCGGGCCGTCGGCCCGACCTCCACCACGCTGCCCATCAGGAAAAAGACCGTTTCGTCGGCCACCCGCGCCGCCTGCTTGGTGTTGTTGGTGACCAGCACGATGGTGTAGTCCTGTTTCAGCACGATCAGCGCCTCCTCGATCTTCGCCGTCGAGATCGGGTCCAGCCCCGAGCAGGGCTCGTCCAGCAGGATGGCCTCGGGCTGCATGGCCAGCGTGCGGGCCAGGCACAGCCGCTGCTGCTGGCCGCCCGACAGGCGCAGGCCGGACAGGTCCAGGCGATCCTTGACCTCGTCCCACAGGAAGGCCGCCCGCAGGCTGGACTCCACCAGTTCGTCAAGCCGTTCCCGTTTCCTGATTCCCGAGAGTCGGGGGCCGTAGCAGATATTGTCGTGGATGCTCATCGGGAGGGGGACGGGCATGGCGAAGACCATCCCGACCCGCTTGCGCAGGGTCACGACGTCGGACTCGGGCCGGTAGATGTCCTCGCCGTCCAGCTTCACCTCGCCGCTCACGCGGCAGGCGGGGGTGAGGTCGTTCATCCGGTTCAGCGTCCGCAGAAAGGCGGTCTTGCCGGAGCCCGCGGGCCCGATCACGCCCAGGATGCTGTGCGCGGGCACGTCCAGGCTCACGCCGCACAGCGCCTGCGCGGCGCCGAACCGGACGTCCAGGTTCCGGATGGTGAATTTGGGCGCCTCGCTCATCGGCTCCTCTTCGCGATAAAGCGGTGCATGACCCAGTAGGCGATCGCATTCATCGTCAGCACCGACAGAATGAGTACGGCCGCCGTCCCGTAGGCGTTCTCCGTGGAGAGCCCCTCGCGGGCCAGGATGTAGAAATGGACCGCCATGGTCCGGACGGAGTCGAAGGGCGAGTGCGGCAGCCGGAGGGACGCGCCCGCGGTGAAGATGACCGCCGCCGTCTCGCCGATGCAGCGGCCCACGCTCAGCATGATTCCCGTCAGGATGCCGGGCAGGGCGTTCGGCAGCACCACTTTCCAGACCGTCTCCCAGCGCGTGGCGCCCAGCGAATAGCTCACCTCCCGGTAGCTGGTGGGAACGGCCCGGATCGCCTCCTCGGACGTCCGGATGATCGTCGGCAGCACCATGATCGCGAGGGTGAGGGCGCCCGACAGGATGGACCAGCCCAGGCGCAGCAGCACCACGAAGAAGATGAAGCCGAAGAGGCCGAAGATGATCGAGGGGATGCCGGCCAGGCAGTCCGTCCCGAACCGGATAATGCGCGTGGTCCGCCCGGGCTGCGTGTATTCCGTCAGGTAGATCGCGGTGCCCACGCCGGTCGGCAGGGCCACCACGAGGGCGGCCAGCGGCAGGATCAGGGTCCCGATGATCGTCGGAAAAATGCCGCCCGCCTTTCCCATCTCCCGGGGCGCGTCCAGCAGGAACCCGAGGCTGATGGCGGGCAGGCCGCGGCTGAGGATGAAGACGATGACGAACACCAGTACGGCCAGGGTCAGCACGGTGGCGCCACCCAGCAGCGTGACGGCGATGGCCTGGGCATATTTGGGGGAGAGCCTCACGCCCCGGCCCTCCCTTTCCGCATCGCCATCAGGGCCACGCTGTTCAGGATCATGATCAGGATGAACAGGACGATGCCCGTGGCGAAGAGACCCTGCCGGTGCAGCCCGGTGGCCATCCCCATTTCGAGCGCGATATTGGCGGTGAGGGTTCGCACCGAGTCCAGCGGGGAGTGGGGCACCGCCCCCGCGTTGCCGGCCACCATGATGACGGCCATGGTCTCGCCCAGCGCCCGGCCCATCCCGAGGATGACGCCCGCGACGATGCCCGACCGGGCGGCCTTGAGCGTGACCATGTGGACGCTCTGCCAGCGGGTGGCGCCCAGCGCCAGCGCGCCTTCCTTATACGAGCGGGGCACGCTGGCGATCGCGTCCGTCGAGATGCTGATCACCGTCGGCAGGATCATGACGCCCAGGATCACGGCGGCGGCCAGCACGGAAAGGCCGGGCCCCCCCAGGTGCGCCCGGATCAGCGGGGCCACCACCATGACGCCGATGAAGCCGTAGACCACGGACGGGATCCCGGCCAGCAGCTCGATCATGGGCTTCACCACGCGCATCACGCCGACCGGCACGAACTCATTGAGGAAGATCGCGCCGGCGATCCCCAGCGGCGCGCCCACCAGCATGGCTCCCAGCGTCACCCAGAGCGAGGAGACGATCATCGGGTAGATGCCGTATTTCCCGGCCTGCGGATCCCACTCGGAGGCGAACAGGAAATCCTTCAGCCCCACCTTGAAGAGGAACGGCGCGCCTTCCTTGACGATGAAGACCGCGATCAGCAGCAGGCTGGTCAGGGCCGTGAAGGCCAGCGCCCGCAGCGTCCAGCGCACCCATTTCTCGCGGGTCTGTTCCATGTGGCGACCGTCTCCGGAGTGCGGTTCAGCGGGCCGGCAGCAAGCCGTTCTTCTTGATCGTGGACTGCCCGTCGGGGGACAGGACGTAATCGATAAATTCCTTGGCCGCTCCCGCCGGCTCGCCGCGGGTGAGCAGGTAAACCGGACGGACCAGCTTGTAGGAGCCGCCCAGGATGGCCTCCTCCGTGCAGGACGCTCCATCCACGGGAACCGACTTGACCTTGTCGTTCAACAGGCCGTGGGACAGGTAGCCGAGCGCGTCCGCATCGTTCGCCACGGTTTCCCGGATGGTGCCGTTGGAGTCCTGGACGATGGCCTCGCGGGGCAGGACCACCCCGCCGATGATCTGCTCGAAGGAGCTCCGGGTGCCGGACCCCGCTTCGCGCGACACGATCCGGATGGGGCGGTCGGTCCCGCCGACCTCCTGCCAGTTGCGGATTTTGCCGTTGAAGATGCCGCGCACCTGGTCCGTGGTGAGCCCCGTGAGCCCGTTCGCGGGATGCACGATGATCGCGATGCCGTCCCGCGCCACCGTCACGCTCGCCAGCGCCGCCGCCTCGGGCGGAAGCGTCACCAGGTCCGCCATCCCGATCTGGGCCGTGCCCGACAGCGCCGACTGGATGCCCAGCGCGGAGCCGCCGCCCTGGACCGTAATCGAGAGGTCCGGCCGCCCGGCCATGAACTGGTCGGCCAGCTTTTCCGCAAAGGGCTGGAACGCCGTGGAGCCGGCCACCGTGATCGCATTACCCGCCGGCCTGCCGCATCCGCCGGTCAATACCAGACCCGCCGCTCCCAGCGCCATCCAAAAGCTCTTGTGTGTCATGGGTTCTCCTTGTTCTATACTCTTGTTAGAATGCAATCGGCGCATTAGACGTCTATGAGTTTTATGTTAGATTTGCGTTAGCATAGAGGCGGGTCGCCGTCTTTTAGCGGATCTGGATGAAACAGCCCGCGGTTGAAATCTTTCCCCAGTAATAGCTGCCGGGCTCGCCCAGGTAGGTGACCAGCGCTGCTGTTCCGTTGGTGACGGAAAGGGTGCCGGTATAAGTGTCGACGGCCCGCCAGACGGCGATCCGTCCGCCGCCGCCGCTGCCGCTGCCGTTGACCGACCGGGCGTTGCCGCCGTCGGCCTGAAGCTGTCCGGCGCCTGAGAACCGCCTGCATCGCACATAAATGCTGCCGCCGGCGCCGCCGGCGCCGTAATCGCCCCGGCTTTCCCCGGTGGCGTTCAGCGTGCCGTTGAGCAGCACGCTGTTGGTGGCTTCGAGGCGGATCACGCCGCCTCCGGCTCCCCCGTAATCGCCGTTGGCGTTATCCCAGGCCCCGCCGCCGCTGCCGGCGTTGAGCGGGGTCCGCACGGAGCCGTTGGTGACCCCGCCATTCGGTCGCCCGCCTTTCCCCCCGTGGCCTCCGCCGCCATACGTGCCGCCGGCTCCCGGCCCCCTGGCCGGGATGGCCGTCACCCGGAAGGCGCCTGCATACCCCGCGGCAGCCGCGGTGAATCCCGCATTCGTCTGGATCGCCAGGTTCTGCATGCGGAACAGGGGCGCGCCGCCGTTCGTTGAACTGGCATACGCGTAGATCCAGGAACCCGTTGCGATCCGGATGTCCTGGCTGACCGTCACCAGGGCACCGTAGTCGGGCGTGGCGGCGTTCGTGATGGCGCTGAAAACCCGGATCCGCCCGCTGTTGGTCACCGTGCAATTCCCGGCCAGGACCAGGTCGTTTCCGTTCGAACCCGTCGCGTGGAACGAGATTTCGCACCGGTCCACGAGCGTGTCGCCCGCCACGGTGGTCCTGGAATCCTGGTTGGCATACAGGATCGCGTAGCCGTAGACGTCCGCCTTGAGCAGCAGCCGGCCGCCCACCTGGAGCGTGGCGTTGCTGATTTCAAAGCCGCCGCCGTAGCCCACGGTCGTGAGGTCGCCGGTGACGGACAGGGAGAACCCCGCGGGAAACTGCGCCAGCCCGTTGCTGATCACCAGGGAGTTGGGTGCCCAGTTGGTGAAGCCGGGGATCTCGATGCGGCCGCCATGCAGGATGTTCGTGCCGGGGAAGAAGCCGGTGTCGGTCAGGTGGATGGTGCCGGGCCGCCCCTTGTGCCAGTCACGGCCCGTTCCGGCGTTGTTGGCCCAGTTGCCGCCGTCGGCCGACAGGTAGACTTGAGGCGGTTGGGTCAGGTTCAATTCGGCCTGGCTGGCGGGATTGTAGGTAATGGCGATGCGGCCGCCGCCCCCGCAGCCGGCGCCCATCCAGTAGATGCCGCTGTGTTCGCCGCCCTCGGCGCGGATGATCCCGTTGGTCGAGGCAAACCGGAGGCATGAGATATAGATGGAGCCGCCCGAGCCCTGTCCCGCCAGAACCTGCGCCGGGATGACTGGCCGGAAGGCGTTGGCCGTGATGGTGCCGTTGAGGGTGACCGTGCCGGAGGCCTCGATGCGGACGGCTCCGCCGCCCGGCATTCCGGGTGTGATGCCATACGCGGTCGTGCCACCGCCGCCGCTGCCGGGGTCGGTCGGCTCCTCGGCCGAGCCGTAGGCAGGCCCACCCGGCCCGGGGCCGAGTCCGACACCTGCGGTCCCCGCCCCGCCGTATCCGCCGCCGCCGCCGTTGCGGCCGCCGCCGGGGCCCCGGCCCGTCGCCACCGAGTTGGTTCCACCGCGGTAGCCGCGCTGATCAACGTTGATCGTTCCCGCCGAGGCGATGAAAATGTTCGATCCGCTCAGGAAAACGCGATTGGTGAAGTCGGTCACGTCATTGGTGCTGCAGGCGGCATGGGTGACCGTGCCGCCGGAGAGTGTCATCTCGGTGGCCATCAGGCGCGTGTTCCAGTTGGTGAAGAGGAGCGTCCCGCCCCGGATTTCGAAGGCCGCCAGGGGCGCGGTATCCTCGGAGAGTTGCACGATGCCCTTCAGGATGATCGCGGTATCCCCGGCCCCGGGCACGCCGTTCGTCCAGGAGGCGGCGTCGGTCCAGTCATTGGTGCCCCCTTTCCAGGTGCAGGTCTGCTGGGCCAGGGAAAGTGAAGCAGCCAGGCAGGCGGTCAGGCAGGCGGCCAGGAGACGGTGAAAGGCTTTTAGCATGGTGGCAATCCTTGCATGCCGGGTGTTGCGTATAAACGGAGACTTGTTTTCTAAGATTAAGCGAGGCTGGAAATGGTGTCAAATCATAATGCCTGTCCGTCAGGCGTCCGTCGTGGCAGACGGGATGGACATTTCCCCAGACAATCCGTTATCTTATGGATCGGGTAGGGCATGATTTCATTATGACGGCATCGAGGGAGAGACGACAACCATGAGAGCCTTTTATCTGTCCTGTTGGCTCCTGCTGGCAATCGGCCTGCCGCTCACGGGCCAGGTGACCAACCCGGCGGCGCCGGCTGTCGCCGCGGACGTTCTCCAGAAGGAGCAGGCCGTCCGGGCGGCCGCGGTCCAGGCCGCTTTAACGCATGCCCGGGACCAGGTGCGGGAATCCGATTTTCTGCGGCGCTACGCCGTCTCCTCCGGCGATGTGGAGCGGATTGCCTCCATCGAGAAATATACGAAGGTCCAGCGGGACCGCGCCTTCCAGGATGTCTGGAGCCGGGCCCGGCCCGATCCGGTCGATCCCAATCTGCGCTGGTTTTTCCTTCCGTTCCCGGCCGGTCTCAAGTATGTCGTCGACGAGGTGGAGCAGGAGAAATCGGGCCGCTATGTGGTTTCCCTGTTCGCCCTGGAGAAAACCAACTGGCAGGCGAAGGAGATGGAGGGCGCCTATCCCGACAAGACGCTTGAGGAGATCGAGAATGCCATCCTCCCGGGTTTCGTCCATCTCCGGTATCTCCGGATCGTGACCGCCCCGAATGCCAAAGGGGCTGAAAACGTCCAGAAAAAACAGGTCGTGGCGTCCGGCAAGTGGGTGATTCCGGTGTCCCTCCAGCCCGGCGGGTTCTTTCATGTCGACAATCCCATCCGGATCTATGTCAAGGATTTCGAGCATCTTCACGAGGCACCGGAAACCTTCGGGCCCGGGAAACCCATGAAGGATCAGCCGCCGTCACCCCCCGGGGTGGCGGATGAGCGCGTGGTGACGATCGACGCGACCCTGCTCCGGCCGGTCGCGCCCGACGCGGAAACCGCTCACTTCCTGTCCGACTGGTATATCGATTACCGGCGGAGCGCGGAGGCGCGGGATCTGCAGAAAAAGAAGACGAGCGAGGACTGGGTGGCGTTATATCTCCGGTACAATTCCGTGGAGGACCGGCTGGCCGAGCTGGGGCGGACGGGAGACGACGGCATGCCGGCCTGGTCCCATGTCTGGGAAATCGAGGTGAACGGGGAGAAGCATCTCCTGCTGACCGGCCGCGTTTTTCCGGCCGGCCGCGAGGAGAAGAAGATGCGGGTCCGCATCGCCGAGGTGCTCGAGGAATTCAACGACGAGAAGAAATTCCAGCGAACCCCTCTCGTCCTGGCCGATCTGACGAAAGCGGGCAGCTGAGGAAGGCTCCGCCTAGGAGCCGAACGGCACAAGCGTATACGCCACGCTGACCTGTTCCGCCGGCACTGCATTCGTGCCCCCCGGGCCGACCAGCTCGATCAGCACCGTACGGTTCGCGCCTAACTGGACGTTGCGCGGTTTGTCGAGCTTGATCTCCACGCCGAATCCCCCGCGGTCGATCCGCACGGACGCGGCCATCTGCGGCTCGGGCTTCAGTTCGCCGGCGTCCTCGCCCGCGGCGTTTTTCAGCGTCACCGTGGCCGGCTTCCGGCGCGGGGTGTCCAGGAAGGGAATCATCTCATAGGCCAGGCGGACCGCGGAGCGGGCCGGATCGTGCGACCAGAGCGACATCGTGTTGTCGTAGGCGGAGGACGCCAGCGCCGCGCGGCACACGATGCCGTCGGGCTGGAAGTCAAACGACCGGATGATGCGCACGCGCGCGTTGCGCACGTCGCCCGAACTGGTCACCGTGGTTCCGTCCAGTTTGGCGTCGTCCGGCTCGCTCACGCCCGAGACGATCGGCCGGCCGTCCCACAATTCGCCCACGAGGGCGTGGACGCGGAAGGTCCGCCAGTTGGACAGGTGCTGGCCCTTGCCGTAGGAATCGGGGAGGATGCCGGCCAGCACCGGGCCCTTGCCCGGAACCGTGAGCTGGCAGAGCGCGCCGCCGCCGAACCCGAGCTGCCCCTCGAAGGCGTCGCACATCCAGGCGGGCGCCAGCCGGCCGTGGAACGTGAGCGCGTAGTAGCCCTTGCGCCGGGCCGCGAACCACTCGTCGCCCCCGTTCACGCTGACGGTGAAGTCGGGCCCCGGCAGCCCCTTCCACGCGTGGCCGGGGAACTCCCAGTTGTTGGTGCCGGCGTGCGTGGAGTTGCACGTGCGCGACGACCACGGGTTGGCGGCCACCGGCACGCCGTTGGCCTCGCGGCAATACAGGTACGAGTAGAGCTCGCGATAGCGCTCGACGACGGACTGGAAGCGCGGGTCGTCCGTGGCGTCGCCCAGGATGCCGTTGGTCACCCACTCGCGGCCCAGCCAGTTGTCCATCAGGTACGACCCGTAATGGGCGTCGTGCGCGAAGTGCTCCTGCGAGTCGCCCGACCGGCTGATGCCGGAGCCCGGGCCCCAGCCTTCGTGCAGCCAGCGGTCCCAGAACAGCTCGAAGCGTTCCTTCTGGATCGCGTCGCCCGTGGCCCGGTGGCAGTACCACAGGGCCACGTTGATCTGGGAGAAGGCGTTGCCGTTGACCTTTTCCATGCCGGTTGCGAAGCTGAGCCGGTCGCCTGCCATGATCAGCCCCTCGCGGATGATGGCCTTCAGGTCCTCGGGCACGTCGGCGCGCGGAAGCAGGGTCCAACCCGGCCGGTAGACGCGGCTGCCGTAGTACCCCATGGAGTAGGCCCAGTTGTGCCAGCCCCGGCCCCCGCGGCCGTCGCTGGTCTCCAGCAGGTGGAAGCTGCGGAAAAGCAGGTCCAGCTCCGCCCGCAGCGCCTTTTCGCCGTCGTTGGCGTCAAGCGGATGGGCGGCCAGCCAGCGGTAAAATCGGACCTGGAACGGATGCCAGAACACCTTGCCGTCCACCTCGGTCACGCCGCCCTTGAGCGCGAGGGCGATGGCGGGATCCCCGGCCCAGACGGCCTGCGAGCCCATGCCCACGTAGTCGTACCACTGCGGGTCCTTGCGCGGGAAGGAGAAGCTCATGTTGAGCCAGTAGTCGTTGGCGCCGCCGCTGATTTCCAGCTTGTAGAGCTTGCCCACGTCGTTGCTCGCCTGGAAGGCGACCGACGCGTAGGCCCCCGTGGCCATTCCGTCGAAACGGACCGTGCCGTCGGGGCCGGTCAGCTTGAAGCGGCGCGTGGCGGGCAGGTCGGGTTCGGCCACGGCGAAGAAGACACCGTCCGCGCCCGGCGGCATATAGGCGTAGCGAACGATCGGGGCCGCATCATGCCCGTGCAGGAAGGGGGCGTGGCCCGCCACGCCGAGCGGGCGGTCCGGGGTGACCTCGACGGTGACGACGTGATCGGGCGTGCCGGCCAGCACGATGCGGTAGGTGCCGGGCAGGCCGGGAACGGTACGCTCGAACGTGCGGGCGGCCAGGCCGGCCAGGCGGTTGGTGCTGGACCAGGTGCTCCAGCGGAACGCGGGCCGCGTGCCCATGCCGTAGAGGTTGCACAGGTATTGGAGCTCGTGGTCCCACCCGCCAATCCGGTCCATGAAGGCGCCGTCGGTGATGCCGTCGTCGGGAATGATCTCCCGCACCACGGGCTTGCCGTCGGGATCATAGATCTTGAAGAGCACCTCGCGCGGGCCGGCGGCATAGAGGTTCAGGTCGCGCACCGCCAGCTTGACGGTCAGCGGCTTGCCGTCGGGGTTGGGGGCGTAGAGCGTGACGCCGCCGATGAGGCGGAAGGTCTGTTCGGCGCAGAAGGCTTGTCCCGTCAGGCAAAGGACGGCGGCAAGGACGAGCAGGCGGAGGGGGCGAGTATTCATTCCTTGAATCTAGCACATGTAAAACCCTCCGGTCCATCGCTTTCCTCTCGACACGCTTTCGACAGGTCGATCTGAAGGGCCTGCCCGAATGGCCGGAGAACGATCCCGTGAAAGGCTGGAACAAGGGTTTCCGCGCCCTGCGGCCCGACGTCCCCGCGCCCGACGAACTGGAGCCGCTCTGGGCGGCGGATAAACACTATCTTCAGTGATAAATCGCGAAGCGCGGAGGGCGGAGCTCCGCGACGCCGCATTGCACATGGATGCACGAATCTGTTCCTCCGCTTGCTTTAGAAACCCTCCTTGGGTAAGGTATCTCCATAAGCGTTGATCGGATACGGGCATGATTTTGTGAGGCTTGGTTATGACGAAGGCGAAAACAAATTCAGGGCTCAGCAAGGGTCAGTCCGGTAAAACCGAGTATCGTGTGAAGACTCGACTCCGTCCGGCCTTCTACCAGGCAGTCGCGGAGATCCTGCATGCCGCCCGCACCCATGCGAATCGCGCCATTAACTTTGCGATGGTTGAGGCGTATTGGAGTATTGCCGGAAAAATGGTTGAGGAAGAACAGAAGGGAAAGCATCGGGCAGCGTATGGATCATCTCTTGTGCATGACCTTTCCGGCCGGCTCTCTCTGGAGTTCGGCAACGGGTTTTCCCCGCAAAGCCTCTGGAATATGCGTCAGTTTTTTCTGGCTTTCCCAATTCTCTCCGCACTGCGGAGAGAATTGCCGTGGACGTCTTATAAAGGAATAGAATGCAAAGCGAACTGTTGAGGATTGGCGTGATGGGGTCCGGCCGCGGCAGCAACGCGCAGTCCCTGATTGACGCCATCG
>CAYZVY010000045.1:20751-22582 GCA_964481675.1 uncultured Verrucomicrobiota bacterium
GGCGTGATGGGGTCCGGCCGCGGCAGCAACGCGCAGTCCCTGATTGACGCCATCGCCGAAGGCCGGCTGAACGCGCGGATCGTGTGCGTGATTTCCGACGTGCAGGACGCCTATCTCCTGGAGCGGGCGAAGAAGCACGGCATCCCCGCCATTTACGCGGACCATGCGCCTTTCAAGACCAAGCTCGACGGGGCGGCGGAGACGAAGGTCATCGAGATGCTCCGGGCGCACGGGACCCAGGCGGTGGCCCTGGCCGGCTACATGCGGATCGTGAAGAAGGGGCTGCTGGAGGCGTTCCCGAACGCCGTGCTCAACATCCATCCCGCCCTGCTGCCCGCCTTTCCCGGCACGGCCGCCTGGAAGCAGGCGCTGGACTACGGGGCGAAAGTCGCCGGCTGCACCGTCCATTTCGTCGACTCCGGCACCGACACCGGCCCGATCATCGTGCAGAAGTCTGTCCCCGTTTTAGAGAACGACACGCCCGAGAGCCTCCACGCCCGGATCCAGGAGCAGGAGCACAAGGCCTATCCCGAGGCGCTCCAGCTTCTCGCCGAGGGCCGCCTGAGCTTCCGCGGCCGGCGGGTGGTGGTCCTTTAGAAAATCCTCCCCATTATTATCGGTTTGATTTAAGATTGCGGTTTTTCAAGGAGGACTTATGCGGGCTTGTCGCGCGGCCGTCTGGATTTTCGTTTTGTCGTTCATGCTGGCGGGCCCGGCCTGGGCCGTCCGCCTGGCCGTGGCGCCGCCGCCCTACCTCGAGGCCCATGAGGACGACGCCGTCCTCTTCAACGTGTCCGCGTCGCTCTGGTTCCGCGAAAGCCTGGGCGCGGCGCCGGGCGTGGAACTGATTCCCGAGCCCCGCAACGCCGCGCTCTTCTCGGACATCGGCGGCGGCGCCTGGGTGGTGGTGGCCTCCAATCTCCAGCCCCGCTACGCGCACTACGAGCCCGTGGACGGGGTGCTGTCGTTTGTCGCCTACAACGGCAAGGTGACGATCCAGGCCGACACCGCAGCCGGCCGCAAGACTTTTGTCCCCGCCTCCCTGGCCCGCGCCGCCCTGATGAAGGAACTGGCCCGGGCCGCCGCGTTCGTGGCCGAGTCGTTTTCCCTGCCCTCCGAGGCGGCGGCTGCCGTTTCCGCGCTGCCCGACCTGGACGGCGACACGTTCGGCGCGATCTGCCAGGCCCGGCAGACTTTTGCGCAATGGCCCCGCAATTCCGGCGAAAGCCGCCTGATCCTGCTGCAGCCCGGGTGGAAGAAGCACCAAGCCGACCCCCGCACCTGCGCCGAGGTGGTGCGCAGCGCCGCCGTCCAGATGGCGAGCAAGTCGCGGGACAGCGGCTACAACGCCACCGCCCTGAACATGGGCCGCATGGCGCTCCCGCCCATCCTGGGCACGCCCTTTGAAGAGGTCGCCATGGAACTGGCGGAAGCCGCGCCGGCCGAGATTATCCCGGAACTGAACCGCATCGCCGGCGGCCTGCTGAAGGAGGCGACCGGCGGCAAGGTGGGCGCCGCGCTGGACGACCTGCTGGACGCCAAGGAGGAGGCGCCTGCTCCCTCCGCCGGTGGCGCCTGGGCCAGCGGCGTGTTCACGCGGCCCCAGATGCTGGGCGCGATCCGCATCCTGGCCCGCCTGCCGCAGACGGAGGCGCAGGCGACGCTGGCGAGGCTGGAGAAGCATCCCGAGGCGGAGGTTCAGAAAGAGGTTCGCGATGCGCGCGCCACGACCAATGCCCGCCCCGCCAAGGCCATTCTTCCCGCCGACCTTTCACGGGAACGGCTGATCCAGCTGGCCAACGATCCCGACACCGCTTCCGCGAACGAGGCG
>CAYZVY010000046.1:0-22330 GCA_964481675.1 uncultured Verrucomicrobiota bacterium
CCTGCTGGAGCTGGCCCTGTGCGGCCGGCTGCTGGACGGCTGGCACCGCGAGGCCGCCGAGCGTGTCCTGGGCAACCTCGAAGACCCCGCCCCGTTCCTGTTCAAGCAGGCCATCGAGCTCTGCCTGGGATTGGATTTCCTCGACGGGCTTGACGACACGCTGCGTGCGCGCGTTTACGAGCGCATCCTCGTGCCGGTCGGCGAGAAGTTCATGGAGGCGCGCCTGGGCGGCGGCAACATCCAGACCACGTACAACCTCACGCTCCTGTGCATCGGGCTCCTGGCGAAGCGGCCTGATTTCATCGAGCGGGTGACCTCCGACCCGGAACGGGGCTATCCCTACCAACTGGCCAACTCGATCAATCCCGACGGCTTCTGGCACGAGCAGTCGCACGCCTCCTACCATGGCGGCTCGATCGAGCGGTTTTTGAAGATGCGCTGGCTGGCGACCCGTCACGGGCTTCCGCTGGAGGGGGACGAAATTCTCAAGAAGATGCTCGACACGCTGCCCGGCATGGCGATGCAGGGAGGGGTGCTACCCCTGATCGGCGAAATCAGCGGGGATTCGCGTCCGGACCTGTTCAAGCCCTGGCTCGAACTGGCCTATGCGATGTACGGGACGCCCTGGATCGGCTGGGCGCTGGGCCGGATGGAGCGCGAGGGACTCTGGTCGCTCCTGGTGGGGCGGGATATCGGCGCGGCGGAGACGCCGGATTGCGGGAGCCGGCTCTACGACTCAACCGGTCTTTGCGTGCTGAAAAGCGGAACACCCGGAACCTATTGGGAGGGGACGGGGTCGGGCGCGACGATCACCTTCGGGCCGCACGGCGACTGGCATGGCCACGCGGGCAAGCTGGGCATCGAATACCGCCGCGACAACCGGTATCTGGTCCGCGACCACGGCCACGGCGGCGGCTACAGCCACCCCATTCACCGGATGTGGTATATGACCACGCTGGCCCACAGCACGGTGGTGCTCGACGAGCGGAACCAGAAATTCAATTGGACCAAGGGTCGCCCGGAACTGGGGCGCCGCGAAACAGGCGTCTGCCATGCCCATCTTTTTCGCGACGAGGTCAGCGCCTGCACGGTCAGCGCGGACTTCGCCTATCCCGGCTGCCAGCTGAAGCGGACCCTGTTCATGACCGCTTCCTACCTGCTCGACCTCGTGGAGTGCGACAGCCTGGACGGAGAGGAGCACACCTTCGACTGGGTGCTGCACACGGGCGGGACGCTCCAGACCGGGCTGCCGTTCGTGAACGGTTCGCTTGCGTGCGTCAACAAGGGCCCGCCGATCCGTACGGCTCCCGGGCAGGACTATGCGCCCGGTTCCCTGTGGCCGGGCTCCTACGATTACATCCGGGAGGTGGAGGCGCTGGAGACCGCGGAGCGCTGGGAGATGGACGTGATGGACTGCAAATGGGCGGCCGACGTCTGGAAGATCCAGGGCCGGGCCATGCGGCTGACGATGCTGGGCGCGGCGGGAACCACGGTGTTCAAGGGCGTCTGCCCGGCCACGCCGGCGGAGATCTACAACCCCGTCATCCTGGTGCGGCGCCGGACGCGGAAAACCGTGTTTGTCGCCCTGCACGTGCCGGGCGACCGGGCGCTGCACCTGGAGTGCCTGAAAAGCGAGGGCGGGACTGTCGTTTGCCGCGTGAGCGGGGATGGGGCGGGGCCGGATCTGCTTGTGAAGCGGGACGAAGAAGCGCCGGTTGAAATAGGCGGCGTGAACGTTAACGGGCGCCTGGATTTTCACAGGACCTGATTCCCGTTTGGAGTGCGGCGTCTGGGATTAGCAGGGGACACGGCCTGGAAAGGCCGTGCCACGCCTTCCGAAGCGCAGGCGCAACAATTGGGTGCGACAATTGGACTATCGGAAGCAAGCGGTATTTGCTATTCTATTAAATCGTCTTATGCAGCCTGGGGGCAAACGAAATATGGTCGAAGCCATTCTCAATCCCGAAGTCCTTCTCGAAAAGAATTTTGGACCGACGCCCGGCATGGAGCGGGTGCAGCGCCTGCCGCCCGAGACCCGGAAACTGGCGGCCCGCTACCTGAGCGGGGAATTCGGCCGCGCGATGCGGCCCGCTCCCTTTGCCCTGAAAGGGGAGGCGGAAACCCTCTCCCTCGTGGAGCTCTACAGCCGGGGCGTACGCCGGATCGCGGAGGAGGCGCCCGTCCGGATCGAGCCCCTGGAGCACCTGGCGGGAACGGCTCCTTTCCTTGAGGCGGCGCAGCACCTGACCCCCGGCAGCACCGGGGCGTTTTCGATCGCCTCCATCTCGCACGTCACGATCGGTTTTGAAAAGGCGCTTCGCATCGGGTATGCCGGGATCCAGGCCGAGATCGAGCAGCGGCTGCGGACGGGCGGGCTGGACGACTATGGCCGGCGCTACCTGGAGGCCATGCGGTCCGTGATCGACTCGGCGCGCCTCTGGCACGGGCGCCTGGTCGCCGAAACGCAAAAGTTGGCCTCCGCCTCCGGCGGTTCGGTCCGGCAGCGCGCCCTCGTGCTGCTGGCCGTTCTCCAGCGCGTGCCGGAGCAGCCTCCGGCGTCTTTCCATGAGGCCGTTCAGGCCCTGTGGGAATTCTGGGAGATGCAGCGGCTCTGCGGTAACTGGAGCGGGATCGGGCGGATCGACAAGATGCTGGGCCCGTTTCTCGAAGCGGACCTGAAGGCGGGCGCCATCACCCTGGACGAGGCGCGGGATATCCTGGCCCATTTCTGGATCAAGGGCGTCGAATGGACCGGGTCCACCGGCTTCGGGGCGGAGTCCACGGGGGACGCCCAGTTCTACCAGAACGTCATCCTCTCCGGCGTCGACGAGCAGGGGCGCGACGTCACCAATCCGGTCACCTACCTGGTGCTGGACATCGTGGAGGAGCTGCACATCAGCGACTTCCCCGTGGCCGTCCGGGTCGGGGCCAACACGCCCGACCGGCTGTGGCGCCGGATCGCGGACGTGCAGCGCCTGGGCGGCGGCATTGTCAGCCTTTACAACGACGACCTGGTCGTTCGGGCCCTTGTCGGGGTGGGATTCCCCCTTGCCGACGCGCGCAATTTCACCAACGATGGCTGCTGGGAGGTGCTGATTCCCGGAAAATCCTCCTTCCAGTACAAGACCTTCGATGGCCTCCAATTGCTGAAGGAGTGCCTGGAGCTGGATCCCGCCAAGCCGGTCACGGGCGAGCCCGGCACCTTCGACCAGGTGTGCCAGGCGTTCGAAAAGGTCCTGTTGCGGGAGCTGAAAGTCGTCCGCGGCATGGCGCTCCAGCCCGTGCTGAAGGAGGACACGAGGCCCTCCCCGCTTCTGGACCTGTGGGTGGAGGGGTGCATCGAAAAGGGGCGACCCTATCACGGGGGCGGCCCGCTTTACCGGATCGTGTCGCCCCACCTCGGGGGCTTTGCCGATGTGGCCAACAACCTGTCGGCCATCAAGGCGATCGTCTTTGACGAGAAGCGGATGCCGTTCAGCCGCCTGCGCGACGCCGTGCGGAACAATTGGGCGGGGGAAGAGGCGCTCCGGTTGGAGTGTTTCCGGGACACGCCGTTTTATGGAAACGACCGGGAGGATGCCGACGGGACGGCCCGGCGCCTGTTCGATACGTATACCGCGATGTGCAGGGACTTGGCGGGGCTCGAGCCGAACGTGATGATGCCGCCCGGGATCAGCACCTTCGGCCGGGAGATCAAGTGGCGGCATGCGCGGCCGGCGATGTTCTACGGGAAAAAGACCGGCGACATCCTGGCGGCGAACCTGTCGCCCACGCCGGGAACCGACCGGAGCGGGCCGACCGCCGCGATCCGGTCGTATGCCAAATTCGATTTCATGAATCTGCCGAACGGCTCTCCGCTGGACCTGCGCCTGAATCCCTCCTGCCTGCGGGGGGAGACGGGACTGCGCAGCCTGGAGTCGCTGCTGAAGACCTTCATCCGGCTGGGCGGCTGGTATCTCCAGCTCGACGTGGTGTCGCCGGAGACGCTGCGGGAGGCGCAGGCGCATCCCGAGCGGTATCCCAACCTGGTCGTCCGCATCAGCGGCTGGTCCGCCCGTTTCGCGACGCTGTGCAAGGAGTGGCAGGACGCCCTCATCGAGCGGACCACCCACGGGTTGTGAAAGATCACAGGGATTGGATGAATTCGCGGACGTGCAGGATGCGCGAGCTGTTGTCGCGATGGAACAGCATGTGTTCGAAGTCCTTCCGCTTCTGAGTCAGGTCCACCGATTGCAGCGACTTTTCCACCGCCGACTTCAATTCCGGCAGATCATGGATGCCGCAGCGCGCCGCAAGGAACGGATAATCCGGGGGCGTCTGCGCCAGCAGAAACATGACGTCGTAATAATCCCTGCCCTTGCCCCTGTTGAGCATGGCGGCGATCTTCATGGCGCACAGCACGCCGTCCGGCGGGACGGGGAAGGAGAAGAAGAATCCGCACCCCTTGATGAATCCCAAGGCCGGCGTATACGGAACCCCCTGATCCTGGGATTCAAGTTTCAGCATGAACCGTTCGTCCCGGTGACCGGACAGCCCCAGTTCGAATAGCAACTCGGGAAAATGGATGCTTCGGCGGAAGGCCGTCAACCGGCTCTTGTCCTTGTCCCGGGCCTCCGCCTGGAATCCGTTGCGTCGAAGGAACACCAGGACAGCCTCGGACATCCCGACAAACTCCTCTTCGGAGAAAGCCTTGCAATCGAAATCCAAATCCTCGGAAAACCGGTCAATCCCCTTGACCAGGCGCAGGTTCGTGCCCCCAATGAAGGTCATTTTCCGGATATGAGGGGTCGTGGAAAGATAGTCGAGGACCAGCAGCTGGACATATTCTTTGAGAATGTGCTTCAGGAATCGCGCGTCTCCGCTCATGGAGGCCGGGTAGAAATTCTTGATCTGGTCGAGGGAGATCATAGGTCATACACCTTGGATAATAAGCGTGTGCGCTTTTCGAGTGCGGCGGAATGAAAACGCGCCGTCAGGGACTCCCATGCGGCGCGATTCAAATCCTCGTGCAGAACATCCACGTCAAGCCGGAGATCGGCAAGGGCCTGTTCCGTGTTGTAGAAGGGATACAGGTAGAGCAGGTCCAGCAGCGCCTTTTCCCGGGTGGCATACGCGGTCGCGCGGCCATCCGCCAGCGGCCGCAGTTCATAGCCGAACATCAGGTCATGCCGGACGCTCTGATACGAATATTCGCCGAAGCCGTTCCTGAACGCCGCCGTTTTCAGCGAGGTCACGCTGGTAATCTGGACCACGGATTCGGGAATCAACCCGTAGAACGCCAGCGCTGAATGCAGGCTGATATACGACGGATTGTAGATCCGTCCCGCGAAATACACCGCAAACTCCGGCTTGTCCTTGTACTCAGGGAATGCATACAGACCCTGACGCAAGCGCACCAGATAACCCTGACGCGTCCAACGGATAAAGTTATTGCGGTCAAATCCCGGCTGCCAGGCATAGACCTGATGAATGCTGAAACAACCGAGGTCGAACGTCTTATTCCTGAATGTGGTCCAGTTCATAATATATTTCCAATACGCATCAAATATAGTGCATTTAAGAAATAAAAACAACAGCAAAATGTCATTCTGGCGCCCGGTTATGCATCGCGGAGGCGACGCTCTTTACGGACGTGATTTGTGTTGCGCCAGGGGTTGAATTCGGCCATCTTACATCACGATCTGTATGGGCCTGCGGAGGAACGATGACACTTTCATCGGTAAAACGGGAAAGCCGGGCGGATTCCCCGGGCGGGAAGGCGGCGGTCCGCGCCACGCTCGCCGACGTGGCGGCGAAAGCCGGGGTTCATCGCGCCACCGCCGGCCAGGTCCTGAGCAACTGGAAGAACTGCTGGGCTTCCGAGCAAACCCGCCAGCGCGTTCGGGAGGCGGCGGACGCGCTCGGCTATCGTCCCAACCTGGCGGCGCGCGCCCTGCGCTCGGGCCGGACCCAGGTTATCGGGCTCGTGTCGCCCGGCTTCGGCACCTATTCCCCTTACAGCCGGGCCGGCGGCCTGACCGAAGCGGCCGCGAAGGCCGATTACACGGTCACCCTCAGCTCCCACCCCAACGATTCCGACTCGGAAGACCGCGTCATCCGCCGGCTGCTCGACCGCGGCATCGACGGGCTGGCGATCTACCCGGTCGATCCGGGGCCGCACACGGAACTGCGCCGGCTGGTGGAGTCCGGCTTCCCCGTGGTTACCTTCGAGGGGGCCAACGTGCTGGATTTCGAGAGCGACGACATCAGCGTGGACTGTGAAAAGGTCGGCCGGCTCCAGGTCCGGCACCTGCTCGAGCTCGGGCGGAGGCGCCTGTGCATGGCCACCATGAAGGCCCTGCCCCAGATGGTGGGGGTGAATGCCATTCGCGAGGCGGCGGTGCGCAGCGAGCTGGCAGCCGCCGGCGCCCCCGCGCCGCTGGAAATGCGCCTGCCGCTTGCCGCCCCGCGGGAACTCCCGGATGCCGGAGAACTGGAAGGACCGATGCGGGCCTTTTTCAAGGAACACCGCGGCGACTTTGATGGCATCATCGGCGGCGATCACACGGGCGTGCTGGCCATCCGCCTGCTTCACGAAATGGGCTTGCGTGTGCCCGAAGACGTGGCGGTGGTGGGGGGCGGGACCACGATGCTGGCGGAGTATTGCGAGGTGCCGATGACGTCGGTCAATGCGTCGAATGATGTGGCCGGCGTCAAGGCGTTCGAGTTGCTGATGGACCGGATCAGCGGGCGCGTGAACAGCCCGTTCCGGCGGCTGGTCAACCCGGCAAGGTTGATCGTGCGGAAATCAACAATGTCATAGTTGGACCTGAGGAGGGAAACGGATGAAGACAATGCACGTGTGGACGCGGAAGGCTTTTGTCCGAGGATCGATCCTGGCGGCCTTATGCATGGTGAGCCTGGCCGCGCGAGGCGACTGGGTGGCGGCGGGGGGAACCGTCTCCAATTATCCCCTAAACGGCACTAATTACACCGTCCATATTTTCACCAGCAGCGGGCCTTTTGCGGTCAACAGCAATCTGAGCTGCGACGTGCTGCTCGTGGCGGGTGGTGGCGGCGGCGGTGAAACCATCGGTGGTGGCGGCGGGGGAGGCGGGGTGCTTGCCAGCAATGCGTTCAACGTGGTCACCGGGAATTACACGGTCACGGTGGGCAGCGGGGGCGCCGGCGGCTGGGATGGCGGGGGGACATATCCGGCCGGGGCAAAGGGCGGGAATTCCCTGTTTTCAACCTTAACCGCGATCGGCGGCGGGGCGGGGGCGGGGTTTAACGTCAATGCCGTGGGAACCGGCGGTTCGGCCGGCGGGAACGGGGGCGGTGCCGGGGCGAGAGCCGGATATACGACGGGCCAGGGGAACGACGGAGGACCGGGTTCCGCCAGTAATGCGGGCGGCGGCGGCGGCGGTGCGGCTCAAACGGGTGCTGCCGCGGCCGGTTCCCCCGTGAATGGCGGCAAGGGCGGCGACGGCATCACCAATTCGCTTTCCGGGACGCCAACCGTGTATGCCGGCGGCGGGGGCGGCGGAACCCGAACCGGGTATGGCGCGGCGGGATCGGGCGGGCTGGGCGGAGGGGGAGCCGGTGGGACGGGGGGGAATCCCGGCACGAATGGAATGGCCAGTACGGGCGGGGGCGGCGGAGGCGGCGGGTTCACCAGCGATATGCCCGGCGGCTCCGGCGGCTCCGGCATCGTGATGGTCCGGTACATCCAGGTTCCCGTCACGATGACGGTCCCCGCGGTCACGAATCTGGGCGCGACGAACGCGGCTTTCAGCACGGCCACGCTGCAGGGCCGGGTTACGGATGTCGGCGGCGACATCCCCAGCGCCTGGTTCCAGTACTGGGTGGACGGCGGCGCCACGACCTCGACCGTCGCCATGGGCCTTCAAGTGGGCACATTCACAAAGTGGATCACGGGACTGTCCAAGGGCAGCGCGTATCAGTATCGGATCCTGGCCTCGAACGCGGTGGGGAGCGTGTGGTCGGAGCCGATGACTTTCCTGACCGGGGAGGGTAACGCGTATTACGTGGCAACCAACGGGAGCGGCGTGGGAACGAACTGGGCGACCGCGTTTCCGAGCATCCAGACGGCCCTGGACACGGCGACCAACGGCGAGTTTGTTTATATCAAGGGCGGCGCGTATGCCATTACGAACCAGCTGGTCTGGACCAGTTCCGGCGTGACGATCCTGGGCGCCTACGAGGGCACCAACGCCGCCGGTCCGGGCGACTGGGACCTGGCCCGGTGGCCCAGCGTTCTCGCCCGGCCCTCCAGTGCGGGTCAGACCCGCATCCTGTCGGTGATCGGGGTGAACGGAGGGACGCTCAGCCGGCTGACTCTGACCAACGGATATCTGAATGCGCCCGTAGGGGCAGCCGGGGGGGGCGTGAGCGTGGTCGGCGCCTCCGGCCTGACGCTCTCCTCCCTGACCGTGGCGGGCGGGACCATAGTCGTGGATTCGTATGCGCCGGCGCTGGGCGTCGGGCTGTCCATTGTGAATTCGACCAACGTGACGCTGGCCGACAGCACGATCCGGGATAACAAAGGCACCTGTTACGCCGCCTTTCTCGGCAGCGGGATTTATGCGTCCAACACGACGCTGACGATCACGAACTGCGTCATCCGGAACAATGAAGGCGGCTACTACATCCCCACGGGAGCGGATCAGGGCGTCTGGGGCGGCGGGCTTTGCCTTAAAAACTGCCGCGCGACCGTGGCGGATACGACTGTGGCGGGCAACTTCAGCAGGGGCCATTATCAATTCACCACGTTCCTGGGCGCCGGCGTCTATGTGGATGGGGGGACGAATGCCTTCCGCAACTGCCTGATTGCCGGAAACAACTGCCGGATCAACACGCACAACGGCAGCCTGGCGTATGGCGACGGCGTCTATCTCCTGAAAGGCGTTTCAACGTTCGCGAACTGCACGGTGATCCGGAATAACGGCCAGGGCATCTATTACAAGGGCGGATCCGTCACCGTCACGAACTCCATCCTGTGGGACAACCTGGACGACCTGGCCAATTTCCCGACCAACAGCCAGGGGGCGCTGACCAACGTGTGGACGAGCTGTATCGAAGATGGGGACAACAGCGGAACGAACGCCTGCCTGTCGGCCGATCCGCGCTTCGAGCGAGGCCTGTACCTGGGCACGAACAGCCCGTGCGTGGACGCGGGCGGAACGCCGGCCCCGGACGCGGGGTTGGCGAACCGGACGACCCGGGCAGACGGGGCGCCGGATGCAGGCGCGGTGGACCTGGGCTATCATTTTGCCGGCGGTATTCTGGACAGTCCGGTCGGCGACTTGTATGTTGCTCCCTCGGGCGCCGATGCCAACGCCGGCACAAATGAGTCTGGCGCCTTCCGGTCCATCACAAAGGCCCTTTCCGTGGCCGCTCACGGCAGCCGCATCCACGTCGCCGCCGGCCTGTATACGAATATCATCGAGTCGTTCCCGCTCACGATCGACAAGTTCGGGCTGGAACTGCTCGGCGCCAATGCGTCCGCTACCGTGGTCAGGCCGCCCAGCGGCCAAAGAGCCTTATTTATCACCGGAGTCGGGTACGTCCGCCTCCAGGGCGTGACCCTGACGGGAGGCTCGGTCTCGGCCAACATACCCGGGCTTGGCCTCGGGATCATCAACTCGCGCCTCACGATGGCCTCCTGCATCATCAGCAGTAACGTCCTTTACAATAGCCTTGGTGCGGGTGCCGGCATCTGGGCGAAGGATTCGTTCCTCACGATGACGAATTCCCTGCTGGCCGGGAATACCATCAACTATGCGGGCTACCGGCCGTCCCTGTGGATGGGCTACGGCGGTGGCCTCTGCGTGGAGGGCGGTGAGTTGACGCTTCTGGACTCGCAGGTGATGGGCAACTTTACGGCGGCAGGGCAGGCCGGCGCAGGTTCCATCGCGGCCGGAGGCGGCGTTGCCCTGGTGGGCAACTATGGCGGGAACAGGCACACGATCAGCAACTGCACGTTCACCGGCAATTCGATCGCGTGCCTCAATAACTCCCGTGGCGCCGCCCTGTACCTGGCGGCCACGGCCCTGGTCGCCAACTGCGTGTTTGCCACCAATTGGATCGTGGACGGGTCGAAGCTTGGGGCCGGCGTTTTTGTCGGATACGATTCCGGCACGGCGCCGCCCTCCGGCGATATCGGGGTTGCTGGAGCCGACCGCGCCACGCTGGTGAACTGCACGGTCGCCGGCAACTGGCCCGAAGGCGTCCGGCAGAACACAACCAACGACATCCTGGCGATCCGGAACTCGATCCTTTGGAATAACGGGGACGACCTGGCCTCCAGCAACATGACCGCCACGCTGGGCAACCTGTGGTACAGCGACATCGAGGATGGCGACAACGCCACCACAAACGGCTGCTTTTCCGCCGATCCGCTCTTCGCGAACGCGACCAACGACTGGCATCTCAAGTCCCATGGCGGTCGGTGGACCCCGGGCGATGTGTGGGTGAAGGACCCGGTCACGAGCCCTTGCATCGACGCCGGCGACCCGGCGGCCGACTACTCCCGGGAGCCCGAGCCCAACGGGCGGCGCATCAATCTCGGGGCTTACGGCAATACCCGCCAGGCGTCCAAAAAGGCGCTTATGACGGGCAGTGTCATCACGATCCGATGATCGGAATAGCTTTGTTTTGTGGCAGGCGTTTGGCGACACTGGCGGCTGGACAAGGAGGAACGTCGATGAAGTCAGGAATGACGGTATTGGCGGCAATCATGGCCATGGCAATGGGTAATACCCAGTCGGCGCTGGCGATATGGTACTGGGACGGCAACGGCGGTGCCGCCGGTGGGCCCCTGGGTGGCAGCGGGCCGTGGGACTCCACGTCCCTGGTTTGGCGGACCCATCCCAATAATCCCCTCACAAACTGGGTTTCCGGCGATACGGCCACGTTCTCCGATAATGCCGGCACAATTACACTGGGAACGAACATCGTCATATCGGCGAGCATGATCGATAATGTGGGTATGATAGTTGAAGGGCCATTTAGCCTGCTGTATTACGGCGGTACGCTTACCGGATTAAAAACTTCGACAGTCAATTGCGCTGTGACGTTGATGGCTAACGCCGGGTTTCGGAACAATTATGTATTCAACGGCTCCATTTCGGACGACGGCACCAACCGCAGCATTATTCATTACTTCGACACCCTGACGCTCAACGGCTCCAATTCGTTCGGCGGGGGAGTGTCTTTGATGAGCGGCGCGTTGGTCATCGGAAATGATTACGCGATCGGCATGGGCAATCTTGCGCTGGGTTACGACGGGGCCGTGTTGCAGGCCGGCGGCGGTTTCCGCACGGTGACGAACCGAATTACCTGGAACTGGAACTGGCGGCTGAACTTCCAGGGCACCAACAGCCTGACCTGTACCGCCACGCAGACGCTATCTGGAACCGCGGCGCCCTATCCGCGATTTAACATTGTGGAAACGAACGCGGTTTTAACCTATGGCGGGCTGATGCGCGATACCAGGTATCACACGGCCATGATCAAGGAGGGCCCAGGAACGTTTGTGATCCAGGGGAATTACGACGCCTCATACGGAACAGTCGTGACCGGCGGAACCCTGATTGTGAACGGGATCACGACTGCGCTGCAGAACAACTACGGGTACAAGGTGTGGCCGGGCGCGACGCTGGGCGGAACGGGCGTCATCAACCTCGCGGCCGCGGGCTCGACGTGCACGGTGCAGCAGGCCGGCGCGCTGGCTCCCGGCGCAAGCGCCGGGGCGAGCGTCGGGACGCTGACGATCACCAACGGCACCGTTGCGCTGGGCGAAGGCGCCATCGTCAAGTGGGATTTCAAAGACGGCGCGGGCGACCGGGTGAATGTGAAAGGGACGCTCGTGCTGCCGCTGGTGGCGACCGTGATGGTCAGCCGGATCAGCGGGGATTGGCCGGCCACGCCTACGCTCTTCACGGCCAACGCGTTGACGGGGCCCGGCGCAGCCAATGTGAGCGGCTGGGTGGTGCAGGGCGTCCGGGGCTGCACGGCGCAGATCCAGGGAAATAACGTGATTCTTCAGTCGGAGCTGGCCGGAACGCTGATGTTGATTCGTTGAGAGCCGGAACACGGATGCTTTTGTGTGTTAAGTGGTACTAAAAGATGGCTCATCGCTTAATGTTCCGGATGTATATGTATATTAAGTTGCAAAAGTTCCGGATAATAATGTTTTCTTTCTCAGCTGATTTATGCCACTATCCCATCTGTTCAGCGGGAGAAAACACATGAAGAGGGAGCGGTTGGCCGATCTGATCCGATGGAAAGAGAGCCCGCACCGAAAACCGTTGTTGATGCGGGGGGCGCGGCAAGTCGGGAAAACATGGCTGTTACAGGAGTTTGGGCGAACGGCCTATCCGAAATGCGTCTATATCAATTTCGAGGATGCCCCGCGTCTTCAGTCGCTATTTTCCGACGATTTCGATATTGATCGTATCCTCCAGATCATTCAGATTGAGTTCAAGACGAAGATCGTTCCTGAAGAGACGCTGCTCATCTTCGATGAAATCCAGTCGGCTGACCGGGCCATCACCGCTCTCAAGTATTTCTGCGAAAAGGCGCCGCAGCTTCACCTCGCCGCCGCGGGCTCGTTGCTCGGAGTGGCGCTTCACGAACACCTCTCGTTTCCGGTAGGCAAGGTCGACTTTCTCGATCTGGAGCCCATGTCGTTCCGGGAGTATCTGCATGCCGTCGGAGAGGGAGACCTGGCCGACAGGCTCGATGCCCGAGACTGGGCGGTGGTCACCCCTTTCAAAGCCCGACTCACGGACCATTTGAAGCGCTACCTGTTCGTCGGCGGGATGCCGGAGGCGGTCTCTGCATATGTGGAGAACGGGGATCTGGAGGAAGTCCGCCGTATCCAGCGGCGCCTTCTGGACGCCTATGAAACTGACTTCTCGAAGCATGCGCCGACAGCCTGGGTGCCGCGTATTCGCATGGTCTGGAACAGCCTGCCGTCCCAACTGGCCAAGGAAAACCGGAAATTCCTATATGGCGCCTTGAGGGAGGGCGGTCGCGCAAAGGAATTCGAACTGGCTATCCAGTGGCTGCTGGACTGCGGTCTTGCCATCAAATGTTGCCGGGTCGAAAAACCGGGCATGCCGCTGGTCGCTTACCAGAACATGGCGGTCTTCAAACTTTTCATGGTAGACGTCGGCCTCCTTTCGGCCAAGACCGGGCTGGACAGCCGGACGCTCATCGAGGGCAACCGGATCTTCGAGGAGTTCAAAGGCGCCCTGACGGAGCAGTTTGTTTTGCAGCAACTGCGCCACTTGCAATCGGATTTCATTGGCTACTGGACAAACGAGAAGAACACGGCGGAGGTTGATTTTCTGCTTCAAGCCGAAGGCATGGTCATCCCGATTGAAGTGAAAGCCGGCGAAAGCCTCCAAGCCAAGAGCTTCAAGTTTTTCTGCGAAAAATACCACCCCGAGGTGGCCATCCGGACTTCGCTTTCGGACTACCGAGAGGAGCCGTGGATGATCAATCTTCCCCTCTACGCGATTGGAACAGTTGGCGCGTTGGGGCGACAGTTCGGGAATCGCAACCGGGGAGGCTCAGTACCGGGATGAAAAACAGCCATCAACTTCTGGCGTTAACCCGCACCGGCGAAGCCGACGCCTCGGCCGCCCTGTTTTCGCTGCCCGTGCCCCGCAGCAGGGGCGCCCGCCTCGCGCCCGCCCATCCGCTGGCCGGCGTTCAGCCGCTGGCTTGGTGGGAGCTGAACAAGGATCCCCGCCGCGTGCTGGCGGCGATGTGCGGCAAGTTGCCAAAAATCCTCAAGCTGAAAGCCCGCCGCCCCGCCGCGGCGCCGGCCGGACCGTCGCCCTGGACGCTGTCCACCCCGCTGACGACGGAGCGGATTCCCTATGTGGCGCATGCGTTCACCGACATAGACAGCCTGCGCGGCGTGCCGGCGGCGGATTGCACGACGCTCGAATACGCGCTGGACCTGACGTATGGCGGGCGCACGCTGCGGCTGCAGCCCGGCGCCACCGGGCCGGGCACGGCCGAATGCCTCTGGCAGAACGTGCAGGTTGACCGGCTGTGGCGCCACGACGCGGCCGAGGCGGTGCGGGTGGGCGGCATCATCTACAACGAGGATACCTATCTGTGGGCGGACCTCTACCTGATCCTCTTCGCCAATGGCGTGGTCTCCGCCACGCTGCACTTCACCAACGCCAAGCTGCATATCAAAGGGTATGACTTCCGCGGATTGCCCTACCTGAAGATCGCGGGCACGGGGATCAAGGGCGTGGAGGCCGACCTGCCGGCCGACGGCTGGCGGCACGACCTGGGCGCGGCCCGGTTCAATTTTGCCGATACCGCCATCACGTGCAGTGAGGCTCATCCCGCGCGGTTGCGGACCCGGGCGGACGCGGTCTATTACACGCCGTTTGACAGCATCATCAACACGCGGAAGCCGGAGAGCCCGGCGGACCGCTGGGAACCTGGCTTCGCCCGCACGGTCCGGTTCCAGTTCAGCCTGTCGGACGCCGCCCCCACCGTGGCCCGCTATACGGTGCCGGCCTGGTGGTACG
Source organism: uncultured Verrucomicrobiota bacterium (assembly GCA_964481675.1). GTDB lineage: Bacteria > Verrucomicrobiota > Kiritimatiellia > CAIKKV01 > CAIKKV01 > CAIKKV01. Next base: position 14,565 of record CAYZVY010000046.1, read on the forward strand.
GCGTGTGCGGCGAGCCGTGGCCGGGCGGGCTGCTGCCGGTCAGCGGCCGCTTCACCCCGGTGGCGGTGGCCGCCGCGGAGATGGTGCGCGGCGGGATGAGTCGGGGGGCCTTTGACGGCGGGTCGCTGGCCGCGCTCGGCGGGGCCGGCAACGATGGCGGAGCCGGCGCCGGGCTGATGCAGCAAGCCTACCTGACAGGCGATCCGGCCCTGTATCGCGACGCCCTGGATTATTGCACCTATTGGGCGGATCTGGCGGTGGATCATACGGACTTCACCGTGCACCAATGGCTTGGGGGGTGGGGCTGGAAGACCTGCGCCTATACCAAATTTCGGGACATCCTGTTCGGCTTCCTGGAGACGGGCGACCCCTGGATGCGCGACACGGTGGAGATGACGGCGGAGGCTTACTGGGCGTGGTTCCGCTCCAACTGGCCGCGCAACACGATCGGGCGGGACGCGTTCGAGGTGGGCGGCTGGGCCCTGCTGTGGCGCTATTTCCGCACGGAACACGCCCGCGACCGGACGCGGGAGCTGGTTCGCATGCTGTGCGGCGTGGCGGACGCGCGCGGGTCGGTCGGCGGGCAGATGGGCGCGGGCCCGCATCCCGGCTGGCATGCGTCGCTGTACCTGACGGGCGTCGCGATGGTCAGCCTGGTGGAGTCGCTCGAGGCGGAGGAGGAGGATGGAGGAACCACCGATTCATTCCTCGCGCCCCTGGAAATCCTGCATGGCCATTTCATCCGAGACGATGTGGAGCTGTTCCCGGTCAGCCTGGGGAAGTCCTCGCGCGTCACCTGGACGACGGGGCAGGCGGCGGTGTGGTCGCTGTTCGGGCTGCACCTCTATGCCGGGCTGGGCCGGCGGTTCGGGTTCGGGCGCCCCGCCGTGCGGGCGGGCTTTGCCATGCTTCGCCCGTGCCTGGCGTTTGACATGCGGGAGTGGGGCCGGGCCGGACGGGCGGGCGATCAGCACCTGCATCCCCGCGTGCATGACGCGTTGATGATGGACGCCCGCGTGGCGGAGGACGGGCAGGGCGTGGACCTGGCCCCGGCGTTTGGCGCCACCACTTTGCCGTGGCCGGACATGCAGACCGTGGAGACGCCCTGGGGCGCCCTGGTTGTCCGGGCTGTCGAAGCGGACGGCGGAGTGAAGCTGGCCCTGGACGCGCCGGCCGATTTTCGTGTGCGGATCAAAACGGCAGCCGAGACCGTCGAAACCCGGAGTCGCGCGGAGATCCGTTTATAGGATCCCCGCCAACCAAGGCCTATCAATGAGGATGATGGATACGGTGAAGCTATTTAGCGCGGTGTTTGTGGCGGCGACGCTGGCCGGAAATGCGGCGGGTGCGGATGTGCGTCTGGCGGACAAGGGCGAGGCGCAATGCGTCATCGTCGTGCCGCCGGGCGCGATGGGCACCAACACGCCGGCCGGGAACCTTGAATACGGGCAGAACCCGGACAGCCGGCGCCGCCTCCTGCGCGACTCGGTCCGCGACCTGGCGCTGTACCTGGGTTTGATGGCGGGCGCCAAAATCGAGATTGTCGAAGGCCTGCCGGCCGGGGAAAAACGGACTCCGGTTTTCGTGGGCGCGGAAGCGCAGAAGGTGTTCGGCAAGGTCGGCGCGTCAAAGGCCGGCCTGTTCGGTTTCCGCGTGGTGGCGGGGCGCAAGGGCGTGGGCCTGTACGGCGAGTCTGAATTCGGGACAAGCTACGCGATCTACGAGCTGCTCAACCGCCTGGGCTGCCGCTGGTTCATGCCCACGGAGCTGGGCGCGTGCATCCCGTCGCAGCCGTCTCTGGCTGTCCCTGAAATGGATGACTCCCGGGCGCCGGCCACGGAATACCGGGGCATGTGGAACGGCGGGGAGGATTTCCTGCGGCGCAATCGGATGAACGGCATCAAGCTGGTCGGCGGCCATGTGCTGGAAACGTATATCACCCCGGCACAGCGCGCCGCGCATCCCGAGTGGTGCCTGCTGGTCGGGGGAAAGCCGCATCCCCAGTTTTTGCGGTGGACGCGGCAGGATGTGGCCGACGCCATCGCGGAGACGATTATCGCGCAGCTGGACAAGGCCTATGCGTCATCGGTTTCCCTGTCGCCGGGGGATTACGTGGTGCCCACCGACGATCCGGAGGAGATGAAGTCCGACCCCGTGCCGCGGGTCTGGGAGCCCGCCGCCAACCAGTGGTCGGTTTCGGACCGCCTGATCCTGCTGGCCAACCGCGTGGCCGAGCGGGTGGGGAAGAAATACCCGGACGTGAAATTCGTCCTGTATATCTACACGAATTATTCTATGCCGCCGGCGAAGCAGAAGGTGCATCCCAATGTGATTCCCTGGCTGGCGCCGATCGACTTCAACCGCATGCATCCCATGACCTGGCCGGACCACCCCAACAGGACGTGGCTGATCGACATGGTGAAAGGCTGGGGCCGCGCCGCGCCGCGGGTCGCCTTCCGCGGATACGGCTTCAACCTGGCTGAGCTCTCCGCGCCCAACCCGTTCATCACCAAATGGGGAACGGATATCCCGATTCTGATGAGCAACAACTGCGCCTACTGGATACCCGAGACCAAGGGCGGATTCGAGTCGATGCTGCCCGGCTATTACCTGGGCGTCCGCCTGCCGTTTGATCCGCGCGAGAAACCGGACGCGATCCTGCAGGACCTGTGGACGCGATTCTACGGGCCTGCGGCAGTCCCCATGAGCCACTATTGGAATCGGATCGACCGGGCGTGGCTCGACGCTAACGAATACGCAGGCTGCGGATTCGGCTATCTGCGCATGTTCACGCCTGAGGTGCTGGCGGGAGCCCGGTCGGATGTGAACGAGGCGCTCAAGCTCGCCGGAAACCCGGCCGGCCTGGAATACCGGCGGGTGAAGCTGGCGGACGAATCGCTGGGCGAGTTCGAGCTGTTCATGAAGATGCGGCGGGACTGGGCCGCGGGGCGGCTGGACGGGCTGGGCGCCGACTACGCGCGCTGGCGAACCACGATCACCAACCTGAACACCCGCCATGCCGGCCTTTCGTTCGGCGGCGATTTCGGCACGGTGTCGTATCCCGACCAGTTCTACGGCATCGCCTATTCGAATGCGAGCCGGCTGGCCCGGGAGACGACACCCCTGGCCGCGCCGCTGGTTCGCTGGCAGTACCGGCACGACAAGGACGAGAAGGCGGAGGCCCTGGGCTGGACCCGGCCGGAGTTCGACGACACGGACTGGAAGACCACGCATGTGGTGATGGAAACCTGGTCGTCGATCGGGCACCACAACACCATGGGCCGGATGGCGTACCGGGCTACCGCCATCCTGGATCCCGTGCCGGCGGGCAAGAAGGCGTTTGTGTGGATCGGCTCCACCGACGGCAGCGCCAGGCTGTTCGTGAACGGGCAGCACGTGAAGTATGTCACGCCGGACAAGGGCGAGGCGAAGGACGCGTTCAGCGGCTATTGCGAGCCGGCGCAGTTTGACGTGACGGGCGTCGTGAAGCCCGGCGCCAATCAGATCACGATCCTTTGCGAGCGCAAGTGGCTTAACGAGCTGGGCACCGGCGGCCTGATGGGGCCGGTGATGGTGGTGCGGGAGAAGTAGAGGAGAGCAGGATGACATTTATCGATCGCCAATCACCGAAGGGCATTCGCGTTTCACAACCGGTTTCCGGACTGGACTGGGCGGAGCTGATCTATCCCGACGTGCCGTGTTTCCTGCGGGACGGGCGGAGCTTTGTCTTTCACAGTTCCATCGGGCCCCAGGTCTGTTACCTGGAGACGAAAGTCAGAACGCGCAAGCTGTTTGCCGACGGTAAGCCGAGGCACTTCGTGATCACGTTCGATGGGCGCTTCGCCTATTACACCGGGCAGAGCAACCGGAAGGGCGGCAGCCTGACGCTCTTCCGCAAGGACCTGGAAACGTTCCGGAGCGAGACCCTGTTCCGGGCCGAACGCCGGCTGCCGGGCACGAATCTGCCGGTGGCGCGGTTCCCGCGCATCCAGACCGTTTCATCCGATAACCGGCGCGTGGCCACGACGGGTTGTTCCCTCGGCGACGGCAAGGCCAAGGATGCGCCGATTGGCGTTGTGGTGCTCGATCTCGACTGCGGGCAGACCCGGATCGTGGCGCAGGACCGGGACTTCGTGAACCCGCATGTCCAGTATTGCCGCTCGCCGGAGCCGGGTGCGTCGCACGACCTGATGATCCAGATGAACCATCGGATCCACAAGGCCGGGCAGGGGCGTCCGGTCGGGTCGCTGTCCGAGCTGGGCGTGGACGCCCATGTGATCCGCGACGACGGCACGGCCTGGCGCAATTTGCCGTGGGGGCGCGACGGACGGGAGTCGCTGATCGGGCACCAGATCTGGCGCGGCAACACGCGGGCGGGGGTGACGGTCACGCTGGAGGCGCGCGACACCTCCTACGGGTGGGCCGACGGCACCCGGCAGGACGTGGTGGCGGGCTGGCCGGTGAAGGCCGCGAGGCACGCGCATACGGGGCGGCTGACGCCGGGCGGGAAGCGCATCGAACTGTCGAAGGATGTCCCGCATGCCCGGTTCTGTCACTTGTGCACGGATGCCACGGGCTTGCGGTTCACGCTCGACACCTTTCCGGTTTTCGACGGCGAGCGGGCCGGCATGCAGGTCTACTATGCCAGCGCCCGGAACGCCGAGAGCCCGTTGACGTTCACGTACCTGCTCAACTCGCGGCTGAATTTCCTGGGGCCCGATGCCGGGAGCCATGCGCATCCGATCCTCTCGCCGGACGGCCGCATCCTGCTGTTCAATTCGCGGGCGTCGGGCGCGAAGCAGTTCTACATGGTGACGGATTTTGCCTAGCGGCCTGCCGGGGTCTATCCTTGCGCGAAGCCGCCATGCGCCTGGGGTTGCATGTTGTCCGGCGCAAAGTGCCCTCTGGTCTTCTGTGGCTGCGGCCGCTGGCCGCGGCGATGCGCCTGTTTGGCGGCGTGGTGCCCAGCGGGGGTGCGGCGTTTCGGCACGATCTGGCGGGCGTTTTGGCGCGCTAAGGGGCTCCAACTGGGGGCGTCGGGGCACGAGCCCACGCCGCCCCGTTGTCGCCCCTTATCATCGCCAAACCGCCGCGCCATATCGTGCTGATCGAAACGCCGCACCCGACTAGCCATCGCTCGCCCTGGCCGAAGCGGCCGCGGGCGGCTCGCGAGAGGTTTCCGTAAAGTGCCCTCTGGTCTTCTGTGGCTGCGGCCGCTGGCCGCGGCGATGCGCCTGTTTGGCGGCGTGGTGCCCAGCGGGGGTGCGGCGTTTCGGCACGATCTGGCGGGCGCTTTTCCGCGCTGGCGCCACCCAACGCGGCTTCGCGGCCACCGTGAACCGTTGAACCGTGAACCCCTGATCTGAAAACCGTTTCGTTTTCAGGTAGGGCGAACCCTCCGGGTGAGCCGCCCGCCGGGCCGATGCGCATCGCGGCTCCGCGGGACGCGTCGCCCTACCTGCTGCGCGTAACGATTCTCATCGTTGCTCCATCTTGGCGCCGCGCCCAGCGGCTGGACTGAACCGCTGAACCCTGAACCACGAACCCTCTTCCGCCATGTGCCTTCTTGACATGCAGGCATTGCCTACATATGATGCCTGCATGCAAAAGATGACTACATTCCAATATACGATCCGCCAGGTTCCGGGAGACACCGACGCCGCCCTGCGGAAGCGTGGGGTCCGGGAGGGGAAAAGCCTGAATGCCGTTGTGCTGGACGCGCTGCGGTCCGCCAGCGGGGCGGGCGGGGACGTCGTCCGCAGCCACGACCTGGACGCGCTGGCCGGAACCTGGGTGGCCGACAAGGCCTTTGACAAGGCGATCAAGGCCTTCAAGGCCATCGATCAGGATCTGTGGTCGTGAATATCCTGATCGACACCAACCGGTATCGCGATTTCTGCGAAGGGAAGCCGGATGCGGTGGACATCGTTCAGCGCGCCCGGACGCTGGCTTTTCCGTTCGTGACGCTGGCCGAACTGCGGGCCGGGTTTTTATGCGGGACGCTGGCCCGGCAAAACGAACGGACCCTCACGCGGTTCCTCAATTCGGATCGCGTCTCGATCCTGTTCGCTGACGAGGACACGACGCACCACTTCGCGCGCCTCTTTGCCCAGCTGCGCCGGCAGGGAACGCCCATGCCCGTCAACGATATCTGGATCGCCGCCCTGGCGGTTCAGCATGACCTGATCCTGTTCACGCGCGACTCGCATTTCGACGATCTTCCCCAGATCGCGCGTGTCTGAACCCTGATCTGAGAACAGGCATGGCGGACTTGCAGGCGCTTGGCTTCACTCCTGGATGTGGGAGCGCCACACCGTTGGCGCGAGATGCGCAAGTCTGGCGCCTGATCGCGCGGGCGGGGCCCTTCGACTTCGCTCAGGGCAGGCCGCGCTCCCACCTCCTGTCGTGTCACTGATCACCGATCACTGCTCCCTTAACCCCTTAACCCCCGAACCCTCTCTTCACCCGATCTTCAACCGCTTCCAGCGCCCTGTCATGAACCACGCGCCCGTCAGGAGGCCGTTGAGCGTGTTGGAGATGGCGATGGACCACCAGACGCCCGTGGTGGCGGGGTTGAAAACATGCGACAGATAATGCGCCAGGGGAACCTGGAGTCCCCACAGCGTCAGGATGGTGATGAGCATGGTCGGGATGGTGTCGCCCGCGCCGTTGATGCTGCGGCCCAGGATGATGCCCATGGCGGCGAAGATATAGAACGGCGACACGAGCCGCAGGTACTCGGCGCTCACGGCGATCACGGCGGGATCCGCGGTGAAGAGGGCGGTCAGCGGCGCGGCGAAGAGCATGAGGATGACCGCGGCGCCCAGGTTGATGCCCATGCCGATGCCGGACGCCAGCCAGCCCGCCTGTTCCGCGCGGTCCGGCCGCCCGGCGCCCAGGTTCTGGCCCACCAGCGCGGCGGCCGCGTTGCCCAGCACGAAGCACGGCAGCAGGATGATCTGGTGGAACCGCATGCCGATGCCGTAGCCCGCCAGCGCCACCGTGCCGCTCGCGGCCACGATCTTGAAGAGGGCGAAGACCATGAGGCTCCGCGCCAGCATCTGGCCGGCGCTGAAAATGCCGATGCGGAAGATGTCCCACGCCAGCCGCGCCCGCGGCAGCAGGTCCCGCCAGGCCACCTTGAGCCGCGGAATGCCCCGGAACAGCCCGCCCGTCACCAGCGCGCAGGCGGCGGCCTGCGAAAGGACCGTGGCCCAGGCCGCGCCGCCGACCCCGTAGGCGGGGCAGCCGAGCCAGCCGAAAATCAGGATGGGGTCCAGCACCAGGTTGATCAGGTTGGCCAGGATCATGCCCAGCATCGGCCGCATGGCGTTGCCCGCGCCCTGCATGGCGCTGGTCGAGACGGCCAGCAGGAAGACCGTGAAGAAGCCCGCGAACGAGATGGACAGGTACTGCCGCGCCAGCTCGGACACCGCGGGCTCCGCTCCGACGAGGGCCAGCAGCCCGCGCATGCCCAGGAGGCCGGAAAGCCCCACGCCCGCGCCGCACAGCAGGCTCAGGCCCAGCGACTGCCCCGCCGCCGCCGCGGCCTTGTCCGGCCGCCCCGCCCCCGTGTAGCGCGCCACGAGCGCCACCGTGCCGATGGAGAGCCCCATCACCAGCGGCCACATCAGGAAGAGGATCGTGCCGCTCAGCGCCAGGGCGGCCACGGCGTCGGGCCCCAGGCCGCGGCCGACCCAGAACAGGTCGATGAGGCTCTGCGCGTTCTGCAGCAGGGCGCTGGCGAACATGGGGCCGGCCAGGCG
>CAYZVY010000047.1:0-22199 GCA_964481675.1 uncultured Verrucomicrobiota bacterium
ATCTGATGAAGGGGCAGGCCGGCAACGCCCTGCAAAACATGAACATCCTGTTCGGTCTGCCCGAGAACACGGGCATGAACGGGCCGGGTCAGTATCCGTAAGGAGCCGCACATGAATGCACCGAAGCGAGGATTGGGCCGGGGATTGAACGCGCTGATCCGGAATCCCGCGCCGGCTCCGGCGGCGGAAGCGCCGGCGGCTCCGAAAAAAGGCGCGGCCCCCGCGGCCGACCGCGGCGTGATGCGCGTGCCCGTGGCGCAGGTGACCCCGAGCCCCTGGCAGCCGCGGCGCACCTTCGCGCCCGAGGCGCTGGAGGAGCTGACTGCCTCCGTGAAGGAGCGGGGCGTGCTGCAGCCGCTGCTGGTGCGGCGGGTGGGAAACAAGTACGAGCTGATCGCGGGCGAGCGCCGGTGGCGGGCCTCGCAGGCGGCCGGGCTGCCCGAGGTGCCGGTCATCGTCATGGAGGCGGCCGACGAGGACGCACTCGAGCTGGCCGTGATTGAGAACGTGCAGCGGGAAGATTTGAACGTGGTGGAAGAGGCGGAGGCGTACCGGGCGCTGTCCGACAAGTTTTCGCTGACCCAGGACCAGATCGCGACGCGCACGGGCAAGGCGCGGGCCTCCGTGGCCAACACCATGCGGCTGCTCAACCTGGCCGCGCCGGTCCGGCAGATGCTGGCGGAGAAGCGGCTGACGCCCGGGCACGGCAAGGTGCTGCTGGGCGTGACGGACGAGGACAAGCAGCGGATGCTGGCGCTGCAGACGGTGAAGGACGGCCTGTCCGTGCGCGACCTGGAGCGGCTCCTGGCGAAGGGGCAGAAGCCCGGCCGCGGCGTCAAGCCGGTGGGAACGCCCGATCTTCCGGCCACGCACCTGGGGCACCTGTCCGACCTGCTGCACCGCCATTTCGGCACCAGCGTGCGGTTGGTCCCCTCCGGGAAGAAGGTCGACGGGTCGCCGGTCAAGGGCCGGATCGAGGTCGATTTCTATTCCCACGAGGACCTGAGCCGCATCCTGGGACTCATCGGCCTCAAGGAATCCGACGACCTGGATCTGTCCAAGATCTGAGCCTTTTCGCTATCCGCTATTCGCTATGGTTTCCTGCTGTAGCCGCGGGCGGCTTGTCACGCCGTAGCGCTTCGCGAAGGCGGATGACCGCGCCGCCAGCGTCTGCTTGAGTCAATTGTACGCCTGGTGGAGGGCCGGGTTCCACCCCGGCCGGTAGCGCACGGTGTTGCGCATGCGGCCTCGCGGTAGCTCATGTTCAGCAACCGAAGGTGGGAGCGCGGCACCGTCCGCGCGAGATGCGAAAGGCATGCGCATGATCGCGCGGGCGGTGCCGCGCTCCCACCTCCAGTGGCGAAGCCATTCGCATACGGCCTCGCAGGAGCTCGGCCCTCCGTAGAACACGCTACAAAATCTCGATCTTGATATCATCCGCCGCGTCGACCGGTTCCACCGTGGCGTCGATCGGTTGGTAAGTCGGCAGGTGCCGCCGGGGCGGCTCGCACAGGATCATCCAGCAGGTGGCATACAGGGCGGCATCGGCATTCGACATGCCGGCTGTTTCTGAATTAGGTCCAAGCCCGAGGGCTTCGGGCGTCCACCAGCCCCGGTTCCAGCGGACCTTCTGGGTTCTGATGATTTCGGGAAAGAAGGTTCTGTTCCATTTCACAGAGGATGTCCCGCCCGTATCATAAAAAGCGTACTGCAGGAGATAGCGTGCATAAAGGGCGCGTCGGAATGCTTCCAGTCGTTGGTGGAGTCAAGGGGCGGAGCGAGCGTTCGCGCCTCTTTCCATCGGCCGCTTTCGCGGCAGATGAGGCTGGCGACGACGCGATCGAACCCGTTGGTCGCCTGGAAATCGACGGGCGGGCACAGGGCCAGGAAAGCCTCCTTAGTGAAGTTGGTGTTGCCTCCGGAAAAGTAAACCGCCTTCGCGGCGATCACCCGCCAGGGAACGGGATCGTCCTGGGTGAGGCGGGGCAATTGGAGCAGGGTTGTCCGCAGGACCGGAATCATGGTGATGCTGTATGCCTCGGACAGGCACCAGGTCAGAGCGGCCTTTGTCCGGTTGTCTTTCGGTGAACGTGCGTCCAGCGTTTCAGCTTCGCGGACAAGCCGGCGGAGCGCGTTTTCAACATAGGGACCATACTCTCGGGATGCGGTTGTCTCTCCTCGCGACAGGAACGCCAGCGCGGCCAGGCTGGTCAGAAGAATCCTATGCTCGCCGGACCCCCACGACCCGTCCTCGTTTTGGTTGGCGACCAGCCAGTCCTGGGCACGGGTGAGGGAAACGGTGCGGGGATCGGCGTGATAACGCCAGCGCGATTCATTCACGAGTTGGGGCTCGAGCGGATCTTTTGAGGAACGGCAGCCCATGGGCAAGGCAATAGATAGGACGAACAGAGCGACCGGAAATGCTATTCCCGAGAAACGCATATTGTCCCCTTTTTTTAAGAGCCTGCCGCCTTTACCTTTTCCGGCTCATCCGCCAGGCTGAACGGCTTGTCGATCCGTTTTTCGATCGCCTTCTGGCGGGCGATTTGCTTGGGGTCGGCATACTTGAGCGATTCTTCGATGAACGCGACGTATTCTTCCATTGTGAGGCGGGGAGGGAAGCGGGAGTCAAAGGGAGGGAGAGGCGTTTTCATTTCTTCAGGCTCTCCACCATGTTCTTGATGAAGGCAAACGTTTCAGCGTTCCCGAATCGGTCGCAAAGAGGGCGGATGTCCTGATTCAGGTCGAGGTTGTGGAGGACCGTTAAAAAAGCAATATCGGGAAGGTCTTTGCCCAGCCGCCGGCTTCCGTTTTGGGCAAAGGCGAAAATCTTCATGGCCAGCAAATCCTTCAGGGCGGGCACGTTGACCCGGCAACCGTAATAATCGGCCTCAACGGCGTTTATGAGCAGTTTTTTCAGTGTTTCACTATCGACGCGAAGGAAGTCCACCCGGATGGCCAGGTCGGGGCGATTGAAGAACACCACATTTTCCTCGACGGAGACGTTGACGAATCCCGCATCCGTCAGGATGGATCGCACGGCGGTAAGCTGATTGGATGCCACCATGAAATCCATATCCACGGTGTTGCGCGTGTAGCCGTAATAATTGACGGCATATCCGCCAATGAGCAGATAGTCGATGCCCGCTTCCGGCAAGCGCTTGGAGACAAGTTCCAGAATGTCGTGTACGTTCATCACGGGAACAAGGATAGAATGTTTGGGGCGCTTTCGCAAATGCCAAATGGGGGGCCGTGATTGGTCCAAAGACCGCCGGATCGTACTCGTACGTCGTACGCGTACGCGTACTCGGTCCTGTCCGGCGTTTAACGCGTTTCGTCACGTCCAATCCAAAGGAATAAGGGTGAGCGAATCGACTGCATGAATCGAGTACGCGTACGAGTACGACGTACGAGTACGATGGGATCCGCTATTTGCTATCCGCTATTTCCTTACATCGCCACGTGCGTGAGGCCCTTGTCGCCCGCGTTCTGGATGAGCAGGCACTGGCGGGAGGCGCGGAGGATGTCGGCCGTGGTGATGGCGCCGGGGATGACCGTGCCATCGATCTCGGCCTGGAAGGCCTTGAGGTAGCCGCCCGGATTGTCGGGCAGCGGATCGGGATAGACCGCTTCCTTGCTCCCGTTGCGGGCCAGCATGAGCTTCTTCTGGGTGTAGAGCATCTCCAGCACGCCGGCGCGCCCGAAGAAGGTGATCCGCCAGTACTGCGGCATGGCGTATCCCAGGCTGTCGGGCGCGAAGTAGGAGACTTCGCCCATCACGCCCGCCCCGTTTTCCAGCGTGGCCATGAACTGGCCCGCGTCGTGCATCCAGGGCGTCTCCGTGGCGAAGGCGTTCCAACTGCGGGCGGCCTCGACGCGGGCGAACTTGAGGCCCGTGATCCAGGGGATCAGGTCGACCGCGTGGATGCCGATGTCGTTCAGGGTGCCGCCATGCTTGCCCTTTTCGAAATACCAGCCCGGCCGCTTGCCGAGCATGAGCGGATGTTCCGCAGTGAAGACCACCCCGTGCACGGCCCCGATGGCGCCGGCGTGGACGAGCTCATGGGCCTTGAGGGACAGCCCGCCGTCGCGCAGGTCGAACTGGATGCCGATCTTCAGCTTATTCTGCGCGGCCAGGGCCTCGATCTGCGCCAGCTCGTCGAGCGAGGTGCAGAGCGGCTTGTCGGAAATGACATGCTTGCCGTGCTTGAGCGCCTCGATGGCGATGGCGCCGCGCCGGCCGTAGTAGTCGCCGATGGCGATGGCGTCGCAGTCGGTGTCGGCCAGCATCTTGGCGTAGGAGCTGTGGGTAATCTTGACGTGGCCCGCCTTGACGACGGACTCGCGGGTTTCGGCATCTTCCTCGCAGGCGGCGACGATCCGGACGCCCGGCACCTCGTGGGCGTGCTTGTGGAGGGAAAAAATGTGGCCGTGACGGAACCCCATGAATGCCAGCTTGAGCATGACCAGTCTCCTTTGAACCTACTCTTTTACTCCTTCCGCCCGGGGAAATCACGGCAAAAAATGAATCGCTCCTCCGGTGGACGGGCACCTGAACATCATCATGGGGTGTCAGGGGGATGCGGGCTTGCGGGACGACAGCACCGATGACGGGGTCCTGGATGAGCTCAAGATGAGGGACCATGTGATTACGGAGTTCAATGCGGCCGGCGTCCGGTAATACGCGGGGCGCCGAGCCTTCAGCGCCGGGCCGGAAAGAGTGATTTCAGGCCCTGCCAGAGGGTGTTTCCGACCATGCGGGGATTGTGAACGGCGTTGTGCAGGACCCATTGCACCTTGTCCTGCCAGCGGAGCGCATGCGAGCTCAGCGCCTGAAGCCGGGTTTCGATGGCGGCGACTTCTGCGGGCGTACTGTTTCGCGTGCAGAGGACCGATCCGAATCCCGCTCCCGCGCGCGAGCGCAGAAGCGACAGGTAATCGGCGGGCACGACGTTTTCCTCGACCGCCATCTGGTACAGCCGGGTCCCAGGGAATGGGACGGCCGTTCCGAACTGGAAGCGTGTCAGGGTTCCCTTCCGGATCTCCTCCTCGATGAAGCGGACGGTGTCGCTCATTTCGGCATAGGTCTCGGTGGGGTTGGCGATGATGAAGGTGCCCAGCACGTCGATGCCGGCTTCCTTCGTCAGGCGCAGCGCGCGCCGGTGGTCGTCCACCGTGATGCCGGTTCCTTTGATGAGCTCCAGCATCCGCTGGTTGCCGGTCTCGAAGCCGATATCCACCTGGCGGCAGCCCGCCGCCCGCATCAGCTTCAGCAGGTCGATATCCTGCTCCCGGACCAGGCTGCTGCGGACCTGGGCTTCCCACTGGACCTTTTTGTCCAGGCCCCGGCGGATGATCTCGTGGCAAAGGTCGGCCGTGTGCTTCTTGTTGATCAGGAAGGTGTCGTCGGTGAAGAAAATCCACTTGGCGCGGTAGGTTTCAACGAGGCTCTGCATCTCGTCGGCGATATAGCCGGGCGAGTGCAGCCGCACTTTCCCGTGCACCGTGAAATTGACGCAGCAGAAGTAGCACCGGAACGGGCAGCCGCGCGACCCGTGCACGGTGAACACCCCGTCGGTCCGCATGCCGCGCTGGACGAAATAGCGCCGGCCATACACCTCGTTGTTGAACAGGTGCCGCGCCGGATGCGGCAGGTCGTCCAGGTTCATGATCAGCTCGCGCTCGGGGGTCGTTTCGACGCTTCCGTCCTCCTTTTTATAACAGAGCCCGTGGATATGCTTCCAGGCCGGATGCGACAGGTCGCGGCCCTGCTCACGCCAGGTCTGGATGATCTCCGAAAAGGTGATTTCACCCTCGCCGGCCACGGCCAGGTCGGCCCCGATCGCGAGAAGATCTTCCGGGCTGATGGCGGCATGCACGCCCCCGCAGACGATCAGGCAGCCCGGCCGCGCGGCCCGCACCTCGCGGATCAACTGCTCGACGAGGAGCAGGTCCGAGCTCAGGCAGGTGATGCCGGCAATGTCCGGCTTCCAGTCCAACAGCTCGGCGGCGTACGTTTTGCTGACGGCTGAGTCGAAAAGGCGGAGGGCGATCGCGTCGCCCAGATCCTTCTGGCAATAGGCGGCGAGGAAGGCCAGGTTCAGGGGCTGGAACGAGGCATTGGGGCTCGGGTTGACGAGCGCCACCCGGATCTGGTTTTCTGGAGTCGCCATGCGGGATCCTTTTCCGTCGATGAGGCGGTCATAACGTTCATCCACTATATCAGGCCGGCCACATGGCCGCAAATAGATTAGAGGCGCTTTTCCGCTTGCCTCGCGTCCGGCGGGCAAGTATAAAACAAGGCATGACATTCCTGGACGGTCCCCGCGCGGGGGATCCGTATGCTGTCCGAACGCGAAGCCTACATCGCGCTTAATCTCATCCGCGAAGTCGGGCCTGTCACCGTCCGCCTTCTTTCCGAAACGCTGGGCTCGGCCTCCGCCATCTTCGAGGCCGATGCCCGCCAGCTGCTGGCCGTCCGGGGAACCGGGACCGAGATCGTCAAAAAAATCATCGCCGCCCGCAAGAAGGTCAACGCGGCCCAGGAAATCGAGCGCGCCGCCGAGCTCGGGGCCGAGCTTCTGACCCCCGCCGATGACGCGTATCCCGAACCCCTGCGGCAGATTTACGATCCGCCGCTGGCGCTCTACATCAAGGGAACCCTGAGCGCGCGCGACCGCCACGCCATGGCCATTGTCGGCTCCCGCCATACCACCGCCTACGGCCGCGAATGCGCCGCCTCGTTTGCCTCCTCCCTGGCCCGCGCGGGCTTTACCATCGTCAGCGGCCTGGCCCGCGGCATCGATACCAGCGCGCACCAGGGCGCCTTGCGGGCGGGCGGCCGCACCCTGGCCGTGCTGGGCGGAGGGCTGCACGACATCTATCCGCCCGAAAACCGGGCGCTGGCCGACGAAATCGCCGCCTCAGGCGCCATCCTGACCGAATTCCAGCTCGGGCGGGAACCCGACAAGACCACCTTTCCCATCCGCAACCGCATCGTCAGCGGCCTGTCGCAGGGGGTCCTTGTGGTCGAGGCCGGGCTCAGCAGCGGCGCCATGATCACCGCCAACGTGGCGGCGGAGCAGGGGAAGTCGGTTTTCGCCATTCCGGGGCGGATCGACTCCCCGACCTCCCAGGGAACCCACCATCTGATCAAGAACGGCGTGCGGCTGGTCGAGTCGGCCGAAGAGGTGATGGAGGACCTGGGTAGCCTGTTCACCGCCGTCTCCCGCTCGGCCGCCAGGGCTCCGGAGGGATCGGGTCATTCCAGCCCGATCAGGATCCCACTTTCAGAGGCGGAACAGGTTGTGATGCAACGGCTTATGGAGGATGACAGGCTCGATATCGATACCCTCGTCCGCCAGTGCGGGCTGCCGGCGGCCACCGTTTCGGCCACCCTCCTGATGCTGGAAATGAAAAAGCTGGTGCGAAGCCTGCCAGGAAGGTTTGTTGAGGTGATAAGCCGCAATCAGCATACAATATGATCTAAAAAAAGGTTGCCGAAGTTCGCTTATTCCTTAAAGATAGGCGACTCGCAAATTAAATCCGGACAAGGGTTATGAGCAAAAAACTAGTTATCGTCGAATCGCCCGCCAAAGCCAAGACCATCGGCAAGATCCTGGGGGATGAATTCGTTGTCAAGGCCTCCATGGGCCACATCCGCGACCTGCCCGTCAAGGGCATCGGGATCGCCTTTGACAAGGATTTCGCCCCCCGCTACGAGGTCACGCCCGACCGCGAAAAGATCGTCAAGGAACTCCAGACCGCCGCCAAATCCTGCGACGAAATCTTCCTCGCGCCCGATCCCGACCGGGAAGGGGAGGCCATCGCCTGGCACCTGGAAACGCTTCTCAGGGAAGTGCAGCCCAAGGCCACGTTCCATCGCGTGACCTATAACGAGATCACCCCCCGCGCCGTCCGCGAGGCCTTTGCCAACCCCATGGTCCTGAACATGAAGCTGGTCGATGCCCAGCAGGCCCGCCGGGTGCTGGACCGCATCGTCGGCTACAAGGTCAGCCCCCTGCTCTGGAGCCAGATCCAGCGCAACACCAGCGCCGGCCGGGTCCAGTCCGTGGCCCTCCGCCTGATCTGCGAACGCGAACAGGCAGTCCGCGATTTCAAGCCCGAAGTCTACTGGATCATCGGCGCCGACGTGCGCAAGCAGGTCGCGCCCCTTGATTCCTTCGCCATCCGGCTGGCCCGCATCAAGGGCGAGAAGGCCGATATCCGCAGCGTGGAGCAGGCTGACGCCATCCGCGCCGACCTCGACAAGCGGACGCTCCGGGTCCGCGGCGTCGCCATCAAGGAAGTCACCCGCCGCGCCTTCCCGCCCTTCATCACCAGCACGCTGCAGCAGGCCGGGTCGCGCGCCTACAACTATTCGCCCTCCCGCACCATGAAAATCGCCCAGGAACTCTACGAAGGTGTGGATCTGGGCGAAGGGCCGGCCGGCCTCATCACCTATATGAGAACGGACTCGGTGAACATTTCCAAGGACGCCCAGGCCGCCTGCCGGCAGTTCATCGGCGAGCACTTCGGCGAGGCCTACGTTCCCGAGAAGCCCAACACCTACAAGTCCCGCGGCAGCGCCCAGGAGGCGCACGAGGCCATCCGCCCCACCGATGTCGCCCGCACCCCCGACAGCCTGCGGGGCCGGATCGGGGCCGACGAGTGGAAGCTGTACCTGCTGATCTGGCAGCGCTTTGTGGCCAGCCAGATGACCCCCGCCCGCATCGAGCAGCGCACCGCCGAGGTGGAGACCGAAACCGCCGCCGGCGCCGTGCCCGACTACCTGTTCCGCGTCACCTCCTCCCAGGTCACCTTCCCCGGCTACATGGCCGCGTTTGGCGAAAAAAAACCCAAGGCCGTCGATCCCGAGAAGGCCGAGGACGAGAAGCCCGCCGACAAGGACGAGGAGCCCGAGGTCGAAAAGCTCCCGCCCCTGACGGCCGGCGAGCCCCTCGACTTGATCAAGTGGCTCGAGGAGCGCAAGGAAACCCAGCCGCCGAACCGCTACAGCGAGGCCACGCTCATCAAGGCGCTGGAAGAGGACGGCGTCGGCCGCCCCAGCACCTACGCCCAGATCCTGGCCACCCTGCACGTCCGCCGCTACATCCAGAAGGAACGGACGAAACGCGCCATTTCCCCCACCACGCTGGGCGAACGGGTCAACACCCTCCTGGTCGCCACCCTGAACGAGCTCTTCGACGTCACCTTCACCGCCGGCATGGAGCGGAAGCTGGACGAGGTCGAGGAAGGCAAGGTCAGCTGGACCGACATGATGCACACCTTCTACGACCAGTTCATGGTCTGGATGGAGAAGGCCAAGGGCCCGCCCGCAGACACGGATCATGTGCGGAAACTGCTGGAGCTTCTCAAGCAGGTCAAGGAATGGGCGCCGGGCGTGGCCACCGGGGCCAAGGGCAAGATCAAGGGCGACGCCGAATTCGTTGCCTCCGTCGATAAGCAGCTCGTCACCGCCAAGAAACCCATCTCCGCCCGCCAGCTCGAAGCGCTGGGCCGCCGCGTGGCCCGCTATCGCGACCAGTTGCCCGAGGCGACGCCCATCCTCCAGTCGCTGGGCCTCGGCGCGCTCATGGACGAAGCGCCGCCCCAGCCGCCCTCCGCGGCCAACGTGCGCAAGCTCGCCCTGCTGACCGCCATCGAGCTGGATCCGCCCGAGACCCGGCGGGGCCGGACCTACGACGACAAGGCCTTTGTCGCCTCGCTCAAGCAGCGCGCCGACGGCGGCCGCGAACTGTCGCCCGCCCAGCTCTCGTCGCTGGACCGCCTGGTCCTCAAATACTCCGACCGCATCCCGACGTTCGAGCAGGAAAAAGAGCAGCTGGCCCTGAATGCCGAGGGGCCCGAAGGGGGCGGCGCGCCCGATCCCGAGTCCAAGGCCATGATCGACCGCCTCGGCGAGGTGAAGCAGTGGGACCCGCCCACGGAGAAGGGGAAGCGGACCTTCGATGACAAGGCCTTCTACGAGTCCCTCGCCAAGCAGTTTGCCCAGCGCGGCCGGCTCTCGCCCAAGCAGGTCGGCGCCCTCAAGCGGATGGACAAGCGCTATGCGGCCAAGGCCGGGGGCGCCCCGCCCGCCGAGGCGGCGCCCGCCGCTCCGGACGCGGCCCCGGATCCGGCCTGAAAGGCGCGATGAGAGACCGCCTGAATTCAGATCCGGCCATCCGCGAGTTCCGGCGGCACCTCGAGCTCGAGGTCAACGCCTCGGCCCACACCACGTCGGGTTACCTGCAGGACCTGGCCCAGTTCGCCGACCTGACCTGGGGCCGGCAGGCCGATCCGCCGTTCCCCTGGAAAGCGGTGGACCGGATGGCGGCGCGCGGGTTCCTGGTGGCGCTGCAGAAGGAGGGGCTCTCCGCCTCCAGCCTGCAGCGCAAGCTGTCCAGCCTCCGCGCCTTCTACCGCCACCAGGTCCGGGAGGAGCGGATGACGGTCAACCCGTTCGCCAGCCTGTCGGGGCCCCGCCGGCCCCGCACGCTGCCGAACGTGCTGTCGGTCCAGGAAACGGCCCGGCTGCTCGCCGCCCCCCGGCAGGCGGCCGCCCGGCAGACCGGCCCCACCGGGTCGCTGTCGACCCGCCGGGGGAAGGCGGAGATCGACTACGGGGTGCTGCGCGACATCGCCCTCCTGGAGGTGCTCTACAGCACCGGCTGCCGGATCAGCGAGGCGACCGGGCTGACCGACGACCGGGTCGACCTGCTCTCCGGGGTGGTGGTGGTGCGCGGCAAGGGGCGCAAGGAGCGGATGTGCCCGCTGGGCGCGCCCGCCGGCCGGGCGCTGGAGGCCGCCCTGGAGGCGCGGGACGGCTTGTTCCGGATACGGGGACGGGCGGCCACGGCCAAGCGGCCGGTCTTCGTCAACCTGGACGGCGGGCCGCTGACCCCGCGGTCCGTGGAGCGCAACCTGAAGAAGTACCTGGCGGAGGCGGGGCTGAATCCCCGGCTGACGCCGCACGCGCTGCGCCACTCGTTCGCCACGCATCTGCTGGACGCCGGGGCGGATCTGCGCAGCGTGCAGGAGCTGCTGGGCCACGCGAGCCTGTCGACGACGCAGATCTACACGCATGTGTCGGTGGAGCGGCTGAGAAAGGTGTATGACGACGCCCATCCGCGCGCCTGAGGCGGGGTGGGGAAGGAAGCTATGAGCTGGTTTTTCTACAATCTGCTGTTTCCCATCGGGTTCCTCCTGATGCTGCCGCGCTTCCTGCTCCGCATGAAGAAGCGGGGCGGCTACCGGGACCGGTTCGGCCAGCGCTTCGGCTGTTTCGACCCCGAGGTGCTTGCCCGGCTGGGGGCCCCGGGCCGGCTGTGGGTCCACGCCGTGAGCGTGGGCGAGATGTATGTTGCGCTCGATTTCATCCGGGCCTACCGCCGCCGGCATCCGGGCGCCCGGTTCGTCCTGAGCACGGTCACCTCCACGGGCCGGGCGCTGGCACTCGAGAAAGCGGACCCCGCCGACGTGGTGCTCTATTTCCCCCTCGATTTCCCCCCCCTCGTGCGGCGCACGCTCGACGTGGTGAAGCCCGCCGCGCTGATCCTGACCGAGGGGGAGCTCTGGCCCAACATGCTGCGCCAGTGCGCGGCCCGCGGGATCCCGGCCCTGATGATCAACGCCCGCATGTCGGCCCGGTCCGCCCGCGGCTACGGCTGGATCCGGCCGCTGACCCGCCAGGTCCTGAACAGTTTCGCCCGCATCCTCGCCCAGAGCGGCGCCGACCGCGACCGCTACCTGGCGCTGGGCGCGGAACCCGGCCGCGTGGAGGTGCTGGGCTCGGTCAAGTACGACCAGTGGCCCGATTCCGAGGCGGCCGGCCGGGCGGCGGCGGTTTTGAAGCGGATCGGCTGGCCGGAGTCGGCGCCCATCCTGCTGGGGGGCTCCACCTGGCCGGGCGAGGAACGGGCGCTGGCCGCGGTGTTCACGCGGCTCAAGGCCGGCCATCCCGAGCTGCGGCTGGTGCTGGTGCCCCGCCATGCCGAGCGGGCGCCCGAGGTGCTGTCCGAGCTGGCGGCCCTGGGGTTGAAGGCGGTGCGGCGGTCGGCGATCACCGTGTCCGCAGCCGCGCCCGACGTGCTGCTGGTCGATACAACGGGTGAGCTGAAATCGTTTTATGCCGCCGCGTCCGTCGTGTTCGTGGGCAAGAGCCTGTTCGACAACCATGGCGGCCAGAATTTCATCGAGCCGGCCGTGTATGGCAAGGCGATCCTGACCGGGCCGAACCTGGAGAACTTCCCGGCCATCGCCGACGCGTTCAAGGCGGTTTCGGCGCTGCTCCAGGTTGCGGACGGCGAGCAGCTGTTCATTCAGGCGGACCGGTTGCTGGCGGATACAGGCGCCCGCGACGCGATGGGGCGGCGGGCGGCCGATCTGGTGGCCGGCCGGCGCGGGGTGACCGACGCCACGGTGGACCGGGTACGCACACTGACGGGAGATCGCTCATGACGGCGCCCATCGGGCATTACGAGGTATTGAGCCGCGATCCGGGCACGGCGGCGCGGCATGGCGTCCTGCAGACCGCCCACGGCCCGGTGGAAACCCCGGTTTTCATGCCGGTGGGGACCCAGGCCACGGTCAAGGCCATGAGCCCGGTGGAGCTGGAGGAGCTGCGGGTGCCCATCCTGCTCTCGAACACCTACCACCTGATCATCCGGCCGGGCATGTCGGTGATCGACGCCTGCGGCGGGTTGCACAAGTTCATGGACTGGAACGGGCCGATCCTGACCGACAGCGGCGGGTTCCAGGTGTTCAGCCTGGCGGACCGGCGGAAAATCCAGCCCGACGGGGTCGCCTTCCGCTCCCACGTGGACGGCTCGCTGCTCTTTCTGGGGCCGGTGGAGGCCATGGACGCCCAGCGGCGGCTGGGAAGCGATATTGCCATGGTGTTTGACGAATGTCCGCCGCATCCCTGCGACCATGATTATGCTTGCACGGCCGTTAAAAGAACCCTAACATGGGCGGCTCGATGTAAAGATCAGCCTCGCGCTCCCGGCCAGCTGGTTTTCGGGATCGTGCAGGGGGGCGTTTACGCCGACTTGCGCGAATCGTGCGCGCGGGAGCTGGTCGACATCGGGTTTGACGGGTATGCCGTGGGCGGCGTGAGCGTCGGGGAGTCCGAGGACGAGATGCTCGCCGGCATCCGGCATTCGCTTCCGGCCCTGCCGGAAAACCGGCCCCGCTACGTGATGGGGGTGGGCGACCTGCGGCAGATGCTGGACGCGGTGGCGCTGGGCGTGGACATGTTCGACTGTGTCATGCCCACCCGCATCGCGCGGAACGGCGGCGCCTTCACGAAGAACGGGCGCTATCCGGTCAAGGCGGGGCGGTACAAGGAGGACACCCGGCCGGTGGAGGAGGGGTGCGCGTGCTATGCCTGCCGGCATTTCACGCGGGCCTACATCCGCCACCTGCTCCAGGCGGACGAGATCCTGGGGGTGCGGCTGCTGACGGTTCACAACCTGCACCGGTACATGACGGTGATGGACGGGATGCGGAAGGCGATCGCGGCGGGCGCGTTCGCCGAATTCAGGAACGAGTTTCTGGCTCACGACAAGGAGGAACGGGAATGACGGGTTTCGAGACGATGAACGTGCTGGCGCTGGGCTCGCCGCAGGGCGGGGCCGGCCAGGGCAGCATGCTGCCGATGATCGGCTACATGGTGATCTTTTTTGCGCTCTTCTACTTCCTGATGATCCGCCCCCAGGTGCGGCGCGAGAAGGAACGGAAGAAAATGATCGACGAGATGAAGACCGGCGACCGCATCCTGTTCTGCGGCGGCATGCTGGGCACCGTCACCAATGTGAAGGATCAGGTGCTGATCGTTAAAATCGCCGACACTATCAAGGTCGAGATCGTGCGTGGAGCCGTTCTTCGCGTGATGTCGCCCGACGAGAACGTGGGCGACGTGGATGTGACAAAGCAGGGTTAACGGACCAGAACCGGGAGCGGTTGCGGGTATGGATAAGAAATTCGTTTTGAAGTGGGTGCTGCTGGCGGTGTTGTTCTTCGGGTCCCTGGCCGTGATCTGGCCTCCCAAGGAGAAAATCCCGCTCGGTCTTGATCTCCAGGGCGGTTTGAGCTTCACGGTTCAGATCGATGAGGCGAAAATCCGGGAGCAGATCCAGGAAGGGACGCCTTCCTTCACGCCCGAGCAGGTGGCGGCCGCGCTTCCCGCGGCGCTCAAGGAAGCCCAGTTGCGGGCGCTTGAGGTCATCCGCAACCGCATCGATATTCTGGGCATCTCCGAACCCATCATCTATCCGGAACAGCAGAGCCGCATCGTCATCCAGCTTCCCGGGATCAATTCCAACCAGGTGGAGGAGGCCACGCGGTCCCTTCAGCAGGCCGCGTTCCTGGAGTTCAAGCTGGTCCACCAGGACAACGACGCCCTGATCCAGAAGCTGTTCGCGAGCAAGGTCGCGCCCGAAGGCTACGAGTTCGTCACGGCCGAGGAAGAGGGCCGCGAAATGGAATACCTCGCGCGGGTGGGCGACGCGAAGGCCACCGACGAGGAAATCATCCGCGCCAAGCTGAGTCGTTTCCAGGCGCCGTTTGGCTATGAGCTGATGCTGGAGAAGCCGATCGTCGTCAACAAGCGCAAGTATTACCGGCCCTATTATGTCAACCGGAAGGCTCCGCTGGACGGGTCGACCCTGACCAAGGCCAAGGTCGATTACCGCGGCGCGAACGAGCCCGTGGTGGCGATCCAGTTCAACAAGGATGGCGCCCGGAAGTTCGAAACCCTGACTACCGCCTACGGGCCCAACGGCGCGAGCAACGACCGCAACGTGGGGCGCCAGCTGGCCATCATCCTGGACAACACGCTCTACTCGGCCCCCTCGATCCGCGAGCCCATTTCCGGCGGCCACGCCGAGATCAGCGGCCGCTTCACCTCCGAGGAGGCCCACTTCCTGGCCAACATCCTCAAGGCCGGTGCCCTGCCTGCCCCCGCGAAGATCATTGAAAAGCAGCTGGTGTCGGCCTCCCTGGGCGAGGACGCCATCGCCAGCGGCGTCAAGGCCGCCGTCATCGGCCTGCTGGCCATCGTCCTGTTCATGGCCCTGTATTACCGGGTGGCCGGCCTGGTGGCCAACGTCACCCTGCTCTTCAACGTCGTTATCCTGCCGCTGGGCATGCTGTTCGTCGCGGGCTCCCTGGGCGTGTTCGTGGCGGAGGCGCGCGCGGGAAGCAAGATCGCCCTGCCGGTGCTGACGCTGCCCGGCATCGCCGGCATCGCACTGACCATCGGCATGGCGGTGGACGCCAACGTGCTGATCTTTGAACGCATACGGGAGGAGTTGAGAGCAGGGAAAAACCTGGCGGCCTCCATTTCCGCCGGCTTCGACCGGGCCTTCTCCGCGATTTTCGACTCGAACATCACCACGATCCTGACCGCGCTGATCCTGTTCATCTTCGGCACCGGCCCCATCCGCGGATACGCGGTGACCCTGTCCGCCGGTCTCATCGTCAGCTTGTACACCGCCGTCGTGGTCGGCCGCATGATCCTGGACCTGATCGCCTCCCGCACGAGCAACGTCGCCGTGCTGAAGATGACCCAGATGGTGCCGCAGACCAACTACGACTTCATCGGCAAGCGGAAGATCGCCATTTCGATTTCGGTGACCGTCATCGTGCTGACCCTGGGCTGGATGGGCATCAACATCTGGAAGGATCCCACCCGCGTGTTCGGCATGGATTTCACCGGCGGCATTTCGGTGAGCCTGCGTTTCGACAAGGAAGTGCCGGTGGAAACCGTGCGGGCAGCCATCGAGGAGTCCGGCGTCGTCCAGCCGTTCATCCAGTACCAGTCCGAAGCGGGCTCGGCCGCGCGCAACGTTCTGCTGATCCGCGCCAGCGAGGCGAAAGGCGAGCAGGGCACCATGGATGCGCGCATCCTGAAGTCCCTCGCGGCCGCTTTCCCCGAGGCGAATTTCCAGATCCTGCAGTCCACCGTGGTGGGTGCCCAGGTGGGGCGTGAGCTCGGCGGGAAGGCCACCACGGCCATGCTGCTCTCCCTGCTGGTGATGATCATCTATATCACGATGCGCTTCGAGTTCGGCTTCTCGCTCGGCGCTGTGGTGGCCCTGCTGCACGACGCCCTGTTTACGATCGGCGTCGTCTACCTGCTGGGCAAGCAGGTCAACCTTACGGTCGTCGCCGCCATCATGACGATCATCGGATATTCGGTCAACGACACGATCGTGATCTTCGACCGCATCCGCGAGGATATCAAGATGGTGCGCGGGAAAAACTTTGTCGAGCTCTGCAACATGGCCATGAACCAGACCCTGAGCCGGACGCTGCTCACCTCGGGTCTGACCCTCCTGGCGGTCATCTCGCTGTGCATCTGGGGCGGCGGCGCGATTAACGACTTCGCGGTCACCATGCTGGTCGGTCTTTTTGTCGGTACGTATTCAACCGTATTCATCGCCACGCCGATCGTGTTGTCATGGTACGATTACAAGACGCCCGATTTCAGCAAGAAGAAGTAGGAACAGGCAATGGCGGACAAGGAAGAACAGATCAAGGTCGATGGCGTGGTCATCAAGGTGCTGCCCGCCACCATGTACCAGGTGCGGCTCGACAACGGGGGCCATGAAATTCTCGCGCACATCTCGGGAAAGATGCGCAAGAACTTCATCAAGATCACCACGGGCGACAAGGTCAGCGTGGAGATCTCTCCCTACGACCTGACCAAGGGCCGTATCACGTACCGCTACCGGAGCTAGGTCAGCCCGAGCCGGGTCATGGCCGCTTTGAAATCCCGGGGCAGGGGCGCCTCGGTGCGGACGATGACGCCCGTCTCCGGATCCGGAAACTCCAGCTTCGCCGCGTGCAGCATCTGCCGCGGCAGCTCCTGGTAGGCTTCCTGGACCGGCCCGGAATTCCCGTATTCACGGTCTCCCAGGACCGGATGGCGGATCATCGCCAGGTGCTTGCGGATCTGGTGCGTCCGCCCCGTCTCGATCTTCACCTGCACATGGCTGGCCAGGGCGTTGGCGTCCAGCGCCCGCACCTTCGTCACCGCCTCCTGGTTTTCCAGCGGCTTTTCGATGGTCGTCTCCCCCGTCAGCGTGCCCGCCACCAGGGCGTGGTACAGCTTGACGATGCGGCCGGCGCGGAATTGCTCCACCATCTTCTGGAAGAGGCTTTCGTTGTAGGCAAAAAGCAGGCAGCCCGAGGTTTCGCGGTCCAGCCGGTGAACCGCCTGGAGCGACGGGTGCCCCGTCATCTCCCGCAGCCGGCTCTCCGCGCTGTCGGGGCCGTTGGAGAGCAGCCCCGCCGGCTTGTCCGCCACCAGGTACCGGCCGTCCGTGTGAAGGATCCGGATGGGCGCCGGCGCCGCCTCCTCCGTCTTCGCCTCGTCCGGCTGGAAGACGGCCACCTTGTCCCGTGCCTTCAGCTCGTGGCGCGCCATCCACACCCGCCGGTCGTTGATGAAGACATTGCGCTTGTCCAGCAGATCCTTGGCCCGCCGCCGCGAGACGGCCAGCTTCGCCGCCAGGAAGGTCACCAGGTCCTGGCCGGCCTCTCCGGCCCCCACCACATAGGGTATTTTGCGCAGGTTCATTTATTCACCGCTCTTTCTTGAATTGCGAACGGGAATCATATATGCTTATTGGTTCGTATCAAAGCCATAAACACGTCGGGGGGCCGGTTGCCCCCGTCCCGGGAGCCCTCGCACATGGATTCCACGATCACATCGAAGCCGTTGCCGGAAATCGAAGAGTGGTTTCTCGGCCGCGTGGAGGAGACGCCGCTCCAGGCCTCGGACCTGTTGGCCGTGTTGAAAGCCGTCGGCGCCGAATCCGGAAACCGGACCGCCGCCGAGTCGTGGTCCGAGCTGCTTTTCGAGCGCCTGAAAAAAGATCGGGACACGCTGAACGGCGTCGACTGGGTGGCGCTCCGGGCCGGCTGGATGGCGGGCCGGCCCGAGCCCGAGATCCGCGCCGCGTGCGACCGGTGGCTCACCGACCTCTTTTCCCGCGAGACGATCGGCCGCAACTTCGTTCCCGGCGCCGGCTTCCGCGACACGGTGTCAGTGACCCAGTGCTTCCGCCGCCTCCGCCTGCTGATGAGCCTGAAGCCCGGCGCCTTCTGCGTCCATAAGTCCTGGGGGCCCGGCGCCATCAAGCGCCTCGACGATTTCTATTCCAAGGTTGTGATCGATTTCACGGGCCATCCCAACCACGAGATGGGCTACGCCTTCGTGGCCGAATCGCTCGAGCTGCCGGGGGACGACCACCTGCTGGCCATCCGCTTCCGCCAGCCGGAGAAGCTGAAGGCCATGGTCCGGGAGCAGCCGGCCGAAGTCGTGCGCATCACCCTGCGGAGCTTCGGCTCCATGCCCATGGCCCGGCTCCAGCAGACGCTCTGCCCGGCCGTCCTGCCGACTGCCGACTGGAAAACCTTCTGGGACGCCGCGCGCCGCGGGCTGGTGGCCGAGGGCGACTGCGAGATCCCCGCCAAGAAGCTCGAGCCCCTGCGCCTGATTGACCGCGCCGCCACGCCCGCCTGCCGCTGGACCGCCCGGATGCGCGACGAGCGCCGGCTCGACACGCTCACGGTGATGTTCGAGGAGCTGCTCCAGGACCGCGACCGCCCGAAAAACGATGCCGCCTTCGACCAGCTCGTGCGCGAGAAGATGGGCAGCGTCATCTACGGCGCCGCCGGGTCCAAGGAGGAGCTCGTGGTCCGCACCATGCTGGTGGCCCACCAGATGGCGATGCAGTTGCCCGGCGCCAACCTGGACGCCATGCGCGACCGCTGGATGCGCGAGCCCACGTTCAAGAACCTGCTCAACGACCTGCCCGTCCGCCTGGTCCAGCCCTTCATCGAGATGGTGACGGCCAACCTGACCGACGGCCTGCCGTTCCTGCTGAAGCTGATCCCCATCCTGAACCTCTCCCCCATGTCCGAGGCCATCGACCTCCTCCTGGAGCACGACAAGGGCGAGATGCTGCAGGAGCGCCTCCGCCAGGTGGCGTATGGCCGCAAGGAAAACATCCTGTTCCTGTGCTGGATGGCCCGCAACCTGGACAAGGTCAAGGCATGGAGCCTGGTGCCGCTGGAGGAGCTCCCCTTCCGCATCATCGAAATGCTGCGCGGCGTCTTCATGTACGAGAACCTGCGCGCGGCCAACGCGCTTAAGCTGATGCTGAACGACCGCGACTGGCTCCAGCGCACCGTCGGGTCGATGGACGAAATCCGGCGCGCCGACTTCCTCCGCCTGGTGCGCGAGCCGGATGCGCCCATGTATTACGACGCCCAGGCCCTCCTGGGGCGCCTGATCGTGCTCTTCCCCGAGCTGGCCGCCGCCTTCGAGTCGGATGTCACCAAGCCGGCGCGGCCCACCTCGGGGCTGACCTCCTGGCGGTCCTATACCCACCGGCAGCGCCAGTTCGAGCGGCTCCTCAACATCGAGATTCCCAAGAACGCGCGCGACATCGAGATCGCCCGCAGCTACGGGGACCTGCGGGAAAACCACGAGTACAAGACGGCCAAGGAGATGCAGGGCATCCTGCTGCACCGCAAGGACGAGATGCACCGTGAGCTGCAGACCGTCCGCGGAACCGACTTCGAGGGGTTCTCGACCGAGACGGCCGGCATGGGCGTGCAGGTGGATGTGGACTACCCCGACGGCTCGCGCTCCACCTACACGATCCTGGGCGAGTGGGACCAGGATCCCGCGCTGCACATCATTTCCTGCCAGAGCGGCCTGGGCAAGCGGCTGGAGGGGCTGAAGCTCGGAGATGCCGTGGGCATTCCGGACGGGGAGGGGAATGACCGGGAAGCCCGCGTGGCGGCCGTCCGCCCCCTGCCGCCCGAGGTCAAGGAGTGGGTCCGGAACATGACCGCTCCCTGAGTGTTCCGGCTTGACTTTCAGGGCCCGGAAAGCGTATCTTTATTAATTCAAGTGGAAGCAGAGCAAGAGGTAGATGCGTTATGCCTGAGAAAAAAAAGGTGGTCGTCCGCAAGGTGGCGGCGCCCAAGAAAAAGACACCGTCCAAGGCTCCTGTCCAGGAGAAGAAGGCGACTCCTCCTGCCAAGCCCGACGTGAAAAGCCCCTTTTCCGAAAAGGAACTGGAGCGGTTCAAGAGCCTGCTGCTGGACCTGCGCGCCCGCCTGACCGGTCAGGTCACGGCCCTGGCCAACGAGTCCCTGACCGTGGCCGACGAGACCCCGTCCGACGACCGGACTGACGATTTCGACCGCGAGTTCGCGCTGAACGTCGCCGGATCCGTGCAGGACGCCCTCTTCGAGATCGATGAGGCGCTGCGCCGAATCGTGGAAGGCCGCTACGGCATCTGCGAGATCAGCGCCAAGCCGATCGAGAAGGAGCGTCTGAAAGCCCTTCCGTACGCCCGGTATTGCGTGTCCGTACAGACCGAGATGGAAAAAGGCCGCACCCGCTACCGCCCGTTCGGCAGCGCCCTGGTCCAGCCTCCCGAGCGCGACGGAAGCGCGTCGGAATCGGAGGAGTCGGAGTAAGGTTTTCAGAGGTGCCTTCATGCTCGTGCTGGTGTTGGGCATCCTGATCGCGCTTGCGGACCAGTTCGTCAAGGAAGGGGTCCGTTTGCGTTTCCTTCTCGGCGAATCCGTCCCCGTGGTGCCCGGCTTTTTCAGCCTCACCTACGTCCGCAACACCGGCGCCGCCTGGGGGATCTTCGACGGCGCCAACGTGGCGCTGGCCCTCTTTTCCCTGGTCGTGCTGGTGCTGCTGATCGTCTTCCGGCGCCATTTTATCAGTTCCAACCCCGTCCAGCGGATCGCCCTGGGCTTCATGGCCGGCGGGATCCTGGGCAACCTGTTCGACCGTCTCCGCCTCGGCTATGTGGTGGATTACCTCCACTTTTACAAGGGCGGGTACCACTTCCCGTCATTCAATATCGCCGATGCCGCCATCTGCTCCGGTGTTTTCCTCTATCTCATCACCTCCTTCCGCTCGGAATCGGCCTGACCCATGCCCCTGACCGTCCCACCCGGCGCCGCATTCATTCTGGCCGGCCCCACGGCGTCCGGCAAAACCGAGGCCGCCCATCTCCTGGCCCGCGCCGCCGGCTGCGACATCCTGTCCGCCGACTCCATGCTGGTCTACCGGGGCATGGACATCGGGACCGCCAAACCCGAACCCGGCCTGCGTAAGGAGCTCCGCTACTGGGGGCTTGACCTGGTGGACCCCGGGACGCCGTTCTCCCTGTCGCTGTATCTGGAGGAAGCCGCCCGCGCCCGGGCGGACAATGCGCGGAAGGGGCGGGGACTGGTCGTGACCGGAGGCACGGGCCTCTACATCAAGGCCCTCACGGAGGGGGTCGACGACAGTCCGCCCGCCGACCTGGTCTTCCGGGCCACCTGGGAAAAACGGGTGGCAGAGGAGGGGCTCGACCCCCTGCGGCTTGCCCTGCGGACGGCCTATCCCGCGCTCGCGGCCACCCTGACCGACTCCGATCGCGGCAATGCCCGCCGGCTGATCCGCGCCCTCGAGCTGGGAGCCGCCGGCTATGCGACAGTCAAGCGGCGCTGGGCCGTGAAGCCGGACCTGCCGCCGGTCACCGCGTTGCGACTGCCCCCGCCGCTGTTGCGCGCGCGCATCGAGCGCCGGGTGCGGCGCATGTACGAGCAGGGCCTCATGGAAGAGGTGAAGGGCTTGCTGGCGAACGGACTGGAAGGGGCGCCCACCGCCTGCCAGGCCATCGGGTATGCCGAGGCCGCCGCCGTCCTGGCGGGCCGGATGACCCTGGCGGGAGCCCAGGCCGCCACGAGCCTGCGCACGTCGCAGCTGGCCAAGCGGCAGATGACCTGGTTCCGGAACCAGCTCAATGTCCGCTGGGTCGATATGGAAGGCGACCTTCCGGCGGAAGCCGTGGCCGACCGGATTCTCGCGGTCTGGCGGGAGACGGGTCCCATTCCAATGAAAGTTTAGGAATAGGTCCTATAGGTCCCATAGGTCCTATTGCCCTGAACCCTCTGCTGAACCCTAACCCCTAAACCCTAATCCCTCGCTTACGCATCAGGGCAGCCTCCCTTTGCGATTCCGGCTACCACAGTGCGCCGCGCCGCGAAAATCAAGGATGACCGTGGACAAGCTGGACAAAGTGGATTAGGATGGCCGCGGTTTTAATGATCAATTCCGGCGGGTGCGGACGAGGAGACGACGTCATGAACGGGAAGCGGGCGTGGGG
>CAYZVY010000048.1:0-14462 GCA_964481675.1 uncultured Verrucomicrobiota bacterium
CGGGCCAGCGGATGATTGATATACAGAAGGCGGCGAAGGGCCACGCTCTGGGCGTCAAGCGACGTGTTCGTCGGCCCGTTGAGACTGGTGAGCGTCATCCCGTTGGTCACCATGATCCAACTGGAGGTCGTATTGAAATTCCCGTTCCCGAGCATCACCACCCCCAAAAGGGGCGCGGCACGCTCGATCCCGACCTCGACATTGCTCACGGCGGTCGGCCACGTCAGTCCGTCCGAGAGATTGTTGCCGTTAGTCGCCACATAAAACACTCGACCGGGCGACGTGAAGGCGTTAGTGCCGGAAAACGCAATCCCAGCCTCGTTGGACGCCATCAACTGGAACACATAGTTGGAGCCGCCGGAGGCGACCGCGACCAGCGAACTGCACGTGCCGGCTTGCAGTCCCATGTCGACCCAGTTAGTCGAGACCGCATTGCCGATCCAATACAGGAACCAGACCCGGGGAGTCCGGGTGCCCGTATCCGTCACGGCCCCCCTCAGCATGACCCGCTCGTAATCCCCCTGGGCCGCGCCCAGGTTCGTGACCGACGGGAGATAGACGGTGGTGAACGCCTGCGGGGGCGACCAGACCGCTCCGGCCGCGTTGGCCGCATAACACCGGACCACATAGGTGCTGCCCGACAGCAGGCCGTCGATCCGGTTACTGACCAGGCTCCCCCGCGCAAACCCGTCCCCCAAGAAGGCGACGTTCGGCCAGTCGCCCGTGGCCCCCGTTCCGGCATCCTGGTATCCCCAGCAAAAGGCGACCGAGGCGGCGCCGAGTCCGGCGTCGTTCACCAGCCTGCCGCTCACGATGGCGTTGGTGACGCCCGTTTCCGCGGGCAGCAGTTGGACCTCCACGATATTCGTCGCCTCGCCGTATGAGGCGAAAAGGGAATTGGATGCCATCGTCATCCAGGTGGACCAGACCCAGTTGGACGAGCGGGCCGTGCTCGACAGGCGCACCTCGTCAAGCTTCCCATGGAAGTAATAGGCCAGGTTGGTGAGCGCGCCAGTGCCGTCCGCATAATTGGCGCCCATGACCGCCGCCTTTGAGGCATTGGTGCGCGCGGCCGTGGCCTCCGCCAGATTGTTGTTCTGCACCCCGTTGATGTAATGCCGGACCCGCTGGCCATCCCAGGTGGCCATAATGTGCGTCCACTGGTTGGCCGGCACGCCGGTCGTCGAGTCGTGGGGCGGGGCGGGATTGTTCCCTCCCCCGCAATGCAGCCGGATCCGGCCCGTCGTCTGGGCCAGCCCGAACCAGTAAGCTGCGGAGTACCCTTTGCCGAGAACCGTGTCCGAGGAAATCGTCATGTTGGTCGGATACACCCACGCTTCCCAGGTTCCGGCCCCGACGTTCAAACTCGCGTTCGTCCCGCAATGGACCGCCCCGGGAGGGGTGAAGGCAGTCGCCCCGCCGACGGGGCCCGACAGCCCCGGCGTGACGCCGGACAGCGAGTTGCTGCCGGTGTTCCTGAAAACCGTGGACTCCGCGACAGGACCGCCGGATCCGCTCAAATGCCAGACGCCGGCAAACCGGTTGCTCCACGCCGCCCCGTTCGTCGCATACGCCGGAGCGCCGGCGCCGCCGTTCCCCCAGCAGGCCCAGATCTTCGTCGTCGAGGCCGAGACCAGCGGAACCTGCACCCAGACCAGCGACACGCCGTTCGTGTCCCATTTTTCAATCTCGTAGTTCAGTT
Source organism: uncultured Verrucomicrobiota bacterium (assembly GCA_964481675.1). Lineage (GTDB taxonomy): Bacteria > Verrucomicrobiota > Kiritimatiellia > CAIKKV01 > CAIKKV01 > CAIKKV01. Next base: position 1,703 of record CAYZVY010000048.1, read on the forward strand.
CGTCGGTCCGGCTGCCGGAGGCGAACCGCAAGTCCGCCCCCGTTTCGGGAAACGCAAAATTCGCGTAGGAAAATCCCGTCAGGCCCGAATCGAGTGTGACGAGGACGGGAAAGTTGGTCAGGGTCTCGGCCTTGTCATACCCGCTCAGCGTGATGGGCATGGTCCGGGACCACTCGCCGAACTCCGCCGCCCAGCCGGCGGAGGCCACATGCGCCAGCACCACCCATGCGATAAGCGCCTGCCGATTTATCATAGACCCTCCGGATTATTCAGTCGCATCTGGAAAAATACCGGCTTATATTACGACACGCGACAGTCGAACACAACAGCAACCGCGAAGCAGGAGTTTTGCCGATGCAACGCCGGATCGACCTCTGTGGAACCTGGAAACTTCGCTGGACCGATTATCAGCGCGGCGACAAACTCACGCGCCTCTGCCAGCCCCGGCCCGACCTGAGCCGGGCCTTCGACGCGCAGGTGCCGGGCGAAGTCCACCTGGACCTGAAGCGCGCCGGCCTCATCGGCGAGCCGACGGAAGCGCTGGGCTTCCTGTCCTCCCGCTGGGTCGAGGAAATGGTCTGGAATTACCTCCGCCCCTTCAAGGCCCCCGCGCTCAAACCCGGCGAACGCGCCTGGCTGATCTTCGAAACCCTCGACCTGGCCGCCGTCGTCTTCCTGAACGGCCGCGAAATCGGCCGGCATGCGAATGCCTTCCATCCCTTCCGCATCGACGTCACCGCCGAACTCAAGCCCGGTGAAAACCAGCTCCTGGTTTCCCTGGAAGCCGGCCTCTATCATGGAGCCGAGAAACCGACGACGGGGTATGGCGGCCCGGAAAACGCGTTAAGCAAACGCCACTGGCTGCGGACGGTCCAGAGTTCGTTCGGCTGGGACTGGTCGAACCGCCTCGGCAACGTCGGGATCCGCGGCCGCGTTGCGCTGGAGATCGCGTCCGATCTGCGATGCGATCCGATGGTCGCCACCGCCACCCTGTCCGACGACCTTGCTTCCGGCTCCGTCAAAATCCGGATTCCCGTTGAGGGACTGCGGGACAAGCCGTTCCGGGCGACGCTCTACGCGCGCATGGCGGGGGCGGCCCGCGGCACCGAGGTGCCCGTTGACATCAAGCCTGGCGCGCAGGTCGTGGAGACCGTCCTGCCAGTCGACAAGCCCGACCTGTGGTGGCCAACGGGTCACGGGAAACAGCCGCTCTATGCCGTCAAAGCGGTCCTCCGCTCTGACCATAAAACACTGGCCGCGTTCTCCCGCCGGGTCGGATTCCGCCATGTCCGGGTCTGCCAGGACCCGCATCCGGTAAAGGGGCGGTATTTCAAGCTGGAGGTGAACCGCAAGCCGATTTTCATCAAGGGCGGCAACTGGGTGCCGGCCGATCCGATTCCGGCCCGCATCGGCCCCGACCGCTACGCCGCGCTGGTCGAACTGGCGCTGGACGCCCACTTCAACCTGCTGCGCATCTGGGGCGGCGGGCTGTATGAAAGCGACACGCTCTACGACCTGTGCGACGAAAAAGGCATCCTGCTGTGGCAGGAATTCATCTTCGCCTGCTCCCGCTACCCGGTGACGGACACCGCCTTCACGCAGAGCGTCAAAACGGAGGCGGTGTTCCAGGTGCGGCGGCTCGCGCACCACCCCTCGCTGGTGGTCTGGTGCGGCAACAACGAGATCGAGCAGGGCTACTACTTCTGGGGGTACGACAAGGACCTGACCATGCCGTGCCACTCCCTTTTCCACAACATCCTCCCCCGCATCGTGAACGCGGAGGACGGCACCCGGTTCTACCTGCCCAGCTCCCCCTACTCGCCGGATCACGAAAGCCCCACGGCGGACCACGTGGGCGACCAGCATCCGTGGAGCATCGGCTTCACCAATACCGATTTCAGGAACTACCGCGATATGGCGTGCCGCTTCCCCAACGAGGGCGGCATCCTGGGCCCCACGGCGCTGCCGACCCTGAAGGCGTGCCTCCCGCCGGGCCAGCGCAAGCCCGGCTCGTTCGCCTGGGAAATGACGGACAACAGCGTCTCCTTCTGGAGTAACCAGCGGCACCCCGACCTGATGCTCGAGCAGTGGCTGGGAGTGAAGCTGGAAAACCTGTCCCTGGAGGAGTTCGTCTACGCGGGCGGCCTCCTGCAGGGCGAAGGGCTGTCGGAATACATCCGCAACTTCCGCCGGCGCATGTTTGACACCGCCTCGGCCGTCTTCTGGATGTACAACGACTGCTGGCCCATGATCCGCAGCTGGACCATTGTGGACTATTTCCTGCGGCGGACGCCCTCCTACCACCCCGTGAAGCGGGCCTTCCAGCCGCTGGCCGTGGTGGTGGCCCGGGAAGCCGGGCGCATCCGGATCTTCGGCGTCAACGAGGGGGCCGCGTGGACCGGCACAGTCCGGTTCGGCCTGTTCGCGCTCGCGGGCGGCTATCCGCTCGACCGGGAGCAGGAGGCCGTCCTGCCGGCCAATGCCTCCACGCTGCTGGGCGAATTCCCGGAATCGGCCCTGCTCAAGCGCGGGGAAGCCACCCATGGCGCCTTCGCGCGGCTCACCGACGGCGGCGGGACGGAGGTCGCGCGGGACCGCCTCTTCCTCCCGTTCTTCAAGGACATGACATGGCCCCGGGCCGCGGTCCGGATGCGCCGGACCAAAGGGAACGTCACCTTCTCGTCAACCGCCTTTGCCTGGCGGATCTGCCTGGACCTGGACGGCGAAAAAGCCTATCCCGACAACTTCTTCGACCTCCTGCCGGGGATTCCCGTCACGCTCGCATGGCCCGAGATCCTGGGCGCGCCGAAGATCCTCCGCATCGGCAACGACCTGTTCCGCAAGGGGAAACCGATCCGCAAACGGTAAGTAAAAAAACTACAACTTCATCAGGTCCGCGAGCAGTTTTTTGCCTTTTTCATAATTGGGCGCATCGGCCGGTTCCGTCCCGCAACCGGTATGCCACACGGATGCCGCGGCGTGATCGAGCCGGCAAATGGCAAAGGTGCCTGGAATCCGCTCGAAAATCAGCCGGTACAGGTCGCGGGCCGGCAGCGTGGCCCCATAGGTCAATCCCAGCTTTTGAAGCACCCGCAAGTCGCGCATCTGGTTGGGCAGGCCGCCCGACCCCCTGTTGTGGACACAGGCATTTGAGTCGGCCGCCCGGAAGGGGCATGGGGCGCACATCATCCAGTCCGCATGGGGCGCCAGCATGATCCGGGTGTCGGGTTTCCTGAACACCATCTCGAGCAGTTCGGGCAGATTGTCTTCCGGATACGGGGGGCGGGTCCCGGCGCCATACTGGCACACGGAACAGAGCAGGATATGAGGGCGGACCTTGACGGGATCATCCCCCCTCATCGCCGCCAGGGACCGCTCCTTGTCCGCCTTCATGTCCGCCTCCGGGCGTGGCGGAATGATGGCGCCGATCCCCTTCTCGCGCCCGCGGCGGTAGCAGCCGCCGCACGCTTGCGGGCAGCCTTTCCAGGCCTCCGCCGTCACCGTCTCATAGCCGCAGATGCCGGCCACGTCCTCAATCCGCTCCAGCACCCGGTGAAAGATAATGCGGGCGGGCAAGGTGCAACCGGGAAACAGGTTGAGCTTGTGCAGGATCTCCAGATCGCGCCGGATATTGAACTCGGCGCCTTCCGGCGTGTCCCGCGCAGGCCCCGGATCCTGGAAGGCGAACACTTCGCCGGCATTGCAGGCCAGCGTCAACGGGAGGTCCGGTTGTTCCCGGACGGCCTTCAGGATGCGTTGCGATTCCGGATCGCATGTCCGGCCGCCCTCGTCCAGTGAACAAACGGCGCATAGAACCTGATAGGGTCTCAGCGTGAATCCTGACTGGGTTGGCATGGGCAGCCTCGCTTTCGGTAGTGCCGGAACCCTATCCCAATATCGGAAGAAACTCAAGCGGCTCCGATACCCTCTTTATACTTTCTTAACACGGCCGTCCGTTTCTTGATTATCGGAAACCCTCAAAATAGCGTATCTTTAGATTTTAGGCCCAAACACATTAAAACGGCGTCCCGATGACCTATTTGAGATACCTCCTGATCTTCATCCCTCTTACCATCATCGGGTATTTTCTCGAGTGGAGCCCATCGGCCATGTTCTTCATGAGCTGCCTGGCCATCGTTCCCCTGGCGGGCTATCTCGGTGTGGCGACGGAGGAAATCGCCACCTACACCAGCCCCAAGATGGGGGGCTTCCTGAACGCCACATTCGGAAACGCAACGGAACTGATCATCGCCTTTTTCGCGCTCAAGGCCGGCATGTTTGATGTCGTCAAGGCCTCGCTGGCCGGTTCGGTGCTGGGCAATATCCTGTTCGTCCTCGGCTTCAGCATCTTCTTCGGCGGATTAAAGCACAAGGAATTGAAGTTCGACGCGCAACTCGGGAAATTCACGGCCACCATGCTGATGTTCGCCATGATCGGACTGGCCCTTCCCGCCGTCTTCACCTACTCCATCCCGGACGGAGTCATTTCCACCAAATATGAATCCTTCAGCACCATCGTGGCGGCGGTGCTCCTGTCCATCTACGTGCTGGGATTGATCTATTCGTTCCGCAATCACGACGACTTATACGGCGTTGAGCACGCGGAGGATGTCACGGCGGAATGGGGCAAGGGCTTCAGCATCTTTGTGATGGCCACCTGCACGGTGTTCATCGCCCTGGAATCGGAATTCCTGGTCAAGAGTATCGAGCCCATGACCGCCGCCCTGGGCATCAAAAAGGCGTTCATTGGCCTGATTCTCATTCCCATCGTCGGCAATGCGGCCGAACATACGACAGCCGTGGTGATGGCCCTGAAAAACAAGATGGACATCGCCATCGAAATCGCAGTGGGGTCCTGCCTCCAGATCGCCCTGTTCGTGGCGCCTCTGCTTGTTCTGGTCAGCCTGTTTTACGTTCCCATGAGCATCGTGTTCCTGCCGATCGAGCTGTTCATCTTCGCCGCCAGCGTGGCCATTGCCACGCGGATCGTCAGCTCGGGGAAAACCAATTGGCTCGAAGGCCTTCTGCTGCTGGCCATTTACGCCATTGTAGCCGTGGGATTTTTCCTGATCTGATACGAATTAAACGGCTGCTTTTAGCTTACGCGATCCTATACTTTGTGATACGGTTCAAGCATGAGCGACGGCCCTGATCAAACCCAGACAGAACGCATCATGGTTGTCATTGGCAGCCGGACGGCCGACGAGCAACTGCTGCGCGTGGCCCGGCAGGCAGCCGGCTCCCGGGGGGCCTGGTTTGCCATCTATATCAATCAGGGCGAGCGGCTCACGGAGGCGGAGCACCGCCAATTGACCGCAAACCTGGATCTGGCTCGTTCGTTCGGCGCCACGGTTATCACCACGGCCGGACCCGACCCGGTGGACGTGCTGCTGCGCGTGGCCCGGCAGCAAAACATCAGCCGCCTTCTGCTGGGCAAGGATCCTCCCTCCTCGTGGTGGGAATACGGAAGGCTCGGCCTGCAGCGCGCCAGGCTGCTTGCCAGAAGCGGCAACCTCGACATCGCCTTCGTTCCCCTGGATCCCCTGCGCTGGCAACAGCGTCCCTTTTTCCCGAGGGTTCGTTCCGGCTGGCGGGAATGGGTCCGAACGTCGGCCATTCTGGTTGGCGTGACCGGCCTGGGCGTCGCGGCCGCGCAGACTCTGGGCTATTCGTCAGTCCCGCCCCTCTACCTGCTGAGCGTGATCATCGCCTCGCTGTTCCTGAGCCGATGGCCGGTCATGCTGCTGGCGTTCGGCAGCACCATGGCCTGGTGGTTTTTCCTGCTGCCCCAGCGCTACTCCCTGCGCATCCACCGGCTGGAGGATGCCCTCATGCTGGCCCTGTTCTTCGTCACCGCGCTTGTCAGCGGCCATATCGCCTCCGTGCTGCGGGCCCGGGAACGGGGCGGACTGGAAGGCGAGCGGACTGCCCGCACGCTGTACGACCTGCTGCGCGGGCTGAACGAAAACCGGGATTTTGAAAGCGGCGGACTGGAAAGCGCCCTTGCCAAGATCGAAAGCGTGTTCCATTGCAGCGCCGCCCTGCTGCGCCCCGCCCCCGACAGCAAGAACCTGGCCACGCACCCGGCGGGCCGGCTGGAACTGTCCCCCTCCGATCTGGTCCTGGCCGCGTGGTCCCTGCTTCACCGCAAATGGGCCGGACGGCTGACCGAGCAATTTCCAGACTGTCCCACCACGTTTGTCCCGCTGTATTCAAACGGGAAACCGCGGGGCGTTCTCGCCGTTCAACTCCCCGAAGGGGAAACCTGGGAAACCCTCCAGCGCGAGCTGATGGAATCGATGACCGGACTGATGGCGCAAATGATGGAACGCGACGAGAACGCGCAACAGGCCCGGGTGGCGGGCATCGCGGTCGAATCCCAGAAAATGCAGCGCGCGTTACTCGATAACTTCTCGCACGAAATGCATACCCCGATATCGGTCCTGTCCAGCGCCCTCCAGCATCTCCGGCAGGACCCGCAACTCCACCCGGACGCCCGGATGATCCTGCAGGAAGCCTGCATCGCGGTGGACCGGCTGAACCTGGTAGTCAAGGACATGACCAACCTGGCCCAGATCGAATGCGGCACGTTGCGCCCGGCGCTGGAGTGGTGTGAATCGGCTGACTTCATTCAGGAATGGATGGAAGGGAAAAAAGGGGTTCTCGCCGAGCAGCGCGCGCGCCTATCGCTGCCGGAGCAACCCGTCTATATCCACATCGATCCCCGCCTGCTCACCACGGCGCTGGACAATCTGTTTTTCAACGCGCTGCGCCACGCCCCCGCGGGAACCGCCATCGAGATCCGCGCGGTTGCCCATCAGGACCGGCTCCGGATCGAAATCGCCGACCAGGGGCCCGGCATCCCGCCCGACCAGCAGGATCGCATCTTCGAGCGCTTTTTCAGAGGGCCCGGTGAGCAGCCCGGCGGCATGGGCCTGGGACTGCCCGTCGCCCGCCAGTTTGCGGAACTCATGGGCGGTTCCCTGGGCGTCCATTCCCAACCCGGCAAGGGAGCCTGCTTCGTGATGACGTTTCCCTGCGCGTCCAAATTCAGCCTGGCGGAGAAAATGAACCCATGAATGCGGCCATGACGGTGCTGATCATCGACGACGAGAGCCAGATCCGGAAGCTTCTCCACCTTACGCTGACCGGGGCTGGCTACCGCGTGCTGGACGCCGATACCGGACAGGCGGGCCTGAACCTGGCGGCCACCGGCCGGCCTGACATCATCATCCTGGACCTGGGCCTTCCGGACCTGGACGGCGTCGAGGTGGTGCGCCGCCTGCGGGAGTGGAGCCAGATCCCGGTCCTGATCCTGTCCGTCCGCGACGCCTCGGACCAGAAGGTGGCCGCCCTGGAAGCGGGCGCGGACGACTACATCACCAAGCCCTTCGACGGCATGGAATTGATCGCGCGCCTCCGCGCCCTGGCCCGGCGCAGCCCGGCCGAAAGCGGGGAGCCGCTTTTCGTCTGTGGCCGCCTGCAGGTGGACTACCATGCCCGCACCGTCAAAGTCCACAACGCCGACGTGCACCTGACGCAGACCGAATACGCCCTTCTCTCGCTCCTGTCGCGCCATGCCGGGCGCGTCCTGACGCACGATCACATCCTGCGCGCCATCTGGGGTCCGAAATCGGCGGAACAGCGGCAATACCTGAGAGTGCACCTGGCGAACCTGCGCTCCAAATTGAAAGGCGCCGTCAAAATCCGGACGGAGGCGGGGGTCGGCTACCGGCTGCTGAGGGAATCGGACACGCCGCCTTCTTAACGATGCCCGTCGCGGCCGGCCCTGCAGCCCCGTTCACCGGAACAGCAGGATCTCCCCGTCGTCCTGCTCGAGGTCGAGCGTCAGACGCGCCCGGCCGTCCGCCCACTCGAAAGGCACCGCCCGGCCCCGCCCGGACAACACGTCCGTCGGGCGGCGGGGCAGCACCACCTCGACCTTCAGTCCGTTCGCCGGGCCCGGCAGGCAGTTGGCCAGCACCAGCATGGCATAATCCGGACCGTCCAGGACGGTCCAGAGCACGCGCGGACGGGACAGGGCGACCTGCGGCGCCACCTTGGCGGTGAGCGCCCCGAGCGTGACCAGCTGGCGGCTGGCGGCCGCCCATTCGGGCTCGAGCGCCCCCGGCCCATACTGGCCTCCGTTGCACGCCTGGCTTGAGTTTCCGAACAGGTACGCGTGCCCTTTGCCGTAAGCATGGTGAATCATGGCGGGCGCGCCCGAGTCCGCAAAGACCGCCAGCACACCGGCTTCGCCCAGCTTCCAGTCGGGCCGGATCGGATACGCGTTGAACTCCACGGCGGAAAGGCCGGCCGATCCCGCGACGCGGATGCGATTGGTCGAACTGAGCGTCAGTTGCGCCGGCCCCGTCGCAACGGGATTGCCGCGCGACGCCAGGCCGAACACCTCGTCAAACCGGGTTGTGGGAACGTCGTATTCCTCCCGCATCAGCGCCGCATGGGTGGCCCAGAGCACGCCCCCCTTGCGCACCCACGCCCGGATCACCTCCTGGGCGCGGCTGTCGACGTGCGGATCGGTCACGTAAAGCGCCTTGTACCGGGCCAGGGCGCCGTCCTCGAGAATCTCCTCCTCGCCCACCAGTTCCACGGGAATGCCGGCGTCCATCAGCGCGGCAAACAGGTGATGGCGCTCGTTCAGCGGACGCTTGGGAACCACGGAGGTCGTCAGGTAGGGCGTGTTGATCTCGGACGTGTTGGCGATCAGCAGCGCCGCTTCCGCCGGCCGGTTGGCCGCCCCCATCAGCTCCTTCTCAAGCCGGCCCGTCCAGGCCAGGGTCTCCGCCCAGGACCGCACGGTCAGCTCGTTTTCCGCCCAGGCCGGGCCGATCACCTGGAGCGGGCCGTAGAGATAGGACAGGAACACCCGCCCGCCGTTGGCCAGGCTCATCAGGTACCGCTGCCGCGGCGCCCGGTCGGCCACGATCAGAGCCCCCTGCTTCTGTCCCTTTTTTCGAGCCGCCGCGGCCAGCAGCCGCTGGCCGAACGCCACGCGGTAGGGATCGCCGATCCAGTCCTCCATGAACAGGAACTCCGTGGTTCCGCTCCGGGCCCAGTCGAACAGGTTGAGCGCGCCGTCCCACATCTGCCCGCACATCTCGGGCATGGCCTGGAAGTTCGGGTTGGCATACGGCAGGGGCCTCCCCATCTCCCGGGAGCGGCGGCGGATCTCGGCCGAGGCGGCGCCGTAGAACACGGTCGTGTAATGGCTGCGGAAGCGCTGCGTCCAATGGTACAGGCGCTTTTCCTCCAGGTCGGCCTTGGGCCCGGCCGGCCGGGCCAGCCGCAGCTCCGCCTGGCGCTCCTCCTCGGCCGCCGTCAAGTCGTCCACCACGCCCTCTCCCGCCGGCATCGCGAGCCCGTCCGGCATGGCCGGCTGGGCCTCCTCCAGGTCCGGATCGGGAGGCAGTCCCCGCGCTTTCCGGTACTCCGCCAGGGCGTCCGCGCCCTCCGACCCCTTGCGCAACTGGCTATACGAAAACGCCGACACCTCCGTCCAGTTGGTCCGTCCGAAAAAGGCCGGCGCCAGCCCCTGGGCTTTCAAATACTCGTGGAAATAACCCTTCAGAAGCGGATGCCCGTTGATGAACGGCGCCGAGGTGGCGGGGCCGATCTCATCCCCCATGATCAGCAGGCGGACCGGCATGGCATCCGTGCCCCAGCGCGGGCCGGGGGCATAGCAGAGCCGGCACTGCGCGTCCAGGAACGCCTTCAGCGCCTCCTCGCAGGACTGCCCCGGAGCCGGCTGGTCGGGCATCTCGGCCAGGCCGAAACGGGGGGCCCAATGATGCGCCGTCGACCACGTCATCCCGTGCTTCGCGGCCAGCGTCGCGAACGCGTCACGGTTCAGCGGGGTGCGCATTTCCAGGCCGTTGAACCCCAGCAGCCCGCAGGTTTTCACGATGAGGTCCGTCTCCTCGGCGCTCACCGAGGTGGACATGGTCGTGACCAGGATGTCCTTGGGCCGGACCGAAGATGAAAGATGAAGACCCTCGACGAAACGGAACCGCTGCCGGGCCCACTGGGCGAAGGAGAGCGTGCGGCGGTTGACGTCGCTCCACCCCAGATCCTGGGGCATCAGGACCGACAGTCCCGGCGTGCTCTCCCAGGCTTCGGTTCCGCGCCGGAAAACACGCTGCTCGTCGGGCCGGGTGGCAAACTCGAAATCCGCTGTCAGGTTCGGCGCCCCGCCGTGGCCGTAGGTCTTGCCGCGGGCATAAAACCGGACATGGCTCCACCAGGTCCGCATGGTCGAATGCATCGCCCGGATCCAGGGCGTCCATTCGCCGGGGCGGATGAAGGCCTCGGGATCCCGCTTCATGATGTTCAGCTCCGTCTCCCCGTTCACCACCTGGTTGCGGAACAGGTAGCCGGCCGACTCTCCCTGGGGGCCGTGCGAGGACCACGGCGTGATCACACAGAACAATTCCGCGCAGTAGGGGCCGAATGTTTTGTCGGTCACGCGGAAGCGCATCCAGACGGGGCCGTTGAAGTCGCGGTGATCCGGAAGATAGGCGGGATCGGGGGTGAGCAGCACGCAATCCGGGGCCGACATCCCCGTCATCCTGAACCGCACGTCCAGATCGCCCGCGGGGAGATCCGCCTCCCGGTGGTCCCACCGGAACAGGGCGCCGGGCGCCTGGTTGGTACCGCACAGGGCGGACCAGTCTCCCAACCTCAGCTCAAAGGGGACAAACTGCTCCTGCGTCGGCAGGCCGCCTTTCCCGCGATCCGAAGCCGGGTAATACCGGGTCGTCCGGTAACGCACCCACACCTGCCAGCGCCCCGCGAACGGGATGACGACGCTGTTCGAGGCCACGATCGGCTCCGGAATCGCCTGGGGCCGCCAAGGGCACGTGGACGCCAGGTAGCCTCCGGCGGAAGCCGCCTTCAAAATGTCATCGCTCCCGCCCTTGATCTGCCAGGCCATCTGGGGTGGCTGGCGATCGTAGGTGAAGCCCGGCTTCCCGAAATCGGTCTGGCACGTTTCCGCTTCCAGGACCACCAGGTTGGTGAAAAACGAGGCGGTGGGTGCGGCCTTCTCCCCATAACCCGGCGCCGTTTCCTCCGCTCCCAGGACCGGCGTCATGCGATCCCGCTCGTCCGGTATGCGGGCGGGCGCGGGCCCGCCGGCCGATTGCCCCCTGGGGTTGCCGTAATACAGGAAAAAAACGAAAGGCGGTTTGGCCGCCGGATCCGGCCGAAGCCAGATGAGGCTAAGTCCGTCATCCTGCCCGAAGCGCGTCACCCCGCAGGGTATCTCCTCTCCCTTGAGCGTGACCGCCCGCAAATCGGCAAGCCCCGCCGCGCACGGGCGGGTATTCGCCATGAGCAACGGATCGGGATCCGTCAGGAACACCTCTCCGCCCGTCATGCCCAACCGTGGATCCTGGATGGTGCAGGCCCGGCGGTATGGCCAGCCCGGATTCCACCACCCGCTGCCTTTTTCGACATGCAACTCGGAAATCACGTCGCTCAGCGCGTCCTTTTCCTCCCCGTCCTTGAACGAAACAGCCGGGGGCTGCCTGGCCGCCGGAAGAGGCAGTGCACATAACAGACAGAGAAGGACCGCCAACCGGCTTTTCAGAATATCGGGATTCACGTTATCCTCGGCAATTTGAGATTTCCATCCTAGATCCGAACCGTCACCCGGACAAGCAATAAAAGGATATTGAATTTGCAAAACGGAGAAAAATATGTCATAAAAAAAGTGATAGCTGTAAACACGGATACCCTACTCCATGTATCTAGACTTTTATGGTCTGAAAGAGTTCCCTTTCAACATTACGCCGGATCCCCGTTATTTATACTTGTCCCGCCATCACAAGGAAGCGTTCGACCATCTGCTGTACGGGATCACGTCGCGCAAGGGGTTCATCGAGCTGACCGGCGAAGTGGGTTCGGGCAAAACCACGCTCTGCCGCGCCGTGCTGAGCCACCTTGGAGACTCCATCCGCTCCGCGCTGGTCCTGAACCCGTACCTGACGGAAACCCAGCTCCTGCGCGCCATCCTGCAGGATTTCGGTTTAACGCCGGCCGGCCGCGACAAGCTGTCCCACACTAACCAGCTGAACGCGTTTCTCCTGGACCAGAACCGGAACGGCATCAACGTGGCGCTGATCATCGACGAAGCCCAGAATCTGTCCCTCGAACTGCTGGAACAGATCCGCCTGCTGTCCAACCTGGAAACGGATCAGCACAAGCTGCTGCAGATCGTCCTGTCCGGCCAGCCGGAACTGCGCGAGGTTCTCAACCGCCCCCAGCTCCGCCAGCTGCGCCAGCGCATCCTCGTGCGTTTTCATCTCCCCCCCCTGGACGTGGAGGACGCGGCCCATTACATCGATCACCGTCTCAAAACGGCCGGGGCGGATGCGGCGGTCGCGTTCACGCCCGAAGCCGTCCAGCTCATCTTTCAGACATCCGGAGGCGTGCCCCGCCTGATCAACGCGCTGAGCGACAACGCGCTGCTGGCGGGCTATGTTCTGGGACAGAGGATCATCGACGCCGCCTGCGTCTCCATGGCCATCAAACAATTGGAGGGACTATAACATGAGCCTGATCCAGGACGCCCTGAAGCGCCAGCAGGAAGAGATGAATAAAAAGGCGGGCGAGGCGCCCCCGTCGGCCGCGTCACCCATTCCCGGCGTCAAACCCGTCGGCAAACTGGAAACGCCGGGAGCGCCACCCCCCGTCATTCCCCTGCCCCGCATTCCGTTGCGGATGATGGGCCAGCCGGCGG